>NZ_JARWKW010000015.1:0-140730 GCF_047445855.1 Rhizobium sp. BR 250
CCCCAATCAAAAGGCCGCTACTGCGGCCTTTATGCTATAATAAAACTATCAACGCGGGGTGGAGCAGCCCGGTAGCTCGTCAGGCTCATAACCTGAAGGCCGCAGGTTCAAATCCTGCCCCCGCAACCAAATTCTATCTAAAACCCCGCTCTTAAAACAGCGGGGTTTTTGCGTTCGGGCATTATCGGCAAAACAATCCTCTCAAATTCCACCCGCGGCATTGCCATAAATCCGAAAACGGACAAGATGGTGAGGCGGTGACTATCGTCGCAGGCAGTGTTGTTTAACAGCGCCTCTGAAAGTCTACCCGGTAATCTGCGATTGATGTCTGAGAATGGACCATTCCCCGCACCTTTCCACAGGTGGGGCGTTCACTCCCCTATAACTGCTCCCTCGCGTCGTGGATCGGCGCTGCCGGCCAGACCTTGCGCGGTCATCTCGATGGCATGCAAACCGGAATTCATCTCACCCGGTTTCACCTCGTAACCCAGCGCCTTCAGCGGCCCGGCCAGATTTTCCGCGCTGGTACCGGCCTCGATATCGTAAGTGCCGAACCGGTTGATGAGATGCGGTTGGGCGACGATCGCCTCAACCGGCATGCCCCAGTCAATGTAGGCGATCAGTGCCTGTGCCACATAACCAATGATCTGGCTGCCGCCGGGTGAACCAATGGCGAGCAGCGGTCTTCCATCCTTCATCACGATCGTCGGGGCCATGGAGGAGCGCGGCCGTTTGCCGGGCTCGACGCGGTTGGCGATCGGCAGGCCACCGTCATGGGTCTTGAAGGAAAAGTCCGTCAACTCGTTATTGAGCAGGAAGCCATTCGTCATCAGACGCGAGCCGAAGCCATTTTCGATCGTCGTCGTCATCGAGACCACGTTGCCTTCCTTGTCGACAATGACAAAATGGCTTGTGGAGGGTAACTCGAGCGCGGCATCCCGGCCGAAAAGCAGAGCGTGGTCCCATTCCGGTTCGCCGGCCTTGACGGCGTCTTTGGCCAAGGCCTTGTCACCGTCGAGCAGCCTTGCCCTCTCGCTTAGATAGGTCTTGTCCAGCAGGCCCTTGGCTGGTAGCGGCACGAAACCGGTGTCAGCGACGTAACGTTCGCGGTCGGCGAAGGCGAGACGCTGCGCATCGCCGATAATGCGCCAGCTTTCGACATTATTCGGCCCCAGGGACCTGAGATTAAAATTCTCCGCCATGCCGAGCATCTGGCCGACAGCGATGCCGCCTGACGATGGCGGTCCCATGCCGCAAACGTCAAAAGCACGGTAGATAAAGCAGACCGGCCCGCGCTCGATAACGCGATAGTTGGAAAGATCGGAAAGCGACAGCACGCCGGGATTGTCGGCTGCCTCGCGCACAGTCTTGACGATCGCCTCGGCAATTCTCCCCTTGTAAAAGGCGTCTGCGCCGCCTTTGGCGAGCACCGCAAGCGTCTCGGCGTAGGCCGGGTTCTTCAACAGGGTACCTGTCTGCAGGGCCGCCCCGGAGGGGTCAAAGAAATAGGAACGGGCCTCTGGATATTTCTTCAGCCGGTCGCCCTCGGACGCGATGAGGGAGGCAAGACGCGGCGACAATTTGAAACCCTCGGTCGCCAGCTTTTCCGCCGGTTTCAGCAGGCTTGCCCATTCCGCCTTTCCATAGCGTTTATGGGCTTCCTCCAGAAGTCGCACCGTTCCCGGTGTGCCAACGGAGCGGCCGCCGACTACTGCGTCCATGAATTTAAGCGGCTGACCTTTGTCATCCAGAAAGAGCTTGGGCGTGGCCTCCATCGGCGCCGTCTCCCGGCCGTCCAACGTCGTCAGCTTGCCGCTTTTGGCGTGGTAATAGACGAGGAAGGCACCGCCGCCGAGACCAGAACTCTGCGGTTCAACGAGGCCCAGCACGGTCTGCACCGCCACCATCGCATCGATAGCGTTACCGCCCGCGGCGATCACCTCGCGTCCCGCCTCGGCCGCCAGCGGATTGGCTGCCGCGACCATGAAGCCCTTTGCCTCGACACGTCTCGCAGTCGCAACACCCGCCGCTTTCTCCGGTGCAACCGTATCAGAGGCCTGCTGGGCGGAGGCAATTGCGGGAAAGCAATACGGCGAGAACAGCCTCACCGAGAAATCTCATTTTCATTAGCCTTATCCTCCAGAGAGGGATAACCCGTTAATGTGAAAAGAGCATCCAACCGGGCCGGAAGGTCAACCCCCAATGACTCAGGCGGGTGATTTTCCGCACTCTCTTTGCTCCGGTAAAGGCCCGGCTTGGCAAACTATTATCGGGACGTCGCTTTGTCCCTTGATAGGCTTCAGGAAATTTCCATCGACGCCGTAAGGGGGCGAACAGTCGATAGTTCATTGATGATCGGCACGCACCCAACTTTGGCATCGCGCTGGCTTCCCGAGCGCCTTTCGACCTTCATAAATGCACATCCGGAAATACCGCTTGAAATATGCCGGTGGCGTCAGCCACGGACGTCGAGACGACGCGCCTCGACATAACCATTTTAAGAGGAGCGGGGATATGGTTGCATGCTCGCTCCATCGAACTCTTTCCGGAAACTCTTGCCGTTGTGGCGTCTCCAGGTCTCATCCCGCTGGGTGAAAAACGAGCGCCGCTCGATTTTCAAACTATCCCATGTTGCAAAATTCGGGGCGGCCAAGTCTCTGGTTGAACTGGCTGAGGCTCGCCGGGCTATCTTACAGTGGTAGGATTCAGGGTTCGCGCTTCTCTCGTCATGAGATGATTATCAATGCTGCGGTCCACGGCATCGGCATCGCCGTTATCCCCACTTTCTATATTGAGCGGGAACTGGAGGAGGGCCTGCTTCATATGCCATTTGGCGATCCCACTCGGTCGGACGACTCCTATTTTGCTGTTTACCCCGAACGGAAATCGCACAATGCAAATATCATTCTCTTTCGCGACTGGTTGATCCGGCAGACGAGAAAGCATGTTTCGTGACTTAAAAAGACAGGCGGGCAGCGTCCAAGTCGTTTCTCGTCGAAAGCATGCAATTTAATTTGCTGTCGAATTGGGAGCACTCACATTTTCCGTTGTGTGGCAAGGCGCGGCGGCGTGGCCAGAGGCAGCGCCGTTACAACCACTGGCGCGATCAGGGCCGACCATGCTGCCCCATAACCGAAATGATCGACCAGGAGCCCGAACAGGTAGGGGCCAAGTGCCATGACAGCCAAACAGATCGTGGATGCGAAGGCGATTGTCGAGGCTATCGAGACCTTTGGTGCGCTCTCGGCGATCTGTAGAAGATAAAGCGGAAACCAGCCGATCCCGAATATCCCCAATATGACAAGCACGAGGAGGATTACCGGCAGCGGGGTGCCGATGGGGAGAAGCACAAGGAGTGCCGCGGCGCAGGCAGCAATGATGGATACCAGCCCAAACGATTGACCGCGAAGACCGGGCCGGAAGCGATCGCTGAGCCAGGGCAGAAGAATGCGGCCGGGAATGCCCGCAAGCTGTGTTCCGGCAAACATTGAAGAGGCGACAAAGAGGCCAAGCCCCAATCCGTCGGCCATGAAGCCGATGATGTGTGCGGTAAGGGTGAATTGAAACGCCGACATGGCAATGCCAAGCCGCAATACGGGCCAGAAGCTGCGATCCTGCCCGACGATGCGGACGAGTTCTACGAGGGGGAGCGGACGCTCGGTTTTCGCTGCCACATCGCCTCCCTCGCGATACAGCCCCCAGAAAAGTGCACCGCCCGTGAGGGAAACACCGGCGCAGAGCCAGGCCGCGGCATGCCACCCGTAGCGGACCGCCATGAACGGCAGGAGAGCGGCCGCGATCATCGTTCCGAAGGGAACCGCGGCCTGCCGAAACCCTGTGGCGATTCCGCGTTTGGTGGGTGGAAACCAGCGCATGATCGCCCGTGTGCCGCCCGGTTGGACAGCCGCATAGGTGCCGCCCAGAAACGCGATGCAAACAAGCAGCGCGGGCAGACTGTTTGCGAATGTTGCCGCGCAGGCCATGGCGATCGCCATGCCGAGCATGGCAATGCCGACAATACGACGCTCGCCATGAATATCGATGGCGCGGCCGAGCATAAACATCGTCGCGATCTGGACACCATTCATGACGGTGACAGCAAGGGATGCGGATGCGAGAGAAACGCCGAATGCTTCCCGCCAGAAAGGCACGAGAATGTAAATGCCCTGCGATACGAATGAGCCTGTGGTTTGTGTTGCGACCGCCACGGCAAGCACTGCCCATATGCGGGAATCAACGGTAGGCGCGAGGGTGGGCAGGGGCGAGGAAATCTGTGACGACACGAAAAACTCCTATCAAGAGTATCGTGCAATAGCCGCCTTGAAGAGATGACAGAATTAGGGGCTTGCAAGTTTCAGCGATAACAGTTTGTTATGAGCGCCATGCGCTCATTGGATCCTGAGGCCGTCGAGGCCTTTCTTCTTGTTGCCGAATTTCAGTCGTTCACACGGGTCGCGGGCGTGATGAATACGACGCAGGCGGCCATATCCCTGCGGTTGCGCCGGCTCGAAGACATGCTGGGACATCGCCTGGTCGAACGGACGCCGCGCCGTGTGCGGTTGACCGCTGCGGGCGAACGGTTTCTGGAACCCGCGCGCGCTTATGTCGCCGCCGGCCGTCGCGCGCTTGATGTCTTCGGTCAGGAGCCGACGCGTCTGGCGATCGGTGTCACGCATCATCTGATCGGCGCCGACCTGCCTCGGATACTTCGGGTTGTCAGCGAGCGTGAAACGAGCGTTACGCTTCATCTTCGCACCGCCGGCACAAGAACCCTGCTTGACCTTTATGATGCCGGAGAACTCGATGCGATCGTTGTGCTGCGGCACGATGATATCCGCCGGGATGGAGAGGCTCTGTTTCAGGAGAGCTTCGGCTGGTACTGCAGCTCGGATTTCGATCTGGCTTCAGATGTTCCGGTGCCGCTGGTGTTGCAACCGGAACCCTGTAATTTGCGAGCCATGGCCCTTCGGGCGCTGGACAGCGCGGACATAGCCTGGCGAGAAGTGTTTGTCGGCACCGGCGCAACGGCGGTGGGAGCCGCTGCGGAGGCTGGAATCGGCGTTGCGCTTCTGGCGCAAAGCGCGGCGCCCGCTGGTGTGCTGCAGGTCAGGAGCCGCGCGCTGCCGGAACTTCCGAAACTGGATGTCGTGATGATCTCCACGATTACCGGCGATCATGCGAACGCCGTGCTGCGACGGATCACGGGGGCATTCCGTCCATCCTGAAGCGGTGAGCAATGTCTTGCTCATTCGCGATTTTTCAAGGGAACAACATTTCCATAGAACGTTCGAAAGGCATGTTGTCGAAATTTCCTTTTATCTCCCCATGTCGCGAAGAAACGCAACGGGGATCCAAGGCAACCCAATAATTCAGCACAAATTTTGGTGCCTTGGTGCATACGTTTTGAAATAAAATTCTGCAAGAAATGTTTCCTTTGTAGGTCGAGAAGAATTTTCTTCTTAGCGACGCGTCGCTTTGCCCCGATGCTTTTGTCATCGAAACGCTGTTTCAAACGGGGATTTTCATGATGATAGGACGCCGCCAGTTCAACAAGATGCTTCTTCTGGCAACGGCAGGAACGGCCCTGCCGGGTTCGGTATTCGCAGTGAATGGCGAGGCGAGCCGCCCCGTCTCCGGGGGCACTCTCAAGCTGCTCTATCGTGTCGATCCCGGCAACGCGCTTTTCGCCATCAACACATCCTCAGGAACGGGGCAGGCGATCGGCCCGAAGATCGTGGAAGGTCTTCTGACATTCGATTTCGACCTCAATCCACAGCCCTTGCTGGCCACGCAGTGGTCCGTCTCTGATGACAATCTGCGCTATACGTTCAAGCTCCGCCCGAATGTGAAATGGCACGACGGCCGGGATTTCACGTCGGAAGATGTCGCGTTTTCAATTTTCCGGCTGAAGGAAGCCCATCCACGCGGCCGCATCACCTATCAGAACGTCGAGGCGGTGGAAACGCCGGATCCGCTGACTGCCATCATCGTTCTGTCCAAGCCGGCGCCGTTCCTGATCGCCGCGCAATCAAGTTCGGAATCGCCGATCGTACCGAAGCATATTTTCGAAAAACTGAAGCCCGCCGATGGCCAGACGCTGCAGACCGCGATCGGCACCGGTCCCTTCAAACTGACGGAATGGACGCCGGGTAGCCACCTGATCTTCGAAAGAAATCCCGATTACTGGGATGCGGGCAAACCCTATCTCGACCGCATCATCCTGCGCATTATCACCGATCCCGCCGCGCGGGCGGTGGCTCTGGAAACGGGGGAGGTGGATATCGGCGACAATCCGGTTCCGCTGGCGGATCTCGAGCGGCTGAAGCAGAACCCCGATCTCGTTCTGGACACCAACACCTATGCCTATGCGGGGCCACAGCAGCAGTTGTTTTTCAATTACGATAACGAGATCTTCCGCAAGAAAGATGTCCGCCTCGCCGTTGCAAAGGCGATCAATCTCGATGAAATCGTCAATGTGGCGCTCTTCGGTTATGCGCAGATATCGCCAAGTCCCGTCAGCACGGCCCTGCCGAACTGGTATGACGCGTCGGTGAAGGCCCATGCCTATGACCCGAAGGAAGCGGAAAGGCTGCTCGATGCGGCGGGATATCCGCGCGAGGATGGCGGCAAGCGTTTTCCAGTGCGGTTGACCTATAATTCCTATCTGACGCCCGGCTATGCCGATGTTCTTCGCAGCCAGCTTGAAAAGATCGGCATCGCGGTCGAAATCCGGAAATACGATCTGCCGACCTATCTGAAGACGGTTTATACGGACCGCGCCTTCGATCTGGTGGTGGAATCCCTTTCCAACACCTTCGATCCGTCGCTCGGCATCCAGCGCGCCTATTGGAGCAAGAATTTCAAGATCGGGCTGCCTTTCTCCAACGCGGCCAACTACGCCAATCCGGAGGCGGATGCGCTTCTGGAAGCGGCGGCCATCGAGTCCGATCCGAAGAAACGCTGGGTGATCTGGAGCAGGTTCCAGCGACTTATCCATGACGAAGTCGCCTCGGTCGATCTTGTGGCGGCGGGCAGCCAGATCGTGGCGCACAAACGGGTCAGGAATTACGTCACCGGCGCGCAGGGGCTCAACTGGAGTTTCGGCGATCTCTGGCTTGACCCGACGGCCTGAACCTTCACGTAAAAACCAATCTTTCAGGAGGAAATGCGATGTCTGTGCAGGCGCTAACCAAGGATCGTTTCATCGAATGGCTGGGAGATGGCAGGGAGCTTGCCGTTCTCGATATCCGTCCTAGTGAAGAGGTGGGATATGCATCGCCGCTATTTGCGACCAATCTTCCGGTAGAACGGCTGGAGGCGGAAATAGACCGCTTCATCCCGCGCCCTGTCGTACGGACCGTTCTGGTGGACGATGGAAAAGGAAGCGCACAACAGGCGGCGGGGCGGCTTGCCGCAAACGGCTGGAGCGACATTCATTTTCTGCTTGGTGGAATTCCGGCATGGATCGAAGGCGGCGTCGATAACCTGCCGACATTCGATATTCCCGGCGTTCCTTTCGTCCAGAAGGTGCGGCAGGAAAAGGGTACGCCGGTCGTTTTCGCGCGGGAACTGAAGGCCTGGAAGGGTGCCGGCGAGGATGTCGTCGTCATCGATACCCGCACAATCGCAGAATATGAAAAGGCACACGTGCCGGGCGCCATCGGCGTGCCGGGTGCAGAACTTCTGCTGCGTTTCGCCGATGTCGTGCCGTCACCCAAAACGAGGGTCGTCGTTTCCTGCGCGGGTCTGCCCCGCGCAATTCTGGGCGCGCAGACATTGATCGATGCCGGTGTCGAAAACGATGTCAGCTATCTGCACGAGGGGACGCGCGGCTGGACGGATGACGGGTTTGAACTGGAAACGGGGCGTTCACGGACATTTCCGCCCGCCAGTGACGATGCCAAGGACATTGCGAAGGCGCGGCTCGAAACATTCTCCCGTGACGACGATCTGCTGTTCATCGACCGCCCGACGGCCGAAACATGGCTGCGGGACAAGGCGCGAACGACCTATTTTCTTGATGTGAGAACGCCGGAAGAATTCGCGGCTTCGCATCTTGACGGTTCCATTTCTTCGGAGGGCGGGCAGCTTCTCGGTGTCGCCTATCGCACGGTTGCCGTGCGCGGCGCCCGGATCATTCTCGTGGATGACCTGCTGGGCGCCCGCGCCCGGGTCGTGGCGCATTGGCTGAAACGGCGGGGTTTTGAAATCGCTGTTCATCTGCATGATTTCGAACAGGGTGTCGAAGCCGCCGCGGCATAAGCGCGGCTCGAATTTCGCCAGACCGCTCTACAGA
This sequence comes from Rhizobium sp. BR 250, assembly GCF_047445855.1. Classification (NCBI taxonomy): domain Bacteria; kingdom Pseudomonadati; phylum Pseudomonadota; class Alphaproteobacteria; order Hyphomicrobiales; family Rhizobiaceae; genus Rhizobium; species Rhizobium sp. BR 250. The sequence continues at coordinate 8,297 of NZ_JARWKW010000015.1, forward strand.
CAGGGATTTGTAATGACCAATGCCAGCCAGGCCTGGGGTTCCGCGCCCAGCAAACGCTTCGACACGATAGCTGAAAGATTTCGGGGGATTTTTTCCGATATCGGCAGAGACGCCATACAACATGATCTTGGCCGCGAGCTTCGTTTCAATGACTATGATGTTTTGAAAAAGGTCGGCTTTTCCAGGCTGCGCCTGCCGGAAAAATTTGGAGGCCTCGGCCTGACACTGCCTGAACTTTTCGGCCTGGTCATCGAACTGGCGGAAGCGGATCCCAATCTCACCAATGCTTACCGCAGCCATCTGGGGTTCACGGAGGATCTGCTTAACGCAGAACCTTCGCCATGGCGGGATGCATGGCTGACGCGGATCGGGCAGGGAGAAACCATCGGCAGTGGGTTTTCCGAAATCGGAGATGCCCGGCTTGGAACCTATTCCACCCAACTCACGCGCGATGGCAGCGGCTGGCGGCTGAACGGCGAGAAATATTATACAACCGGCTCGCTTTACGCGGACTGGATCACGCTGGGCGCCGTGGATGGTGATGGCGCGCCGATTGGCGCGCTTGTTCCCACGAAGGCCGAAGGCGTCGAGATTCTCGATGACTGGGACGGTTTTGGACAGACATTGACGGCCAGCGGTACGGCACGTTTTACCGATGTGGCGATTTCCGAAGATCTCATCAAACCCAGCGCCCTTCGCTTCAGCTATTCGGGCGGCTTTTTCCAGCTTGTCCATCTGGCCTCGCTTGCCGGCATTGGTCGTGCGGCCGCCTCGGAAATCGCCCGCCATGTGGCGGAGCGCAAGCGGGTCTATCAGCGCAGCAACGCCTCGCGTTTTGCCGAAGATCCACAGGTGCTGCAGGTCGTGGGGCGAGTGAGGGGAGCGGCCTATAGCGCCGGTGTCATCGTGCTAAAGGCGGCGGAAGCGTTACAGGTTGCCTATGAAGCCAATCTTTCAGGCGATGTGAAACGCATTGCGCTGGCAAATCGCAATGCAGACCTTGAGGTCAGCCAGTCGGTTACGGTGGTCAGCAATCTGATCCTCGATGCATCCACGGTCCTCTTCGACGCGCTTGGCGCCTCAGCGGCAAAACGCAGCCATGGTCTTGATCGCCATTGGCGAAACGCCCGCACCATCACCTCGCACAATCCCCGCATCTATCACGATCGTATCGTGGGAGATTTCGCCGTGAACGGCATCTCACCAACGCCGCATGGAGGGGTGGGGATAGTCTCGCGGACGGAGAAGGAGCAGGCCGGAGCATGATCAAACCGGGCTGATCAGATGGGTGGAGGAGAGCGGGATCGACGGGTTCAACCTGACCCGGACAGTGGTGTCGGAAAGCTGTGAGACATTCATCGATATTGTCCTGCCGGAGCTTCAGGCGCGTGGGCGATGGCAAGGGCTCATTTCGGTTGCCTGGTATCGGGCGGCTGCCAGAAGAGTATGCGCCAAAATTTTGGGTCACCTCGTGGTTCATTTAAGCTGATAAATTCCATATATAAACAATACTATGGAACATCTTTCCTTATCCTGACGCGATCAAGTGCCTAGGCTCCGACGATTATCAATTCGTGCCGGAGAGGGCTCATTCATGCGATCTATCATTGCGAGGCTTGCGGCGGTTGCCGCCTTCATCGGTCTGGGACTGGCGCCGGCGACGGCGGCCGATCTGTCGGAAATTCGCATCGACTGGGCGACCTACAATCCGGTCGGCCTTCTTCTCAAGAAGGAGGGGCTTTTGGAAAAGGAATTCGAAAAGGACGGTATCGCCATAAGGTGGGTGCAATCGGCCGGCTCGAACAAGGCACTTGAATTTCTCAATGCCGGTTCAATCGATTTCGGTTCCACGGCCGGCGCCGCCGCGCTGATCGCGCGTGTCAACGGCAATCCCATCAAGTCGGTCTATGTCTATTCGCGTCCGGAATGGACTGCCCTCGTAACTGGCAGGGATTCCGGGATTACCAGCGTTGCGGACCTAAAAGGCAAGTCGGTTGCTGTCACCCGCGGCACCGACCCGCACATCTTTCTCGTCCGGGCGCTGGCCGATGCCGGACTGAAGGATGGTGATGTGAAGTTCGTTCTGCTCCAGCATGCCGATGGCCGCCTTGCGCTGACCCGCGGCGACGTCGATGCCTGGGCCGGTCTCGATCCGCTGATGGCCGCCGCCGAAGTGGAGGATGGTGCAAAGCTGTTCTATCGCAAGCCCGAGAACAATAGCTGGGGTGTGCTGAACACCACTGAAACCTTCGCCGGCCAACACCCCGATATCGTGAAGCGGGTGCTGGGTGTCTATGAACAGGCGCGCAAGCGTGCGATTGCCGATCCGGCGGCACTGAAGGCCGCCCTGATCGAAGCAGCCAAGCTGCCCGACGCAGTCATCGCCAAGCAGCTGGAGCGCACCGATCTGCAATATTCCCGCATCGGCTCGGAACAGCGCGACACCATCCTGAAAGCGGGACTTGCCTTACAGCAGGCGGGGGTCCTGCCAGCCGGAGCCGATATCGCGGCCGAGACTGACAAGCTTATCGATCCAAGCTTCAGCGAAGCTCTCGTTCAATAACGGTGCGGAACGTGACCACAACCGACATTCTGGCGGAGCAGGGTGAAATTCAAGGAGAGAGCCGTGCGACGAAGGTATGGCCACCGGTTCTCGCACGCGCCCTGCTCGCCATACTCCTGCCTGCCGGCGGTTTTCTGATCTGGGAGCTGGCTGTTTCCTCAGGATTGGCGACGGGACGCCTTGTCCCGCCGCCTTCGCGGATCATCGCCACGCTATGGCAGCTGGCGCAGGCGGGCGATCTCTATCAACATGTCGGCGCGACCTGCCTGCGAGTGCTGTTCGGTTTTGTCGCGGGATCGCTGGCGGGTGCCCTACTCGGCAGCATAACCGGCTTTTTTGGTATTGCCCGACGCCTGATCGATCCGACGCTGCAGGCCCTGCGTGCCATCCCGTCGATCGCCTGGGTTCCGCTGTTCATCCTGTGGTTCGGCATTTTTGAAACATCGAAGGTCGTCCTCATTGCGACCGGCGTGTTTTTTCCCGTCTATCTCGGCGTCTCGACGGCACTTCTCTCCGTCGATCGCAAGATCGTCGAGGTCGGCCGGATTTTCAGGCTGTCCGGCTTTGATCTGGTGCGCCGCATCCTGTTTCCTGCGGTCCTGCCATCCTTCATCGTTTCGTTGCGCTCGGGCCTTGGGCTTGGCTGGATGTTCGTGGTTGCCGCCGAATTCATGGGCGCTTCCGAAGGCCTGGGGTATTTGTTGGTTGATGGCCAGCAGCTCGGCAAGCCCGATCAGATCGTGGCGTCGATCATCATCTTCGCCATCATCGGCAAACTGTCCGATGGGTTGCTCGTGTTGCTGACATCGCCACTTGTCGCCTGGCAGGACAATTTCAAGCGGGAGGGGGCGTGATGCTGTCGCTCAACGGACTTTCCAAGACCTATGGCAACGGTGTTCAGGCGCTTGGCGGCTTCACGCTCGACGTGCCGCGCGGCGAAATCCTCGTGGTGATCGGCGGTTCCGGCTGCGGCAAGAGTACGCTTTTACGGCTGATCAGCGGACTTGAACGGCCGAGCCGTGGAACGGTGGCAATCAATGGCGAAACTGTCACAGGGCCGCATCCGCTGATCAACCTGATATTTCAGGAACCGCGCTTGCTGCCCTGGCTGACGGTCCGGGACAATATTGCGTTCGGCCTGGCCGATCTGCCGGCTCCCGAGCGGGATCGACGAATTCGTCTCGCTCTCGGGCAAGTCCATCTCGAAGGATACGAAGACCGGTTGCCCAAGGAGCTTTCCGGTGGGCAGGCGCAGCGTGTCGCGATTGCCCGGGCATTGGTGACCCAGCCCGAAGTCCTGCTTCTCGATGAACCGTTCTCGGCGCTCGATGCGCTGACACGGGCCGCCCTGCAAAACCATATTCTGGACATATGGGAAGAAAGCCGCCCGACGATTATCCTCGTTACCCATGATATTGATGAGGCCGTCTTGCTGGCGCACCGGATCGTCGTGATGAAGCCTTGGCCAGGGCACATCGTTGAGGAAATCACTGTCGATCTGCCGGGCCGACGCGACCGGGACGATGATGGTGTCGATCACTACCGTCGTGAGGCCAGGGCTCTTCTCGGCTCCTCACTCGCGAGTGCGTGAGATGGTAAAATGCCGGAAATTCGCTGCCTGCTTGATCTTGACTGGCAGGCTCCTTGAGAGCGGAGAACATTCGACGTCGGGATTGTAGCGGTTTGGGTTCGTTTTCGGGTCACCGGTTGGTATTCTTGGTAATACGAGCGACGGGGTTTGTCCCAGGCGTCGCGAGGTTCCCCAAGGTAGTGGAGACCGCACAATAGCTGAACGGTCTGTCTGAGGCTATTATGGCAATCGGCGTTTTCCTCTTCGTCAGGAGACGTCCAGCGAGAGGGTCAGGTCGGCGATGAGATCGTCGGGGTGCTCGATGCCGATTGACAGCCGGATCGTGGAATCAAGCACGCCAATGCGCTGGCGAACATCGGCGGGAACACCCGAATGCGTCATGGTTGCGGGGTGGGAGGCGAGAGATTCCGTGCCGCCAAGGCTTACCGCGAGCTTGAATATCTTCAGGGCATTGAGGAATTTGAAAGACGCGGCCTGTCCGCCCGCTATGTCGAACGAGAAGGTTGACCCGGCGCCGGAGCATTGAGCGGCAAACACCTTGCCGACCGGGGATGCCGGATCGTTGAACGGCAGGTAATGGATTTTCTCGACCTTGGGATGCGCCTTCAGGAATTCAGCCACGATGCTGGCGTTGCTGTTTGCCCGCTCCATCCGGATTTGCAGCGTCTCAAGGGAGCGCCCGAGCATCCAGCACGAGTGCGGATCGAGCTGCGTGCCGATCGCTCCACGCAGCGCCTTCACCTGCTTCATGATATCCTTCCGACCAAGCGCTGCCCCGGCAATGAGGTCGGAGTGCCCGCCAACATATTTTGTCAGTGAATAGAGCGAGATGTCGGCACCGTGTTCGATGGGCCGTTGAAACACCGGGCCGAGAAGTGTGTTGTCGCAGGCGATGATCGGCCGGTGCCCCTGTTTTTGGCCGATCACGTCGGCGATCCGGCTGATCATCGCGATGTCGACGACGCTGTTTGTCGGGTTGGCGGGGGTCTCGATGAGGATGACGGACACCCTGCCTTTCGCCATTGCCTCCTCTGCGGCGGCCGCCACCGAGGTCTCGCTGACACCGTCGGCGAAACCCACGGCCGAAACGCCGAAATTATGGAATGTCTTCGCCAGCAGCGTCTCCGTGCCGCCGTATAAAGGTTGGGAATGGAGCACGGTGTCACCCGGCCGGGCGAAGGCGAAAAGCGTTGTCGAAATGGCGGACATGCCGGAAGAGAAAAGTGCGCAACTCTCCGCACGTTCGTAAACGGCAAGACGATCCTCGACGATCTCGCTGTTCGGATGGTTGAAACGCGAATAGACGAGGCCTGCCCCCTTGCCCGCGGGTGGCTCCTTGCGCCCGGAGACGTAGTCGAAGAAGTCTCGGCCGTCTTCCGCAGACTTGAAGACGAAGGTCGATGTCAGGAACACCGGGGGCTTCACGGCGCCTTCCGACAATTCCGGATCGTAGCCGTAATTGAGCATCTGGGTTTCAGGATGCAGAGCGTGGTTGCCGATATGGGTTTTTGACGGATGCGGTGCAGTCATTTCCGATGATCCCTCAGCTGGTGTTGAACTGTCTGCAGGTTACATGCAATCAGATCAAAATACCTTGCATTCTAAAGCGCAGACATGTCTGATGACGCAATATATTGCGGAGAATGCTGATTTATGTCGCAGAAAATTGCAGATTCGATCGACAGGCGAATCCTCCGGGAGTTGTCTGCCGATGCAAGGATCACGAACAACGAACTTGCCGAGCGGGTCGGGCTGTCGGCATCGGCGTGTCTGCGACGGCTTCGGCGACTGGAGGAGATGGGAGCGATCAAAGGCTATTCAGCGATCATCGATCCGGTAATAGAGGGGTGGACCATGACCGCCCTCGCCTCCGTCCGCCTCAGCCGCCAGCATGATGACGAAATCCGCATGTTCGAGGCGGCCGTTCTGGACTGGGACGAAGTTCTCGAATGTCACCTCGTCACGGGTTCGAAAGATTACATGCTCAAGGTCATGTGCGGCGGGCTGGAAGATTATGAGCGTTTCATCAAGGAGAAGATCGCGAAGCTGAAATGTGTCGACACGATCGAGACCAGCTTCGTCATGAACACAATCAAGGCGCGGCGCATCTGAGTTTTGCAGAAGCCGCGTTCCAGGCCGGCACAAGCTCGAAAACGCGCGCTTGTGCCGGCCTGGAAGCGTGATGGGACCGCTTATTCAGCTGTTGCCTGAATATCGACCTTGTCGAGTAGAAGCATCGGGTTATCGGACGCTGCGACCAGATCAAAAAGACCGAGACCATTTGCGCTTGTGGATCGGACCGTTACCGTCAGGGTTCCCGGAGCGCTGATGAAGCGGACGAGTGCCTCCACCGCATCCTTGAGTTTCGGCTGTTCAGCTGCGATCTGTTGCAACCCTACACTGGCCACCAAGGTCAGAGCGCCGCGCACCTGATCTTCGGTCATATCATTTTGCAGGGCGTAGAGCTTGATCGCCTTGGCCATCAAACCTTCGTCCTTGATCGTGAGTTTCACCTCGCGACCGGCCAGCCCGAAGACCGCAGCCTGGGCCCGATTGATGTCGAAGGAGAAGAACTCTTCCGTAAACCCGCTCGCCAGACCGGAGAAATTGACGCTGCCAATATCCTTGCCGCTGAAGGAGATTTCCCGGATCACCAGGTTGCTGTTCGGTTCGTCCCAGCCCGCGGAGAGGCCATAGGACAGGGCGAGCGTCTCGATACCCAATTTGCGGGCTTCAACAAAAACCTCCTCCGACGAGTCTGCCGGGATAGGGAGGGAAAGATCGTCCTGCCGGATTTTGATATCGGTCGGGATGCCGTTGAAGGGCTTCGTCAGTCCCATCTCGAAGTTCTTGAGCGAGAACTTGATGCGCTCAGGCGTGCCTTTCGTTTCCTCGTCCGTTTCTTCGTCCGACTTTTCAGGTGCGGCCACATCGACATTGATGCCGCCAACACGGAACGTACCCAGCTCCGGTATCAGACGGTTGAACGGGAAGGTCTCGATCTCCGTATCATCGAGCCCGGCGAGCTGGGAAATTGCGTCGATCGTCGAACTCCAGTCAAAACCCTTGAGGCTTGCCTCATCGAATTTGATCGTGTCGTCGCCATTCCCGACCGACATGCCATTCAGACCGAAATCGAGCTTGCGGCCGTCCATCTGCATGTCGATACGATCGATGGTGGCCTTGACCCTCTTGCCGGCCTCGGCCTCGCTTTCGTCAGGGGCGTCCATCTTGAACCCGAGCAGCTGCATGTTGCTCTTGCCGACGATGTCGAGAATGGAGATGACCTTCTTGAAATAGGCCTGGCGTTGCTCTGGGGACAGCTCCTCAGGCTTATTGTCCGCGGTAAGGGCTTTCAAGGTTTCAAGAAGCGGCTCGGCCGGCATGCGGGCGGTAAAGCCGTCGCTGCGGATTTCGTCGTAGCTGAAATGGCCATCACCTTCCGAGAACGAAACCGTGCGGACGGACAGCGGACCGTAGAGAGGTTTTGCATCCTTGTCTTCCGGACCGGCTTTGTCGGTATAAAGCCGGGCGAGATAAGCGACGTCGATATCCTGACCGGCGACGGCGCCCGTCGACACGACCATATGCTTCTTTTCCATCGCGCCGCTATTGTCCGGCAGGTCCATCTGGATGTCGAAGTTGGCATTGTCGATGGAATAACGGGCGATCCGGCCGCCGGCGATATCAGAGAACGCCACGTTCTTGTAAACGGTCTTCTGCTCGCTGGTCGTGATGGACTGTGTAAGGGTCAGTTCCGGCGTAGAGATGCGCGATGCTGCGAAGCGCTCGATGCGCTTTGCCAGAGAATTGGCGTTGCCATCGGCTGCCGCTGCCGCGGGCTTTTCAAAGGCGGCATTTTCGACGCGTGCATGCGCCATCGAGATTTTCCCGGTGGGCATATCGAATTTGATGTCATTCATGTCCAGCGCGCCGTCCAGGAATGGCAATTTTGGACGTCCGTCAATGGCCGCAATCTTGATGTTTTTGCCCTCTTCAAGCGGCAATGTCAGATCGCGAACATGGATTTTCCCGAGAAAATCGACTTCCACGGAGCCGGCCGTGGCACCACTGCGGGCAACGAGTTCGCTGACCTTGGCCTGGTAGAAGCTTTTGCCTCCCACGACACCGGCTGCAGCAACAGCAATGATCGCAACCGCCGCCCATAGAGCCTTGCGCCGGCCCTTGCCGGTCTGGGTATTTGTCTGTTCCACGGATTCGTCCTCTGTGACGCGAATTGAGACTGTACGCCTTTTAAGCACGCAAAAGTTGCTTCGCAAGTGCGCCCGGTTCCAAAGTCGAAGAACCTGTCGCCATTGAATTGGACGGTTCAGGGGATCCTGACCGACAAAGCCGCTCCAAAGGACGGCGAAGAGTAGATGCCACCCCCGGTAACGAAGATCGTCAACTGATCAGGACATTGTGGCCTTCATTGCTTTCCAAAAGGGCACACGAATAATCGGGCTTCCGTCCGTCTGGTCTCCGACTTTGGTCTAATGTTATTCACGTGCAAAAGTCTCTTAGGCGATTGCTGAAGTCCAAAGAGGGCTTTCACCTTAGATTGGGGCTTGACCACTCGCGTCGTCGCGACGACTTGTAAGCAGTTTAAAACTTTGCCGACCGGTTTTTGCTCGCTGTCCGTCGCCGGATCCAATCGGTACCCCAGGAGCCAGATGTGTTATTGCGCCGCAAGCTGATCGTTATCTTCCCATGCCTGCTGTTGACCCTGTTCGGCACGGCTCTCCCCTATACGATAAAGATTCACGGTATTTCGGCGGCATTTGTCGAGCAAACAGCCGAAGCCCGGAATGACAATGGTAATGGCGGCGGCAATGGCGGCGGTAATGGTGGTGGCGGAGGCAATGGAGGTAGTGGAGGCAATGGAAACGGGGGCGGCGGCAATGGAGGTGCGAGCGGGAACGGAAGCGGCAATGGCAACAGTGGCGGCAACGGGAACAGCAGTTCAAGCGGCAAGGAAAACAATAATGGCTCAGCGTCGGGCACCAAAAGTGCAACGCAAAGCCAGGCCGACACCGATGAAGCGACAGATGAAGGAAAAGGCACGCTTACCGTTCGCCATAAGGATGGCATAAGCGAACGTGTTCAGCGCGGTCGATACGTGATGAAGGATTCAAAGGGCCGTACGATTGTCAACCGTGATGCAACCGTCGCGGACGAGCGGCGGCTTAGGTCATTTCTCCACTAACGGCGCCTTTCAAGCTCGTCGCGAAACGCCATTGCAGCTTCCGTTCTGTTGCTCACCTCGAGCTTGGTGAAGATCTGCGTCATATGATGTTTGATCGTCTTTTCATGCAGGTCCAGTTTCAGACCGATATGCTTGTTGCTCAATCCGGCAGATGCCAGTTCCAGCACTTCCCGTTCCCGATCCGTCAGTGCGGTAAAGGGATTGACCCGGTTGCCCGATCCGCTTTCCGAAATCAGACGCGCGGACAGGGTCGGGGCAACATAGCTATCGCCTGCCGCGACGCTTCGGATAATATCGGCAAGTGCCCGTGAGCCAACGCCTTTCAGGACGTAGCCCTTGGCGCCATTCCTGAGAGCCGCCATGACGTCGTCGCTTGCCTCGGAGACCGTCAACATCACGATCTTCTGGCCGGGTATCCGGTCGAGTATGGGCGAAATGGCTTCCAGCCCGCCTCCAGGCATCGAAATATCGAGCAGCAAGACATCCGGGCGATGTTCTGTTGCTATGCGCAGCGCGTCTTCCTTGCTGCTGCCTTCGCCAACGATGTTAAATCCATCCATTTCGGTCAGGCTTCGGATGACGCCTTCCCTGAAGAGGGGGTGATCGTCCACGACTGCCAGGCTGATTGAAGCTGTCATGCCTGCTCCATTTCCTCGATATTCAGCGACATTCGCACGGTGGTTCCGTGATCGGATGAGAAAAGGTGAAAGGTGCCGCCAAGGCTTTCGACGCGGTCCCTCAGGCCGGCAAGGCCGAGCTTTTGCGGGCCAACATCGCTCATATCGAAACCTTGTCCTTCATCGATGACTTCGACGATAATCAGCCCGCCTTCCGAGGTTTGCGCAACCTTTTGCCCGATGCCGCCGGCATGACGATAACCGTTGTTGAGTGCCTCCTGGACAAAACGATAAACGCATATCTTTGCGGAGGTGGAAAGGTGCGCGGGTATGTTGTCCAGGGAGAGGGCGACGGTGACACCCGTGCGCTGCTCATGCGCGAGGATCGCGCGTTTCAGCAGGGCCGCAAGGTTATCCGTCTCAATGTGCGGCAGCATCAATCCGCTGCAAATGCCACGGATTTCCGTCATGGCCTCATCGAGGCTGCCCTTGATGGTCATCAACGATGTCTCACGTTCCGGGGCTGGAGTGTTGGGATCGGTGAGCGTCTGACTGTCGAGACGCAAAGAGGCATAAGCGATCAACTGTGCGGGGCCGTCATGCAGGTCGGCACCGATGCGCCGCAAATAGCTTTCGTTGAGCGAGGCTGCTCGTTGCGTCGCTCTTTGAACGCGTGCACGCAACGCCTCATTCTGCCTTAGCAGGGCCGACAATTCACCGATACGGTCATTGAGTGCCTTGCGCTGGCTGTCAATGGTGCGGCTTCCGCGCAGCACAATGATCGACAAAAGGGTGAAAAAGATCATCGTAAATGCAGCAACCACGAGCCAGCTCAGCAGGCGGGCCTGATTGAGGCTCCACTCAAAGTCGTTGGCGATTTCGTAGAACTCGGAAACAGCGACGACCTTGCCGGACCAGGGTTGCAGAACGGGGTTGTAGATTTCCAGGAGTGGCTGTCCGCTGTTGCGTTCGGCCTCGCTTTCAGGATTGTCGATCCGATTGAAATTTGCGGCCATGCGGCCGGAAAACGCTGTTCTCAGATCGTCTGAAAGCGGAAATTGTTTGCCGGAAAGGGCCTTGTCGCTGGAATAGAGGATTGTTCCATCGTTGCGCCAAAGCCGAAATGAAAACAGGCGCTTTCCCAGTGCACCCTGGCCGAGCGTCTCATCTAGGGCCCGCGTTACCGAGTCGTCCAGAACCTGGGTCGTTTGCATGTCGGGCAGAAGAGGGGCGATGACGCTGTCGACATAAAGCGCCGTCGTTGCCGCGGAGTTACGCGTCACGGCATTTTCGATCAGGCTGGTGACGATGAAACCCACGACGACCATCGCACAGATCGCAACAAGGCCACCCGCGAGCAGGAACTGCTTCGCAAGGGACTGAGAATTCCAGCGTGCGACCGGACTTGCCGGAGACACCTTGTATTTACGGCTTGTTCGCAGAACTGGCATTATCAGAACCGATCTCCTGACCCCTATAGCTATCCCAGCGAATTCCGCTGTCAACTGTTGCCCGATGGTGTGGCCTGCGGCTTGAAGATGATCCCGTTACTCCCTCTGCCAAACCAAGAGACCAATGACCGCGATCAATCAGACTATGGTCCAAATGGCCAAGGCATAGGTCCGAGCGGAGTGGAAACCTGGAATTTCGGCAATATTGTAGTGCGCAGCGATTTGCTGGACATTCTGCTGTCACCTGAGGCGACGGCCAATCTGTAAAGGAACTGCACATGAAAATCCGCTCGGTCGTCGGTACTGCGAGCCTTGGTCTCGTGTTGGCCATTGCCCCCGTGGGAGGAAGTGCATTTGACTTCGTACATTCCGCTTTCGCCAAGGACGGTGGCGGGAATGGCGGCGGCAACGGCGGTGGCAATGGTGGCGGTGGTGGTAATGGCGGTGGCAACGGTGGCGGGCATGGTGAAGGAAAATCCGGCGCCAGCCAAGGCAAGGATTCATCAAATTCGTCCACGAAACATGGTCCTTCATCGTCGCTGAAATCGCATTCGTCGGAAAAACATTCCAAAGCGCAGAATGAAAAATCGAAGACGCACAGCGCAAAACTCGGCACTGGCAGCATCAATTCGATGAAGAGAAATTTTCATGCCTATTTGAATTCCAATGATCCCAAGATGGCAGCGCTTGCAGCCTATGTGAGGGCGTATGCGGAGTTTGAAATTCAATACGGGACAACGGCCGTGCCGACGGATCCCGCGTTAAGCGACAGTGCCCTGCGTTCGGCGCTGCAACAACTGGCAAACAGGCCTGTGACCAGCCAGGAGCTTGCCGAAGCAAAGAGCATTCTTGGTGCGGGTACAGACACGGGAAAGATCGCGGAAGTGCGTGAGGCCCTGGAAAAAGAAACCCAGAACTGAGGCACCAGTCGAGAACGCTGCGTCAACGTTGAGCGCGCTGCAGCTGCAGCGGCGTTCTGGCGGAAGCGTTCCAATCACTGAACACTTGTGACGGCCGAATTTTCCGCGGTTGTCGTTTGCGAGTTTGGCGTCAATCAACGCCACTGCCTTGCCGGTGTAACTACTGGCTTTATCGCCGGGTCGTGCCACCCGCCCGCCCGCGGGGGGCCCGATCCGGCGATATCATCTGAGCGACCACCTGTGGTGCGCAGCGGCGCAGTCGAGCCCACGCGGCAGTTTAAGTGCTGTTTTACGTTCGCCTATCGTCAGTTCACCTGCACGCCCCGTTGCTCCAGCTTATCGAGAACCTCATTCGCCGTATTGTTCACCTTGAAGCGGCCCGCTTTCTTGAGTGATGGCATATCCAGCAATGCATCGAGGTTTTCCGATGGAACGTTGATGCTCACCCACTCGAGTTTTCGCAGTGGAACCAGCGTGCGAAGATCGAAATGATCGATCATCGAAATCACCGAGATGCCCCTCAGATTAACGCACAGATGAATATCCGATGTATCACGGATATCGAAAACGCCTTCTTCGCCACCCCAGAAGTACCAGGCATATGGGTAGATTTCCTCGCCGCCATCGAACTGAACCCAGTCAACGGCCGCAAGCTGCTCATCGGTCAGTGGATAACGAACAAGATAATCCAGCGCTTGCGGGATCAACTCATAGCCATCCTGCTCCAGATCAACCGGTCGCCCCAGAACGTGAGTGGCAAGTTGCTCGGGAGTGCCGAGATCAAGCATCTTGAAGCGTAAAAGCGCCGACATGACAGCCAGTTTCAGGTTAGGGTCTGAGAACGGTGCACCGGGGGCACCGCTTGCGGCGGGATAAGGCGGCGCGGTTGGCTCAGCATATTCGGCATCGGGATTCGATATGGTGATCTCGGAAACCTTGTCATAGCTAATGCGGGCGGTCAGCTCACCTTCCGCCAGGCGCATCGTGCCGAAGCGGGTGTTCCTGCGAAGCTTGCTTTCCTCGCCAATCTGCATGTCCGGTACGATGCTGCGAAGCTCGGCGAGTTCTATCCTCATCGGAACACCGGCGATGGTTTGCTTGAAGCGGGAGTTGAAGTCGATCCGTCCGATAAGTCCCTTGCGATCGATACGAACAACGACACCATAGGTGTTTTGCAAAATATCGATCACGCCACCTTTATGCGGGGCAGGAGCACGCCAATTCGAGCCCATGGCTTTCTCCACTGCTGCGACCGGCATCCCTGGTCGTAACGCTGCCAGCGCCGCTGCATCAGCCGGATGATTTGATGCTGCCATGCATTTGCCCCCCAGCCCTAGAGATATCGCCAGCGACGTCACTCCCACCAAGAATTCTCGCTTGCGCATAAGCTACTCCTCAAGCCAAACTAGGTTTCCGTCGCCTGGAACCTAGAGACTTTATATGAGACGGGACACCGAAACTGCAATCGCAGGCGGTCATCGTGCACAGGCCGCGGCCACCCATTGGGAGCATCGCCCGCGCTCACCAAGACCGCAGCCCCGATGAGAGTGGTTGGGACCAGAGGCTCCGGTGCCCAAGATGCGGCCGGAATGCGAAGAGAACGAGATCTCGGCGGAAGCGACCGCGAGCGTTGAAAAGGATACAGTTTCGACCGATCGGCCGGTCCGGGTCGTCGGGCCCCTCACATTGTCGCAGCATAGCAAAAATTAAGGAGAATACGGCACTTATATCCGGACTACCGTTTGGAGAGTGACAATGCAGGCACGACGCTGGCGTGTAATAGCCGTGGGGGTTTTTCTGGCCGTAATCGGGGCCGCACTGCCCATTGCCGCCATGGCCTGGGCGTCCTGGCGTGTCGCCATTCAAAAAGAACTTTTCATTCTGGATCTCGTCGCTGAAAGATCGCTCGTGCGCGCCGGCAATACTTTCAGGGAAGCGCGGGGTGCTTTGGAAGCCATCGAGGCCGCACACCTTCCCGCGTGTTCGGATCAGCATATCGCGCAAATGCGGAAGGTGACGGTCAACGTTCCCTCGATCGAAGAGATCGGCTATTTCGAAAACGGCTTCATCAAATGTACGTCCTGGGGCCGCGCCACGGGCAATATAGCCAAATCCCGTGTCGACTACGTCACGGCTGACGGGCTCGAAGTGACGTTGCGTATCCAGCCGGGCATCAGCCGCGGTGATCGGATGACGAGCCTGCATCTCGGCCAGTACAATGCGCTCGTCGCGCCCTCCCGTTTTGTTGATATCGTGCTGCGGGACGGCATATCTCTCGCGATCCTCAACGACAAGGGGCAGGTCATCAGCACGCAGAACCTGCCGGATGCGGGGGCTCTCGCCACGCTTCCGACACAGGAAGGCCGAGGCACCACCGACGCATGGCTTTATTCCGTGGTGAAGGAAGACGGGCTGACGGCGGTGGTTCTTGAGCCGCGAGGGGTGATGCGAACGAAGCTGGTACAGGAGTTGACGATCCTTTTGCCGATCGGCGCATTCATCGCGCTCTTTATCGTCGGTGTTGTCATCTGGATGTCGCGCAAGCGACTGTCACCGCAAACGGAGCTGGAGATAGCAGTTCGAAACCGCGAATTCATCGTCCATTATCAACCGATTATCGAGCTGAAGACCAATATCTGCGTTGGCGCGGAGGCGCTCGTGCGCTGGCGGCGACCGGACGGCAGCCTGGTGAGGCCGGATCTTTTCATTCCCCTTGCGGAAGAAACAGGGCTGATTGAGCCTATTACCGATCAGGTCGTCGAAGCCGTTATTGCAGATCTTGGCCTCATGCTCGCCCGGGATCGCAGTTCCCATATCGCCATCAATCTCTGTGCCGAAGATGTCAAATCAGGCCGGATCCTGGACTTTATCGATCAGCGTCTCGCCCGCGCGAATATCCGCAAGGAGCAGATATGGCTCGAAGCGACGGAGCGTGGTTTTATCGACATCGATGCGGCGCGCGTGACGCTGGACAGGGCGCGCAAGGCGGGGCATTCGGTGGCAATCGACGATTTCGGAACCGGCTATTCCAGCCTTCAATATCTTCAGGGCCTTCCGCTGGATGCCCTGAAGATCGACAAGTCCTTCGTTGATACGATCGGCAGGAATACGGCGACCAGCACCGTTACACTGCACATTATCGAAATGGCGCGTGAGCTTGGACTGTTTTCCGTCGCGGAAGGTATCGAGGTGGAGGAACAGGCGGACTATCTGCGGAAACATGGCGTGGATTTTGGTCAGGGCTGGCTGTTCTCCAGGCCGCTGCCGGCCGAGGAATTCATCGCCTTTCACCGGCATAACAAGGCGAAACATGGCTCCGCTCCCGAAGTCATCCAGGTCACATCCGCCAAGCCGACGGTGTCGGCCGCGCCTCCCAATAATGAATAGCCGGCCGGGAACGACCGGTCCGTCTCAGGCGGGCGAATGCAGAAATGCCGGCATGGAGCCGCCCTCGGATCGTCTGGCGAGATAGAGGCGGGCGGTATCGAGCGCCTCTCGGATTGTCGCATCCATGTCGAGATAACGATACGTCCCAAGCCGCCCGACAAAGGTCACCGATGCTTCCCGCTCGGCACGCGCTACATAGTCGGCAAGCTGTTCCTTGTCCCGGACCAATCGAACGGGATAATAAGGAATATCCTGCGGGCCGCAGGCACGGGAGAACTCCCGGTAGCAGACGGAGCCGGCCTGCTCCTCCCACGGCGAAAAATGCTTGTGCTCGGTGATGCGGGTATAGGGCACCGAAACATCGCCATAATTCATCACCGCACAGCCCTGGTAGTCGCCGTCATAGGTGAAACGTTCGAAGTCGAGCGTCCGGTAGGCCAGGCGGCCGAATTCGAAGTCGAAATAACCATCGAGCGGGCCGGAATAGAAGACGTGTTTGGACGTCGGTGCTTCGGCGCGACGGAATTGTGTGCCGAGTTTGACCGTTATGTTCGGATGATCGAGGATGCGTTCGACCATGTCCGTATAGCCGGTTTCCGGCATGCCCTGATATTTGTGGAAGAAGTAATTGTCGTCGTAATTGAAGCGCACGGGCAGGCGTTTCAGAATGGAGGCCGGAAGGTCTGTCGGCGAGCAGCCCCATTGCTTCTCGGTATATCCCTTGAAAAAGGCTTCATAGAGTTCCCGGCCGACGAAACGCAGCGCCTGCTCCTCGAAGGTCTGCGGGTCGGTAATCGACTTGTTGGCCTTTTCCTCGATGAATGCCCGTGCTTCATCGGGCCGGAAGTTCCTGCCGAAAAACTGGTTT
The DNA here is from genome assembly GCF_047445855.1 of Rhizobium sp. BR 250. Classification (NCBI taxonomy): domain Bacteria; kingdom Pseudomonadati; phylum Pseudomonadota; class Alphaproteobacteria; order Hyphomicrobiales; family Rhizobiaceae; genus Rhizobium; species Rhizobium sp. BR 250. The sequence goes on from NZ_JARWKW010000015.1 coordinate 24,900, forward strand.
ATTGTGTGAAGATTGACCGGCAGAGAATAGACGCGCTCGTTGCTGGTCGTTTTAACGCGGTTTTTGTAGGGCATGAAAGTCTGGAAGCTGTTCACATAGTCCCAGACCTCCTTGTCGTCGGTGTGGAAGATGTGGGGACCGTAAACATGGACCATAACGCCGGTCTCACCGTCACGCTCGGTGTGACAATTGCCGGCAATGTGATCGCGGACATCGAGGATATCGATCATATGGCCCGCAAGTGCCAGTTCCCGCCCAATGACCGCGCCGGAAAGCCCGGCGCCCACAATGACAATTCTTTCGTCCGCGCTCATTGAGAACCAATCCTGTTCATACTTCGCCCCATGGGCGGTAAGCCTTACATTGAAAGCTGCTGTGCGCGTTTCGGCCGAGCGGCGCCTAGGATCCCCGCTCAGCTGTTGGGTTTCTGCCAAAGACGGCGGTCATACGGGATGGGGGCGTAATCGTGCTGCTCGCGCAGCTTTTTCAGGTAGCGCGTGCGGTAAGCCTGTTCGTCTTCAAACTCTATGTTTTCCAATACGGCTTCCGCACCGATTTCATAGTAGAGGTCGAGATTGCAGAGATCCGGCACTGGCGTTTCACCGCGTTCACATTCACCCTGCATTTGCCAAAACAGCTCTTCCAGCCGCCTTGCCAGCGCGGGAATATCCCGCAACACACTCGTGTCGCGTTGCCGGGCGATCGCGTCTCTGACCTCTGAAAGGCTTTTACGGTCCCGTTCGAAGCCGATGGCGCGGGCGACATAGTCTTCCGGTGAGGAGCAGAGCATCTCCGGGACACCCGCTGCGGTGACGATGCTGCCGCAGAAGCGTGCTGCAAACGTCTTGCCCGACATGGTGAGGACGGGCAGCCCGGACGTTATCGCGTCCGCCGCGGTGGAATGCGCCCCATAGGGGAACGTGTCCAGAAACAGATCGGCAACACCGATGCGGGCAATATGCTGCGGATTGGGGACCTTCGGCGCAAATACGAGCCGTTCAGCGGCGACACCGCTTTTTTCTGCGATGTCTCGCAGGCGTTGATTGACATCCTCATCGCCGGTCAGCAGCCACAACAGGCTGCCGGGCGTCTGTGACAGGATCGTCATCCATCGTGCGAAGCAGTTTTCCGTGATCTTTTGCATGCCGTTGAAGCTGGCATAGACAAACGCATCCTCCGGCAGCCCGACCTCCGCTCGACTCGGCCGGGTGGCGATGGGCCGCTTGCGGTCGAGCGGCTGATCGCACGCGATGCGCAGCACCTTTTCGGAGTAATAGATTTCGTTCTCCGGCGGGATCATGTAGCCGTCGGAGATCAGATAGTGATGGAACGGACTTCCCATAGATCCGGGGTAGCCGCAGAAACTGACGATGACCGGCGCGGGGCGATAGGCGAAAATCTTTGCGCGTGCGTCCTTGGTGTAGCCATTCACGTCGATCAGAATATCTATTTCGTCGGAGATGATTTGCGATGCGGCCGTGGCGTCATCCATGCCGTGAATATCGCGCCAGCAATGGACCGCAGCCTTGATCCGCTCTTGCGTGTTGTCCGTGCTGCGGACGTTGCCGCAATAATAGGCGAAAACCTCAAGGCTATTCTTGTCATGCAATTCCAGAACCTCGCAGAGCGCGAAGCCCACGGCATGGTCGCGAAGATCCGACGAGAGGTAGCCGACGCGCAGAGGCTGGCCGGTTCCGGACTTCTGCTTCGGCAATCTGCGTGGAAAACGGTTGAGGTCCGGAGGCGCACCGATCAACGTTTTGCTGTAGCGATATGCCTTGGCCAGCTGGAACATCGGATCGTCGGCGTAGCAGCTTATTGTCAGCGACGACATTGCATCGAGCATCTTGCGGGAAGTGAGGTGGCCGGACGGTGTAAGCACCGGCCACTTGCACTGGCGCTGCCGCAGCGATGCCCAGTGCTGGCCCGCTTCGGGCAATTCCGGCCGTAGTTCGAACGCCTGCAGCAAAGTGGTTTCAGCCTCTTCAAGCTTCCCGGCAGTTTCGAGGACCCGGCCGATATTCTGCAGAATCATATGCCGATGCCCAATCGCCTCGGCGTCTATATGTTGCATCGTCTCGGCGCACAGGGCCCATTGTTCCACCGCCTGACCGATAAACCCGGCATCTTCAAGCACACGACCGAGATTGATGTGGCCGGGAGCAAATTGCGGATTGGCTTTCAAACAGGCGCGGAACGCCTGTATCGCGCCTGCGCGATCGCCGAGTTGATTGAGGGCGACAGCATAGTTGAAGTAGGCGAGGTGAACTGTGGGATTGTTGTCGTTGAACGCGACCCAGGTCTTGTAGAGCTCCACGGCGGCGGCTTTCTGGCCGGCAGCGCTGAGGGCCTCGGTGAGCCGCAGCAGATCCATGAGACTTAACAGTTGGTTCTGTGCGAGATACAGCGCGCTGGGAGCGGTGGCGTCGTTCGAAGGAGAGGCGTGGTTGGCGGTCATGACGTCCTGCGGAAACAACCTATTAATGGGCTGTTTTTAGCTATCTCGTATAACTTGCCTGTGGCTGGACGTGTTGAGATTGTATTGTCTGTCCGGACTAAGATCATGCCAGGCTCATGCTGTCGAAATAGAAGCTTCTTCCAGTTTTACATCTTCGCGATGGCAGATATTCGATGTTCTTCTGGAGAATTTTGTAACTAAATGCATCGGCACTACGACGCGGCTTTTGGCCGCGTCGTCGTTTTCTGGTTCTTTTAAGCCTTACGCTGTCTTGTAGGCCTTGATGATAGCCTCGATCTGCCCGTCGTTCATTGCCCCAGCTGCTGGGAAGAGAACGCCGCGGCGTTGGTACCGCCGAGACCGGCAAGGGTATCGGTGGTGAGGCCGCTGATGGCCTTGGCGCTGAGAGCCTTGATCTCGTCAGTGGAGAAGAGCGCCAGTTCGCTGCTGCTCATGGTGGCGATCTGAGCGGAGCTGAGGGCGGTGATCTGATCGGAGGTGAGCGCCTTGATCTGATCGGTCGACAGGGCTGAGAACTGCGCGGAAGAGAGCGCCGCGATCTGTGTCTTGCTGAGAGCGGCGATGTTTCCGGTGCTGAGCTTGCTGGCGTCGAGGCCGGCAAGGAGTTTGGTGCTGATCGCCTTGATCTCGTCCGTGGAGAACGTGGCGAGAGCATCGGAGGAGAGGGCGCCCAGCTGTGCCGAGGACAGGGCCACGATCTGGGTCTTCGTCAGTGCGGCGGCGTTTTCGGTGGTGAGACCCTTAAGGGCATCGGTGGTGAGACCGGCAATGGCATTTGCGCTGAGAGCCTTGATCTCATCGGTAGAGAAGAGCGCCAGTTCGCTGCTGCTCATGGTGGCTATCTGGGCGGAGCTGAGGCCGGCGATCTGATCGGAGGTGAGCGCCTTGATCTGATCGGTCGTCAGGGCATCAATCTGGCTGGTATATAGCGCCGTGACCTGGGACGCTGACAGTCCGCTGACTTGGGTGGAGCTCAATTTTGCGATCTGGGACAGGGTTAGTCCCTTAAGGGCGCTTACCGAAATAGCACGAAGGTCGTCAGTGCTGAAAAGAGCAAGATTATCGGTGCTCAAAGAGGCAATCTAAGACGAGGTGAGGGCTTTTATCTTGGTGCTGTCCAAGGCATTCACGTCTGCCGATGTCAGACCGGCGATTGCGGATGTGGAGAGCTTGGAAATCTGCACAGCAGACAATGAGGAAAGAATGGAGGTCATGAACGTGTCCTTGTACCGAAGGGCGACTGGTCACGCTTATCTGCCGCCAGACACTGCCCTTGATGACAGTGATCCGAGATCCGCAAATAAGCGAAATTGGGGAGAACATGGCTCCTGTGAACCTGCGCTGGAAAGGCATCATGCAATTCGAGCCGGAGAATGGCCCGGATTTTCCACGCTAGCTTATGCGAATGCCGCTTAATAATTGTCGCCGCTTAAAATTTGGCGGCGTAGATTTCATATCAGTCTAACATTTAAATACGAGTTAATACTTGATATATGTTTGGTTGTTCTTGTTTTATGTTTATTTTATAATTCAATAAAGTATATATAAACTAAATATATACAATAATATCATGAGTTTAAACGAAAATATTAGACATATTGCAATGAATAGTAATTGTATTATTTTCTTTATTAGTGCGGTTCTCCAAAAATTTCCGTACAAAGTATCCATCAATAACTGAAAATTGCAATCAAGTTCGTCGGATCACAATAGTGATCAGCGCGCTAAATTTTCGGCACGAATCCTGGTGCCGAAGGTGCAAAACCGGTTAAGTGCTGACTGCGTTGCTTGAGGTGGCGCCATGTTTGGTTCAGTTCCTCGCGACGGCGGCGCGGTGGCTACCTCCGCCTCTCCCTGCCTGACGGTTTCAATGCGGTACGCGAAGGCTCCCCGTCCTAGTCCAGCATCACCATATAGGCCGGCAGTTGCTCCTCGAAGAATTTCGAGAATGTTGCGATGCGGGGCGGCAGGGCCTGGTAGGGCGGATAATAGAGCGTCAGCCAGAGTTCCGGTGGGACCCAGCCAGGCAGAACATGGACGAGCCGGCCACTGCGGATATGTTCGGCGATATTGAATCCCGGCAGCATGGCCACACCTGCGCCATCGGCTGCCATATCGGCCAGAACCTCACCACTATTGGCGCTGAAGGCGCGACCGGCCGTGATGGTGATGCTCGATCCGCCATCCGAGAGGATCCAGCTTTCCCGCCGGCTTTCACCGCTATAGGCAAGACAATCGTCAGGGGTAAGCTCGCCTGGATGTTTCATCTGCGTGAACCGGCTGCCCGGTGCCGCCACCAGGATTCTCGGAACGGCCCTGATCTTGCGCCAGATGGTGAATTTGTCTGATGGGGCCGACGAAATGCGGATCGCCAGATCATAGTCGTCATCGACAATATTGACCATGCTGTCCAACAGGGAAATCTCGAAACACATTTTCGGGTACAAGTCGCGGAAACCCGACAGGATCGGCGGCAGCACCGTCTTGCCGAGCCATGTCGGCGCGCTGATCCTCAGCCGTCCCTCGTCGGCCTTGTGGGCATTCCTGACATCGCGCCGGGCATTTTCCAGCGCCTCGACCGCCGGCTGGATCTGTGCGGCGAACACGGCCCCATCCGTCGTCAGGGATACCTGACGCGTGGTGCGGACAAATAATTGCACGCCGAGATCATCTTCCAGCGCCGCAATGGCGCGGGTGACGGCGGCAGCCGTCATGCCCAGTTCACGGGCGACCTGAGCGAAGTTGCGCTTTTCGGCCGCCATCAGAAAGGTTTTGAGAGCTTTGTGATCGTTCATCTCGATTATTTCAAAAATCGCAATTCATTCGAGAGAAATATTGCAATTCACCGATGCAATCAAGCGGGTTACATCTTTGTCCATCGAAACGGGCACCAAAGAAGAAAGGCGCCAATGATGATCAAGGATATCAAGGGCCTGCACCACGTCACTTCCATGGCCTCGGATGCGCGGCAGAACAACAGCTTTTTCACCGATACGCTCGGCCTGCGCCGCGTGAAGAAGACCGTCAACTTCGACGAACCCAGCGTTTACCACCTTTATTACGGTGACGAAAAGGGAACGCCCGGCACGGTCATGACCTATTTTCCCTTCGCCAATATGATGGCGGGCCGTCCCGGCGTCGGCGAGGTGGGTGAGACCCAGTTCTCCATCCCGAAAGGTGCGCTGGGCTTCTGGAAAGAACGGCTGATTGCAAGGGGTGTCGCCGGTATTCAGGCCGATACGGTCTTCGGCGCCAATCGCCTGCGCTTCACCGGTCCCGATGGCGATGGTCTCTCGCTGATCGAAACGGATAATGATGCCCGTGCCGCCTGGCTTGCCGAAGGCATTTCCGAAGACAACGCCATACGCGGTTTCACCGGCGCGCGTTTCAATCTCAACGACACGGCAGCGACCGAGGAGCTTCTTCGCTTCATGGGCTATGAACGGGCTGATGTCGACGGTGATGTCACGCGTTTCGTCATTCCCGGCGGTAACGGAGCCGATACGATCGATCTCGCGGCCCTGCCGAAGACGCCTTTTGCCCGTCCGGGTGCAGGTTCGGTCCATCACATCGCCTTTGCGGTCGAAAACCGCGAAAAGCAGCTGGAAGTGCGCAAGGCCCTGATGGACACGGGCTATCAGGTTACCCCCGTCATCGACCGTGATTATTTCTGGGCGATTTATTTCCGGACGCCGGGCGGGATCCTGTTCGAGATCGCAACCAATGAGCCCGGCTTCGACCGGGATGAGGATACCGCGCATCTCGGCCAGGCGCTCAAGCTTCCGAACCGGTACGAGCCTTTCCGCAATCAGATCGAGGCGAACCTGGTTCCGCTTGCGGCATAAGGCGGGCGTCTCACTCGCATCCACTAACCGATAATAACATCTGTACTCTTCCAAGACGGTTGCCCCTGCGTGGGCAGCCGGCCGGCGAAGCCTTGTCAATTTCCACCGCCGTCAATCGGCAATCACCAGCAGAACGGAGAACTACCATGTCGAAGCTCGAAGTCCTTACCCCCGCCAACAGCCAGTTGATCTTCATCGACCAGCAGCCGCAGATGGCTTTCGGTGTGCAGTCGATCGACCGCCAGACCCTGAAGAACAATGTCGTCGGCCTTGCCAAGGCGGCCAAGATCTTCAACATCCCGCCGACCATTACCACGGTCGAAACCGAAAGCTTTTCCGGCAACACCTTCCCGGAACTGCTCGCCGTCTTCCCGGAAAACGATATTCTCGAGCGTACCTCGATGAATTCCTGGGACGACCAGAATGTTCGCGATGCGCTTGCAAAGAATGCCGCCGGTGGCCGCAGGAAGATCGTCGTCTCCGGCCTGTGGACGGAAGTCTGCAACACCACCTTCGCGCTCTCGGCGCTGCATGATGTCGCGGATTACGAGATCTACATGGTGGCGGATGCCTCCGGCGGCACGTCTCTCGATGCGCATAAATATGCCATGGACCGCATGGTGCAGGCCGGCGTGATCCCGGTGACCTGGCAGCAGGTTTTGCTGGAATGGCAGCGCGACTGGGCCCGCAAGGAAACCTATGATGCCGTCACCTCGCTGGTGAAGGAACATTCCGGCGCCTATGGCATGGGCATCGATTATGCGGTCACCCATGTCCATGGCGGTGCAGAGCGCGTCAAGCACGGCAAGCGCATCGGCCCGAACCCTGCGAAATAAGCTTTCAACCATGCCGCGCCGGCGGGATTAATCCACGCTGGCGCGGCTTCATTCATCCAAGGAGGTTTCCATGAAAGTCTATCTTCTGTCCCTCGGCGCCGGTCTGCTGGTCGGCATCGTCTACAGCCTGCTTGATGTGCGCTCGCCCGCTCCGCCCGTCATTGCACTTGTCGGCCTGCTGGGCATATTGGTCGGAGAACAGGTCATTCCCTTCGCAAAGGCGATCATCGACAGGGAGCCGGCCGCCGTTTCGTGGTTCAACCAGATCAAGCCGCATATGTTCGGCCATATGCCGAAGGGTGGCGATGAAACAACGGCTCTCGCGCAGACGCAGCAGCCGACCAACCGGGAGAGAAGCTGATGCCGACACGACGCACTTTCCTCGGCGCGGCATCCAGTCTCGCCTTTCCGAATCTGTTTTCATCGGCCAAGGCTGCCGATCTCATCAAGAGCGGAGCTTCTTCCATGTATCCAGAGACCATCCTTTACAATGGCCGCGTCACGACGCTTGATCGCGGCAATCCGAATGCAACGGCAGTCGCCATCAAGGATGGTCTGTTTCTGGAGGTGGGAAGCGATGCCGAGGTCATGGCCCTTGCCGGACCGGAAACGAAGGTCATCGACCTCAAGGGCAAGCGCGTGCTGCCCGGCCTGATCGACAACCACACCCACGTCGTGCGCGGCGGCCTGAACTTCAACATGGAACTGCGCTGGGATGGCGTTCGCTCGCTTGCCGATGCCATGGACATGCTGAAGCGCCAGGTGGCGATTACGCCGGCCCCGCAATGGGTGCGCGTCGTCGGTGGTTTCACCGAACATCAATTTGTCGAAAAGCGCCTGCCGACCATCGAGGAAATCAATGCGGTGGCGCCGGATACGCCGGTCTTCCTTCTGCATCTCTATGACCGGGCGCTGCTGAACGGCGCGGCACTTCGCGCCGTTGGCTATACCAAGGACACGCCGAACCCTCCCGGCGGCGAGATCACCCGCGATGCCAACGGTAATCCCACCGGCCTGCTGCTCGCCAAGCCGAATGCCGGCATCCTCTATTCGACCCTCGCCAAGGGACCGAAACTGCCGCTCGATTATCAGGTCAATTCCACCCGCCACTTCATGCGTGAGCTGAACCGGCTGGGTGTGACCGGCGTGATCGACGCCGGTGGCGGCTTCCAGAACTATCCGGACGATTACGAGGTGATCCAGAAGCTGTCGGATGAGAACCAGATGACGGTTCGGTTGGCCTACAATCTCTTCACCCAGAAGCCGAAGCAGGAGAAAGAGGATTTCCTTAACTGGACGTCCTCGGTCAAATACAAGCAGGGCAACGATTATTTCCGGCACAATGGCGCGGGCGAAATGCTGGTCTTTTCCGCGGCCGATTTCGAGGATTTCCGTCAGCCGCGGCCGGATATGCCACCGGAAATGGAAGGCGAACTCGAAGAGGTCGTCCGGGTTCTGGCGGAAAATCGCTGGCCCTGGCGTCTGCATGCCACCTATGACGAGACGATCTCAAGGGCGCTGGATGTCTTCGAAAAGGTCAACCGGGATATCCCGCTCGAAGGGCTGAACTGGTTCTTCGACCATGCCGAAACCATCTCCGATCGCTCGATCGACCGCATTGCAGCTCTTGGCGGCGGCATCGCCACCCAGCACCGCATGGCCTATCAGGGTGAATATTTCGTCGAGCGTTATGGCCATGGCGTCGCCGAAGCCACGCCGCCGATCAAGCGGATGCTGGAAAAGGGCGTCAACGTTTCGGCAGGCACCGACGCCACCCGCGTCGCCTCCTATAACCCGTGGGTGTCGCTGTTCTGGATGGTGACCGGCAAGACGGTGGGCGGCATGCAGCTTTATCCGCGCGCCAACTGCCTCGATCGCGAAACGGCGCTGCGCATGTGGACCGAAAAAGTCACGTGGTTCTCCAACGAAGAAGGCAAGAAGGGCCGCATCGAAAAAGGCCAGTTCGCCGATCTGGTGGTGCCGGACAAGGATTATTTCTCCTGCGCCGAAGACGAAATATCCTTCCTCACCTCGGAACTGACCATGGTGGGCGGCAAGATCGTCTATGGTGCCGGCGATTTCAGGGCGCTCGACGAAAGCAACATTCCGCCAGCCATGCCCGACTGGTCGCCGGTCCGCACCTTCGGCGGTTATGCCGCCTGGGGCGAACCGCAGGGCGCCGGAAAGAACTCGCTGAGACGCGCGGCCATCTCTTCCTGCGGCTGCGCCCATGATTGCGGTGTCCATGGCCATGACCACGCCGGCGCCTGGACATCAAAGCTGCCGATCGCCGATCTGAAGGGCTTTTTCGGCGCGCTGGGCTGCTCCTGCTGGGCCGTCTGAGGCTCGTCAGACGAATGAAATCAAATGGGCAGCGGAATGCCGCTGCCCATTCTCCTGCGCGAACACCGGAAACCCGGTTTCCATCCAGTATTGCAAATAACGCAATTATCTCGAAACTATTGATGCAATTGTTGGCGATAATTGTTTCGGTCAATATCGCTCCATCACATGAACCCAGCGCCGCTCGACCCGACGGCCAATCCCAGGAGCACTAGAATGACCGATCCATCTTCGACCCTTCGCCTTCGCGGGCTTCTTGCGGATATCGTTGCCGCGCCCGCCACAAAAACCCTGGCGCTTCTGGCGCTGTGCTCCGCTTATATTCAGGGGCCGCTCACGAAGATCTTCGATTTCCCCGGCGCGATTGCGGAGATGAACCATTTTGGCCTGCAGCCGGCGGCCGCATTCGCCGTCGTTGTCATCCTGTTCGAACTTGCCGCCTCCGCTCTGGTGGTGTCGGGCTTCCTGCGCTGGGCCGGTGCCCTTGCACTTGCTGGCTTCACGCTTCTTGCCACCTTCATCGCGCTGCGGTTCTGGGAAATGGCGCCCGGCATGGACCGCATGATGGCCACCAATGCTTTCTTCGAACATCTCGGTCTGGCCGGCGCCTTTGTTATCGTCGCTGCAATCGATCTTACGAAAGGAACGGGCAAATGAGTGCCGCAAAATCCTCCGCAAGCAGCTTTGCTCCTCTTGCGCAACCGGTCTTCGCCGTCCTCTGGGCCGCGACGGTTCTCGGCAATACCGGCAGCTTCATGCGTGATGTCGCCAGTTCCTGGTTGATGACCGATCTTTCGGCTTCGCCGGCGGCGGTCGCCATGGTGCAGGCGGCCGGAACCCTGCCGATCTTTCTTCTGGCAATCCCGGCTGGCGTGCTGACGGATATTCTCGACCGTCGCAAGTTCCTGATCGCGGTCCAGCTTCTGCTGGCCTCCGTCAGCATCACCCTTATGGTTCTTGCCCATACCGGCCTGTTGTCCGTCAGCGCCCTGATAGGGCTTACCTTCCTCGGCGGTATCGGGGCAGCCCTGATGGGGCCGACCTGGCAGGCGATCGTGCCGGAGCTGGTGAAACGCGAGGATGTCAAAAGCGCCGTGGCGCTGAACTCCCTGGGTATCAACATCGCCCGTTCCATCGGCCCGGCCGCAGGCGGCATTCTGCTGGCAGCCTTCGGCGCGGCTTTCACCTATGGCGCCGATGTTGCGAGTTACTTCGTGGTCATCGCCGCGCTTTTGTGGTGGCCCCGGGCGAAGAACGCCAATGATGCACTGCAGGAGAACTTTTTTGGCGCCTTCCGTGCGGGTCTGCGATACACGCGTGCCAGCCGGCCGCTGCATGTCGTCCTGCTGCGCGCCGCGATCTTCTTCGCCTTTGCCAGTGCCGTCTGGGCGTTGCTGCCTTTGGTTGCCCGGCAATTGCTCGGCGGTGACGCAAGCTTCTACGGTATTTTGCTCGGCGCGGTCGGGGCAGGCGCTATTGGCGGCGCGCTGGTCATGCCTAAGCTGCGTGAACGTTTTGATGCCGATGCCCTGCTTCTGGGCGCCGCCATCACGACCGCCCTCGTCATGGCCGGCCTGTCGCTCGCACCGCCAAAATGGCTTGCCATCGTCATCCTGCTGTTCCTCGGCGGCGCCTGGATCACGGCGCTGACCACTCTCAATGGCGCGGCACAGTCCATCCTGCCCAACTGGGTGCGTGGCCGTGGCCTTGCCGTCTATCTCACCGTCTTCAACGGTGCCATGACGGCGGGCAGCATCGGCTGGGGTGCCGTCGGCGAGGCGGCAGGCGTGCCGGGCACGTTGCTGATCGGCGCAGCCGGCCTGTTCGTGGCGGGTCTCGTCATGCACCGCCTGAAATTGCCGGCTGGCGATGCGGATATGGTGCCGTCCAACCATTGGCCCGAACCGCTCGTTGCCGAGCCTGTGGCCCATGATCGCGGCCCGGTCCTGATCCTGATCGAATATAATGTCGAGAAGCATCATCGCTCCGCTTTCCTGCATGCCTTGGATGAGCTCTCCCAGGAGCGCCGCCGTGACGGGGCCTATGGCTGGGGTGTCACCGAAGACTCCGCCGATCCGCAGAAGATCGTCGAATGGTTCATGGTGGAATCCTGGGCCGAGCATCTTCGCCAGCACAAGCGGGTTTCCAATGCGGATGCGGATTTGCAGGGCAAGGTGCTTGCTTACCATTCCGGGCTGGAAAAGCCTGTCGTGCGCCACTTCCTCACGATCAATCGTCCAGGAAAAGCATAAACAGGAAGGGGCCGAAAGGCCCCTTTTTCGTTCTCGTTTTTTAAAGCCTGCCGGTTATTGCGCGATCCGCTCCAGCACCCGGCTCAATGCCTCTTTCAGCGCACTGGAACCGCCTTTTCTGTCGAAATCGTGCATGACCTGCTCGTTGAGGCCGCCCTTGGTGGCGAATTCGCGGCTCATTTCGGTGAAATCAGCCTTTCCGCCGGACAGCAGGGCGACCTCGGAGAGACCGGCAAAGAGGGGCGTGACATAGGAACGCGCCTTTTCTTCCGGCAGGCCGTTCTCCGCCAGCCACTCCGTCGTCGTTTGCATGATCCCGAAATAGGTGGCCATCAGTGCGCTGGCGGCGGCCAGAAGGTCGTATTCCGCTTTTGTTTCGCATTCCACAGCATTGCCGAGCACGTTGAAGATCGCCGCGGTATCCGTATCGGCGGGGTAAATGGCGGTGACGCCCTTGCGCCGGGCAACGAAGGGCAACGGGATCGCCTGGCTGAGACGCACATCCGCGCCGATCCAGTCCAGAAGTGTGTCGCGGCTGGTTGCAGCCACGACGCTGATGACCTTCTGCCCGTCCCGGAACCGTAAAGGCCGGATGACCTCTTCGGCGATCTGCGGACGGATTGCCAGCACGACGGTATCGCAGCCATCAACGATCATCTGATTGTCACCGGAGATGATCACCTGCGGAAAATCGGCGGCAAGTCTGGCCGAGATATCGGCACTGCGCTGGGACACCATGACATGTGGAACGGCGGCGGGCTTGGCAAGCAGGCCGCGCACCATCGCGTCGGTGATGGCGCCCGTTCCGATAAAACCGATTTTCTGGGGAAGGGACATGAATACTCCACCACGGCGAATGGACCGACAGAGGCATCGGCCGTGCCATTTTCATCCGATGCTAAGTTTTCCGCCGGGAATTGTCGACAAGCAGAGCGCGTTAATTTGCAATTGAAACGGAGCCCGCCGCACTCGATGGTATAAGACTACCATAGAATTTGACGCGGGGTCGCCACTTCCTGTTCCGGCTGACCTGTTGTTACCTTGTGGGCAGGAGGGCCATCGATGAAAAAGGCAATCATATTCGACTGTGAGTTTCTCTGCCTGGAGGGTTCGCAACGCAGATTCTGGTGTGCGGCCCATGATCCCGATCCTGTCATCGCGCAGATCGGTGCCGTCAAGCTCGGGCTGGAAGGCGATTTTCCGCTTCTGGAGACCTACAAGGTCCATATTTCTCCCGTCGACCGTCATGGCAGGCGATATGCGATCGATCCGTTCTTCACCAGGTTGACGGGTATCACCGAGGAGATCATTGAGGCGCAAGGCGTTCCCTTGCAGGATGCCCTCTCAAGCTTCGACAGCTTCTCTGAGGGTGCCCAATGCTGGTCATGGGGCAAGGACGAGTTGAACATGATGGCGATCAGCACTTATGTCGCGGGTATCCAGCCGCCCATGCCTGCTCATCGCTTCGACAATGCGGTCAGGCTCCTGCTTACGGCGGGAATGCCGGTCGAGGATCTGGCCAAGACGCCCAGCAACCGTCTCGCCGACTATTACGGCGTTGAGCATCCGCCTTTGCAGGGCCACGATGCGCTCGATGATGCGCTTTCAGTTTCTTATACCCTGCAACATCTTCTGAGGAGCGGAAAGCTCAAGCCGGAAGAATTCGCGCTCGCCGCTTAGCCTATATCAGGCGGAATTGTTCCCGGCCTGTGCTCGCGAAAGGCGGCGGCAAGTGCGCGCAACGCTTCGCGGGACCTGCTGTCGGTCAGCGTCGAAAACATGATGATTTCGCTGGAGGGCAGAGGCGGCAGGCCGAAACGCTGGCTGACCTCGACTGTCCCGGTTGGTGCAAGGCGGCAGGAAAAGACGGAAATCGCAAGCCCGGCCGAGACGGCTGCGGTCACCATAGACGACGTGCCGCCGAGAAACACCTCCGTCCAGGCAATCGCCGCCGCGTCCAGGGCATGGGTGGCGATGTTGCGCACGCCACAGGCGGGCGAAAGCGCCGCGAGCCTGAGCGGTTCTCCTTGGCGATGTTCGAATTGCGGGGTTGCATACCAGCCGAAATGCTCCGATCCAAGCACCTCGCCGTCACGCCGGTCATCCTCGCGCCGGATGATGGCCGCATCGATTTCACCACGGTCAAAGGCATCGAGCAGGGAGCGGGAATGGTCCATCCGCACCTCAATCGTAAGGCCGGGGTCGTGATCGTTGAGCCGCGCGAGAAGCGTCGGCACCTCTGGCCCCGCCACATGCGCGGCAATGCCAAGGCCGAAACGGCGGCGCGGCGAGGAAAGGCCTGCCAGTGCCCGGTCATGAGCCGCGAGAAATTCGCGTGCGGGTGCAAGAAACACCGCCCCCTGGGCGGACAGGCGCACCGAACGTGGTGTTCTTTCGAGCAGCCGCTGGCCAAGCCTGTCTTCCAGCCGTTTGAGCTTCACACTGATGGCGCCCTGGGTGGTGCCCAGCGCTTCGGCCGCGCGGGTGAAGCTCTGTAGATCGGCGATGGTGACGAAGGCCTCGACGGCTTCCACATCCAACGTGCTCATCTCGGTCATTCCAATTTGTTGTCTCTGAAATAATCAATCATCCAATTCCGTTATGGTCAAGCCTTGGCTAGTTTGCCTTCGGTTTATTGAGCGGATGGCGCCCGTGCGCCTCCACCCACGAAAGGCTGAAGAATGACCCTTGCTGTTACCGAACAAGCGGCCAGCAGAAGCGCCATGGCGCTCGCTGCCGTTTGTCTCTCCGCCCTGATGTTCGGACTGGAAATTTCCAGTGTTCCGGCAATCCTGCCCACACTCGAGGAGGTGCTGCAGGCGGATTTCCGCCAGCTTCAGTGGATCATGAATGCCTATACGATCGGTGTGACCATGGTGCTGATGGCGACGGGCGCGCTGGCCGACCGCTTCGGCCGCAAACGCGTCTTTATTGCCAGCATCGCTGCTTTTGCGCTTTCTTCCCTCGCCTGCGGGATGACGCAGAATGTTTCCGTGCTGATCGGGGCCCGCTTCTTTCAGGGCTTGAGCGGCGGGGCGATGCTGGTGTGCCAGATCGCCATCCTGTCGCACCAGTTCCGCACGGCCCGGGAGCGTGGCATGGCGTTCGGCTGGTGGGGCATCATCTCCGGCGTGGGGCTGGGTTTCGGCCCGATCATCGGCGGCGCCATCGTCGCGTTGTGGAGCTGGGAATGGGTGTTCCTCGTTCATGTCGTGCTCGGCATCGTGACCTGGCTGCTCGCCGCAGGCGGTGTCGGGGAATCGCGCGATCCGGAGGCGGCGCGTCTTGATCTTGCCGGCATGGCCACGCTTTCGGCCGCCGTTTTTTGCCTCGCCTTTTTCATCACGCAGGGGCCCGAGCTCGGTTTTGCGAGCCCCACGTCGCTTCTTATCCTCGGGGTCTCGGTTGCGAGCTTCATTGCTTTTGTGGTCGCTGAAAAGCGCACGCGGAGGCCGATGTTCGATTTCTCCGTATTCCGCATCCGGCCTTTTTCCGGGGCGATCATCGGTTCGGCGGCAATGAATATCAGCTTCTGGCCGTTCATGATCTATCTGCCGATC
Source organism: Rhizobium sp. BR 250 (assembly GCF_047445855.1). Taxonomy (NCBI): domain Bacteria; kingdom Pseudomonadati; phylum Pseudomonadota; class Alphaproteobacteria; order Hyphomicrobiales; family Rhizobiaceae; genus Rhizobium; species Rhizobium sp. BR 250. The sequence continues at coordinate 40,215 of NZ_JARWKW010000015.1, forward strand.
TGGTTTCAGGCCGGTCTCGGTTATGACAGCGTCACCGCCGGCCTCGGCCTGCTTGCCTATACTCTGCCGGCGCTGGTGGTGCCGCCGCTCGCAGAGCGCCTGTCGCTGCGTTATCAGCCGCGCCTCGTCATTCCGGCCGGGCTGTTCACCATCGGTCTGGGTTTCATGCTGATGAAAATCGGAAGCGGCATCGAAAATGCGAGCTGGCTCACCATGCTGCCCGGCTGCATCCTTGCCGGCATCGGGCTTGGCTTGACCAATACGCCGGTCACCAATACCACCACCGGCGCGGTTTCCCCCGCCCGTTCCGGCATGGCATCCGGCATCGACATGAGCGCCCGCATGATCTCGCTTGCCATCAACATTCCCATCATGGGCTTCATTCTGGTGGAGGGCGTCCGGGCTTCGTTGCGGGCGAACCTGCCCGCCGGCAAGGATATGACTGCCCTGCAATCGCTTGCGGAAAAGATTGCGGCGGGAACCGCCGGCACATCGGCGCAGGGCGTTTCGGAAACGCTCGTCCATCAGGCGCTTGCGGATGGTTTTGGTCTGGTCATGCTTTATGCGGGCATCGGTGTCTGGCTGCTTGCCGGGCTCAGCTTCGTGATCTTCGGGCCGGCGCGGCAACCGGCTCGAGACTAAAGCGGGACACGAAAAGGAAGGGGCGAGTTGTCTTGCCCCAACCTATTCGCTTTTATCTGGTTTGCTCCCCGCAAGCCCACGGCCGAGCTTGTAAAAGCAAAGTTTCATCCGGCTTCGTTTGTCCGTGCCCTCAAGGCTGGAGACGGGAACCTTAAAACCGAATGTTTCCTCCGGTTCGGCAGAGCGTTCCCGCCAGAAGGCATCGATGTCTGAAACCATCATTTTCTGCCGTCGCGTGCGGCGATAGCGGATGGGGTGCCTGGAATGGCCGATGGCGAGATAGTGACACGCATTCACCGAGATGAGGCCCTGCAGAACCATCAATGTCGCTTCCTTGGGGCGAAGTCCCGCAAGGTCGCGCGTGACCGACACCATCTGCTCCTTCGCAGCCCGCGGCCCCTGCATGCCTCCAACGACGATCGTGTGGCGCACGCTTTCGCACTGTTGCAGAAAAATAAACGTCGCCGTCCACAGAACGGCATCGTCATGGTCGCGCAGAAGTCTGACGGCAAAAGCACCCTCGTGGCGGCCACCGCAACGGTCAGCCAGGGTCAAAATACACCGATATTCATCGTTTCGGCCGCGAATGGCGCCCAATTCCACGGTTTTTCCCGCCCAGAGACCGGCCATGACATTCCGGGAAAAATGCCGGTCCGCAATTGCGAAATTGTCGATGAGAAAAGCCAGCCGCCTTTTCTGCGAGACTTTGTTGAGAAGGAATTTCGACAGGGGTTTTTGCAGAAGCTCATCATGCGGCGGCGGCAATTTTTGCCTTGCCGAAAACGCTGCCAGAAACCACCACCATCGAAAGGTGACGAAAGGGTTTGCCGCAAAACGCATCCAGAAAAGCACCGCCCGCTTCCAACGGGCGCGCTGTACGAAGGTTATGATTCTCCAGAACAATAAAAAGCGGGCTGTATCTGAAACGGTCTCGGCCACATCATCGGGGACCGGGAACTTCTCTGCCAGAGCGGCAGCATCTTGAGTGCGTGACATGGAGTGGGCTTCCGGCGAAGATCGGCATTCGGCCGAGGCATGCGCCGGGTTTGTGAAGACTTTGTCGAGAAACAGCCGGTTTCATGTGAAGATGTGGCGGCGCGGGGCAAGAGAACTGGAAGGGGAGGAGACGATTGCCCCCTCGGAATTTTCAGGTGGCTGCCTTGAAGAGAACCGTCACGACGGTTCCGCCGGTCTCTCCTGCCTTTATCTGCAGATCGCTGTCATGCGCCTGCGCGATCGCTCTTGCAATCGACAGGCCAAGGCCGGTGCCGCCGGTCTTGCGTGCGCGTGACGGTTCTGTCCGCCAGAAGAGTTCGATGCCGTGCGCCTCGACGCCGGGGGGGAAACCCGGGCCATTATCCTCGATCGCCACGAAGGGGCGCCCGTCGCGAAGTCCGGTTGAGCAGCGCAGGCTCTTACCGCTGGCCGCATAACGGCGCACATTGTCCATCAGGATCAGCAGCAGCTGTCGAAGACGCTGACGGTCACCGTAAACGGAAGCGGTTGCGAGCGACATATCGAGAGTGAGGCCGGCCTCTTCCATCAGTGGCCGTGCCGCTTCCACCGCCGCCGCGCATTCGGTGGCAAGATCGAGCGGCTGCGTTTCCTGGACGAGGCTGTTGGTTTCCGCAAGGGAGAGCGTCCGCAGATCGTCGACAAGGCGCGTCAGCCCTTCCACATGGACGATGAGGTGACGAATGGCCTCCTTGTCGAGAGGAAAGAGATCATCCACGATACCGTGCAGACGGCCCTGCAGGATGGTAAGCGGGGTGCGCAGTTCATGCGCCACGGCCATGGTGTTGAACTTCAACCGGCGCTCCATCATCTGGAGTTCCCGCGTCAGCGTGTCGAAACTGTCGACCAGAAACGCGATTTCGACGATGTGGTTCGCCCTGACGGTTTCGCCGCTGCTGAAATCGCCGGATGCCATGCGCCGCGTGGCGACGGTAAGCTTCTCAAGCGGCGCGGCAATGCGCCGGGAGATGAAATAGCCGAGCAGGCTGCACAGCAGGACACCGAGCAGGCCGAATCCGAAGACCGAGGCGAGAAGCTCGTCGTCAGCCTCGTCCTCTATCCTGGGCAAAACCTCGACAAGAGCCCGCAGTTGCTTCTGGTCCGGCATCACGCCCCGGTCGATATCCGAAAAAGCCTTGGCGGCATCGGGCGACAACGTCGCAACGATACGCTCCTCCATGTTATCCGAATACCAGGAGACGCCGTGATAGACCATCGCGACCGCAAAGATCAGCATCGTCGTGATTGTGATCGCCGTCATGGTGCTCAGGCTGAGCCGCCAGGGTTTCATGATTTTTGCTCCCCGGCCAGTCGGTAACCGACGCTGCGCACGGAGACCAGATAGCCGCAGGCGCCGTGATCCGCCAGTTTCTTGCGCAGGTTGGCGATGTGCGTGTCGATGGTGCGCGCCAGCGCATCGCTTTCCGGCAGGCAGGCGTCCAGAATATCGGCGCGCTGAAAGGCATGGGTGGGGCGGCGCGCCATATGGGCGAGTATCCTGAACTCGCTCAGCGTGAGGGGCAGAACGGTTCGCCCCGCATCGCTGCAAACAGCCGCGACATAAGCTTCGGTGTCCACTTCGATGGCGCCGAAGCGCAGGACCCCTCCACCGGCCGGCTGGCGTGTGCGTTTCAGCACGGCATTCACCCGCGCGATCAATTCGTGGGGGTTGAAAGGTTTGACGATGTAGTCGTCAGCACCGAGGCGCAGGCCGGTCAGCTTGTCCATATCCTCCGCGAGGGAGGTGACCATGATGACAGGCGTATCCCGTTCCCGCCGGATGCGGTTCAACACCTCGATGCCATCGAACTTCGGCAAACGAATGTCGAGGAGAACCAGATCCGGCCTCAACATGGAGAAATGGGTCAGCGCCGTTTCTCCGTCGCTGGCTCTGACGGTTCTGTATCCCTCGCGAATGAGATAGGCGTCCAGAATCTGAATAATATCGGGGTCGTCTTCGACGATCAGAATAAGCCCTTTGTCCATGCTGAACCCGCAAACTACCTGTACAAGCCGTGTTACGAGCCGGACGCTAAGCGTATGCGAAACATCGGGCAAGAGCCCATGGCCGGGAATGAAGACTGCCGGCACCGCTTTCCGTGCAGTCTTGTATCTTTCTCCGCAAAGCCTTGACATTTCTGCGGAAGAAAACTGGCCATGCACCAGTCTATCGCCAGCAGAACCCACGAGAAAAAGCGAAATCCAAAATTTCGCGCAAGCGCCATCCGTGTCGCCCACCAGGCTTTTGCGCGTGCCCTGGGCAGCTACTTGCTGCTGGCTCTTTTGGTCGTGCTGGCGCTGATGGTGTTCTTCACGGTCAGGCCCGATATCGACATGGCTGTTAGCCGGCAGTTCTTCACGAACGGCTTCCGCCTCAGCGAGGATGAGTTCCTGCTTTCCGTCCGCGATCTGAACCGCATGCTTCCAGCTGTTTTATTGCCCGGGCTTGTGTGTCTGCTTGTCGCCACGCTGTTTTCGCGAGGCCTGCTGCGGGTTTTCCCCCCTCACAAGCTGCTGCTTGTCATCGCCTTTTTTGCTCTGGGGCCGGGTGTCGCCGTTCATGTTTTGAAAAAGCTGTTCGGCAGGGCAAGACCGCGCCATCTCGGCGAGTTCGGGGGAGATATGTTTTTTACGCCGGTTCTTTCCCTCGATGGCGGTTGCCTCCGCAATTGCTCCTTTCCTTCAGGTGAAAGCGCTTCCGCAGTCGCTGTGCTGGCCGTGATCATCTTCCTGCCGGAGAAGCTTCGCCTGATCGGTACCGCGATATTGGTGCCGTTCGTAGTGATTGTCTCGCTGAACAGGGTCGCAATGGGGGCCCATTTCCTTTCCGATGTCCTGATTGCATGGCCTTTGATGTTTGTGGTGTTTCTGCTGCTCCACTCGCCCTTTACGAGGTATCGGCAGGCGATCGATGTCGCCTTCTCCCGCAGGATCAGCCGGGCGCGGCGGGCCGCAGAAGGAAGACCATAAGACGACAAGGGCAGCGGAAGACCGCTGCCCTTGCAGGTTCTTTCGAATGCGCCCGCCCGTCGTGAACGGGCGCTGCTGTTGGCGCCTTATTTCACCTGCGCGACTATCAGCTTGCCTTCGGCGCGTTCGGCGACGAATTCGATATTCGCGCCTTCCTTGAGCTTGGCGAGGAGGGCATCGTCCTTGACTCGGAACACCATGGTCATGCCCGGCATGTCGAGGTTTTTCAGCTCTTCATGGGTAATGGTGACCTTCTTGGCGGCAGCATCCACCTTCTTGACCGTGCCCTTGGTGAATTCCTGGGCGAAGGCGCCGAAGGGCGCGGTGAGCAGAAGTGCGGCTGCGAGTGTGATGTTAACGATGGTTTTCATGATCAGAGTCCTTTGTTGCTGGATTACTTTGCCGAAACTTTGAGATCGCCGCGCATGCCGGCCTCGTAGTGCCCGGGTTTCAGGCAGGCGAATTCGAACATGCCGTCATTGGTGAACTTCCAGATGATTTCCCCGCTTTCGCCGGGCGCGAGGCTGATGGCGTTCGGATTGTCGTGCTCCATCTCCGGAGCCTTCTCCATCGCGGCCTTGTGCTCCAGATTGGCTTTCTGTTCGTCGAGAATGAACTCATGGTCCAGCTCGCCGATATTCTTCACGGCAAAACGCACGGTCTTGCCCTTCTTGAATTCGAATTTGCCGGGCGTGAACACCATCTTGCCATCGGGTGTTTCCTTCATCGTCACCTGGATGGTCTGGGTCACCTTGGCTTTGTCGCCGGGTTCGCCGATCGCCATTGCTTCATGGCCGCCGCCGTGGGTGCCTGATGCGAAGGCTGGCGTGGCGAGGGCGGCAATAAGCAGTGCAAGTTTCAGTCTGATCATTTCATTGTTCCTTGGTTCTAATGGAGTTGGGGTTCTGGTGTCGTTGGGTCGTATTCAGCCGTGTTTCATCGGTTGCGGCGTGATCTGCGTTTTGGGGTCGATGTTTTTCTGCGTATCCGGCAGCTCGCCGGTCCATTCCCAGGCCTGGGTGCCGGGCGGGTTTTCGTACCAGCCGGGATCGGTGTAATCGCCCGCGGAGATGCCTTCGCGAACCTTCACCACGGAGAACATGCCGCCCATTTCAATTGGGCCGTGCGGGCCCCATCCCGTCATCATGGGAACGGTATTTTCCGGGATTTCCATTTCCATCGCACCCATGTCGGCCATGCCGGCGGTGCCCATCGGCATATAGTCCGGCCGGACCTTGCGGATCTTTTCGGTGACTGTCTTCTTGTCGACGCCGATGAAGGTGGGGACGTCATGTCCCATGGCGTTCATCGTATGGTGCGACTTGTGGCAATGGATCGCCCAGTCGCCGACATATTTGGCGTCGAACTCATAGGCCCGCATGGCGCCGACGGGGATATCGATACTGACCTCCGGCCAGCGCGCCTCGGGTCGCACCCAGCCGCCATCCGTGCAGGTCACCTCGAAATCGTAACCGTGCATATGGATCGGGTGGTTGGTCATGGTCAGGTTGCCGACCCGGACACGCACCCGGTCGTCCTTGGAGACGACCAGCGGGTCGATGCCCGGAAACACCCGGCTGTTCCACGCCCACAGATTAAAATCCGTCATCGTCATGATTTTGGGAACCGAGGCGCCGGGATTGATGTCGAAGGCGTTGAGCAGGAACACGAAATCGCGGTCCACCGGCATGAACGCCGGATCCTTCGGATGGATGACGAAAAAGCCCATCATGCCCATTGCCATCTGCACCATCTCGTCGGAATGCGGGTGGTACATGAAGGTGCCCGACTTCACGAGGTCGAACTCGTAGACGAAGGTCTTGCCAACCGGGATATGCGGTTGCGACAGGCCGCCGACGCCATCCATGCCGGATGGCAGGATCATGCCGTGCCAATGGATCGTCGTATGTTCCGGCAGCTTGTTGGTCACGAAAATGCGCACCCGGTCGCCTTCGACGGCCTCGATGGTCGGGCCGGGCGACTGGCCGTTGTAACCCCAGAGACGGGCGGTCATGCCTTCCGCCATTTCGCGCTCCACCGGCTCGGCGACAAGGTGGAATTCCTTGACGCCATTGTTCATCCGGAAGGGCAGGGTCCAGCCGTTGAGGGTGACGACCGGATTGTAGTCGGGCCCGGTGGTGGGTTTCACCGGGGCCTGTGTCGCCGCCGTTTCCATCAAGGCCGCTTCCGGCAGGCTGCTGTTGGAGGTTTTCGCCCAGGCCGCCGAGGAGACCATTGCGGCGCTGACGCCCAGAAGTTGTCTTCTATTGAACATGGTCGTTTCCTTTCTCAATGTCCGCCACCACCACCGCCGGACGCGGCAGCAACCTCGGTCTCTCCGCCAGCCGCGCCCGCCCCGCCGCCATAAATGGCGGGGGCGAGACCGGCTTCTGCGAGCCAGAAGTCGCGTTTGGCATCGATGGCGAGCAGGTTCGAATTGACCTTTTCCCGGCTGTCGGCCAGCAGCTCGAAAGTGTTGGTGAGCATGCCGTTATAGGTGAGCAGCGACTCCTCCTCGATCTTCGTGCGCAGGGGCACCACGCTGTTGCGGTAATGCCGGGCGATGTCGTAGTTCGAGCGATAGGCCTGATAGGCCGAGCGGGCTTCCGAGCGGACATTGACCGCCTTTTCCGCCAGGAGGTTTGCCGCGCGCATGTAAGCGAGTTCGGATTCCCGCATGCGCGCCTGACCGGAATCGAAGATCGGGATGACGAATTCCAGTTCCGCGCGGCCGGTCGTCTGTTTCTCGATGCCGTCCTCATCCCTTTCGCGCTCGGTCTCGAAACCGGAGCGGAGGCCGAGATCGGTGACGTATCGGGTGGCTTCGGTGAGCTTGAAGGACCGTGCGGTCGCCTCCAGATCGAGCTTGGCCATCTGCAGATCGACGCGGCGTTGCAGGGCTTCGGCCTCGATCATATCTCGTTTGGCCAGCGCCTTGGGAAGCGGCGGCAGGCGATTGGGGATGCTGTATTCTATATCCGCTCCCCACAGTCCCATCAGCCGCGTCAGTTCCTCCTTGGCAAGGCGGGCCTCCAGCCGTGCCTTGGCGATCTGGCCGGTCAGCTCGGCATAAAAGACCTGCTCGCGCGCCTGGCCTTCCTTGTTGAGTGAGCCCGACTCGCCAAGCTTTCTGGCGAGTTCCGAGGCGGCATCCGCTGCGGTCTGCGCCTGTGCCAGCTGGCCGACATTCTCGACGGCGGCAACAGCATTGATCCATGCGCGGCGGGTATCCGCCGCCAGCTGCAGCGTGTTCAGCGCAGCACCAAGCTGCGCCTTGCGGAAACCGGTATCGGCAATTTCGGCGTTCTTTTTGAGGGTGGCGAGCGCCAGAATATTGGTGGCGATGACACCTTCTATCGCCTTGTAGGCCCTGAGACCCGGCGTGCCGATCCCCGTCAGCCCGATGCCGACCGTGGGGTTGACCAGCATGGTCGATTGCCATGCGGTTGCGGCGGATTCACCAAGATCGGCATAGGCCGCCTGCAGGCCCTTGTTGTTCAGAAGCGCCACCTGCACCGCCGTCTCGACATCAAGGGTCTTGCTGGCCGCCATCAGCGACTTGACGCGGGCCTGTGTTGCCTGTGCTTCGGCCCGGTTCTGCACCCAGACTGTCTGCTTTCCGGTCGCCTCGGACGTCTTCGCCGAGACATTGCTGAAACCGGCGTCGCGGGAGGCATATTGCGCGGCCGTGATACAGCCGCTGAGAAAAACCGGCAGTGATAGGACCGCTGCAAGTTTCGCCCCGAGTTTGAATGCCCGGCGTGTCATGATGCGTCTCCTTTCGGAGCCTGCGCATTGTTCTGGTCACGCCAGGGTTTCGGATCGACCGGCATGCGGGCGGTGTAGCCCGAGACCGGGGTCTGGTAACGAATGGGTGCGGCGCCAAGCGCCGGGTTTGCCGCATCGTCATAGGCGGCGGCGTTATTCATCATGGATGTGGCTGTGCAGCCGCCCAGAAGCAGGGGCGCCGCAACCACAATATGGATTGGGTTCATGGGTGTTTTCCGAACAGGAGATACAACGGCGCAGCGGCGCTAAAGCCGCTCACGCACGGTCATTGCCCAAAGGTGGGCTCTGCCTGTTCAGATATTAGGCGGACGGTGCAGCAGCGGGCTCTGGCCCGGCGCCTTGCTGTCATCGGGGAAGGTACGGATGCTGCTGACCACGGGCGTGCCAATGGTGTCGTGGCCGATCAGAACCGCCATGCCGAGACAGAAATCGCCGCAACATTGCGGCTTCGCGGGCTTTTTGGCGCCGCTGTCATTGTCGGCCATATCGTGGTTGTCATGATTGTCGGACGTCATGGCCGAACCGCCATGATCCATCATCTTGCCGTGATCCATCATGACGGATTGATCGTGCCGCATTCCCCCGGTTTCGGGACCATGCATTGCGGCATTGACGGTGGAAACGCTGTAGCCCGCCAGTGATAGGATCATCACCAGTCTGAACAGAAGGGCCAGCAATTTCGATGCTCGCAACGTTTCACGCATGTGCTTTAGAAAAGCCGGAGTCCCGTGATTTGTCAATGGATATACTTCATAACCATTGATGAAAACCTTGTTATGAGGCTGAATATCGCTTCCGCCTCATACCAATCCCCTCATACAAACCCAATCAAGGCGTCATCGAGAATGAGAAGCTTGCGTGCCTGCGTGCGGGCATATTCCTCGTAAAAACCCTGCGAGATCCAGAGCGCGGAGCGGCCGCGTCGTCCGCTCCAGCCGATGCCGCCGATCAGCTCGGCTGCCGCGAGCTTGCGGCCGATATGGATACGCGACACAGAAAGTGAGGTCGCCAATTGTGTGACCGTCTGTACGTCGGTCAGGCGTCTGCCCTGTTCAGGCCGCCGTTCCCAGTCGATCCCGGCGATCAGGCGGTCCATCAGCAGCCCGCCCGCATCGAACCAGTTGAAGATGATGGAAAGCGGACCGGGGCAGCGCATCTCTGGATGGGACAGGAACGCCTGCGACACGCGGGGATGGATGCGTGGAAGCATGACGTCTGACCGCTTGATGAACCGTGAGGCCCTGAACCCCTCGTCGAGCAGGTCCAGCGCCTGAAAATGAACGTCGTACCATTGGGTGAGCATCGCCATGGCCGGCTGCGAAGGTATCGCTGCGTTGACCCGCCCTTCATCGGATTGGTCTGCCGGTATCGTCAGCCCGCGTTTCAGTGCCTCCCTGAAGAAGGCATAAGCGACATCATGGCTGGCAAGGCCGTATCGAAGCGCCATATGGGCGAAATCTTTCCGCGTCAGCGCGGCTTCGCCGCCTGCGGTCTCGCAGGCGTCGCATTTTTCAAAATAGAGCGCCAGAAGTGCGTGGCATAAAAGTCGGCTCTGTCGTGTCGCAAAAAGCGCAGTCATGTCGGGCGCGCCCCCGTAGAGGGTAATGAAACCTCCCGCCAGAAGGCGCAGCGCGGCCGCGAAGGCGTGGTTTTGGAGCAGCGCCTCTATTTCGCAGGGCGATGGCCGGCGGGCATCGGCGGTAGCGGCCGGCAGGCCGGAAATCGCAAAGTCGAAAAAATTGGTCATGGGCTAGGCTCCTCGGGAATATTCCTCCGGCCTAACAGAAGCTGAAATGGCGCGTCTTCTCATTGCGCGCAGAGGCGAAATTTTAAGCTGGCGGCATATCCGCAGCGCGGGCTTCGCCCGGCGTCATGCCATAGGTACTGGCGAACACCCGGTAGAAGGTCGCCAGGCTGTCGAAGCCGCAGCCATAGGCGATCTGTGTGACGGGCAAAGCGGGCAATGCCAGCAGCAATCGCCTCGCTTCCTCAATCCGCATGGCGGAGAGCGTACGGGAAAACGACAGTTCCGCGCCTTCGAAGACGACGTGCAATTGCCGCAGCGAAATGCCGAGTTCCTTCGCCACCGCAGCCGGTGTCAGGTGCTGCCAGGATTTTTTCCGCATCATGATCTCCTGGGCCGCATAACAGAGCCCGGTCCTCAGCGCGGCGCGTACCTCCGGCATGGCAGGTGAAAGCCGGCCCCGCACCGCCATGGCGAGCCGTGCGATATGCGCCACGTCGCGGGCGGGGTCGATGAGCCTGCCACGGTCTGCATTGAGTGCGTCGAAAAGTGCCCGGAAAGGCCGGGAAATGGCAGTATTTTCCGCATATCGCGTCGCAAACAGGTCGTCGGCCGGCTGGCCGAGCATGACCTCGTAGTCCACGGGAATCTTCAGCATCTTGTAGTGAAAATCCGCCTCGTCGCCCGGTATCGCGTCATAGGGCAGGTCGGAATAGTTGATGGTGATATCGCCGCCGCGGACGTTGTGAAGCCGGTCCCGGCCGGCATCCAGCAACCCGGACCCCTTCACCTGAAGGCCGATGCAGAGGCTGTCGCCGGCAATGCGGGCAATATCGGCTTCCGTGCGGTTCACCCGGTAAGAGGAGGCGCGCATCTCGCTCACCACCGCGCCAGCAACGGTGCGTGCCTGAAACGAACCCTTGAAGGCGTGGCGGCGGTCCCGCGCAAGCTCGATCGTCACGCCGAACAGGCTTTTGCCACGCACCTCGCGCCATTGGTCGAAGCGGTGCTCGGGCAGAAAATCATCGGTTGCGAAACGAATGATGGTGTTCGTGACTGGACCCTCCCCGATGATCCCGGCGGTCTATTGTTCCGTTGCGCGAAATCGAAGATGGATGAGCGGATAGGGTCGTCCCTGTCCGTCGAAGTCGGAGCGTCCCGTCGGCTCGAAGCCCAGCCGGCGATAAAAGCCCAGCGCTTCGCCGTTCTGTTCGTTGACATCGGTGGTCAGCGCGGGGTGCAGCGTAAGCGCGCTTTGCACGAGAGCCTTGCCGATGCCTTTGCCGTGATGGGCCGGATCGATGAAAAGCGCCTCCATATGCCCTTCATGGACAAACATGAAGCCGAGCGCGTGGTCTTCAACATTGACGGCGAGCGTCAGCGGTGCCTGCGGCAGGAAAGCTTTGACCTCCTCACCGATCGCGGCGCGATCCGCCGGAAGAAGGAAGTCATGGGTGGCGTCCACGGCCCTGCTCCATATGTCGAGGATGCGGGTCGCGTCGCGGCTGGTGGAGGCACGAAGTGTAATCATGTTCCACCCTTAGCAATTGCGGCCTTTTCGCACCATGGGCGGGTCCGATCTTTTCCATGAGCATATGCGTATTCAATCAATTTCTGCGCCAAAACCCGGCCTGTCCGCTTCCACCCGGTGCCATCCGTCACCGGTGCCGGAAAACCGCCTTGAAAAAAAGTGCTTGCAAAATGCCGCTGGAAAAAAATAGATAAAAAGGACTTCTATCTATTTATTTTGGGAAAGAGGCTAACTCATGGACCATGTCGCGGTGCAAATCGAAGAAAACCCGGTCTCGATTCCGGTGATTGAAGCCAATTCTTCGTTCGAAGAAGCGAAAATTATCTATAATTTGCCATTTAACGATCTGCTGTTCCGTGCGCAGCAGGTGCATCGCTGTCATTTCGATGCGAATGCGATCCAGATGAGCCGGCTCTTGTCCATCAAGACCGGTGGCTGCCCCGAAGACTGCAGCTATTGCAGCCAGTCCGCCCGCAATCCGACCGGTCTGAAGGCTTCCAAGCTCATGGAGGTGGAGCGGGTGCTGGCCGAGGCGCGAAAGGCGAAGGAAGGCGGGGCGACGCGTTATTGCATGGGTGCGGCCTGGCGTAATCCCAAGGAACGCGACATGGAGGCGGTGGTCGCCATGGTGGAAGGCGTGAAGGCGCTCGGCATGGAGACCTGCATGACACTCGGCATGCTGACGCCGGAACAATCCGAACAGCTGGCCGATGCTGGGCTCGATTATTACAATCACAACGTCGATACGTCGGAGCGGTTTTATTCCGAGATCATCACCACCCGCACCTTCGAGGACCGGCTGGAAACGCTCGCCAATGTCCGCGACGCCGGCATCAAGGTCTGCGCCGGTGGCATTCTCGGCATGGGAGAGACGGTCGAAGACCGGATTTCGATGCTGGTAACGCTCGCCAACCTGCCGGCTCCGCCGGAAAGCGTACCGATCAACATGCTGATCCCGATCCCCGGTTCGAAGCTTGCCAATGCCGATCCCATCGATCCGATCGATTTTGTGCGTACCATTGCGCTCGCGCGTATCCTGATGCCGCGTTCGCATGTGCGGCTTTCGGCCGGGCGCACGGAGATGAGCGATGAAACGCAGGCGCTCTGTTTCCTGGCTGGCGCGAACTCCATCTTCATCGGCGAAACGCTGCTGACGGCGGATAATCCGGGGGAGGACCACGATACTGCGCTCTTCCGGCGGCTGGGCCTGAAGCCGATGGAGTTGCAGCCCGTGGAGGCGGGAGGGTGCCGGTGAAGGTCTCGGCGCTCTCTGCCTATGAGACGAAACTTGCGGGCCTCAGCCGCAAATCGCGTCTGCGCGCGCTTGCGCCGCGGGAGGGGATCGATTTCACCTCCAACGACTATCTCGGGCTTGCCGAAACGCCCCGCCTGAAGGCGGCAATCACCCACGCCATCGAAAGAGGTGTGCCGGTGGGTGCCGGCGGCTCACGGCTGCTGCGCGGCAACCACCCCGAACATGAGGCGCTGGAAGCGGAAGCGGCGGCGTTTTTCGGGGCCGAAAAAGCGATCTATTTCGGCAGCGGTTTTGCCGCCAATGTCGCGCTTTTTTCCACCCTGCCGTTGCGGGACGATCTCGTCCTTTATGATGCCCTGATCCATGCCAGCGTGCATGATGGCATCGCGGCGGGCAAGGCCAGGGCGGCGGCCGTGCCGCATAATCAGGTCGAGGCATTCGAGCGGGAGATAATCCGCTGGCGGCAGGCGGGCGGTAGCGGGCGGCCATGGATTGCGGTCGAGAGCCTTTATTCCATGGATGGCGATTGCGCGCCGCTCGCGGCCCTCGCCGATCTTGCCGAACGGCATGGCGGTTTTCTGGTTGTCGATGAGGCGCATGCCACCGGCGTCTTCGGCCCCGGCGGCCGTGGCCTCGCCGCAGAACTGGAAGGCCGGCACCATGTGCTGGCGCTTCACACCTGTGGCAAGGCGCTCGGCCTCTCCGGTGCACTTTTGAGCCTGCCTGCGGTTCTTGCCGATTACCTCGTCAACCGCGCCCGTGGTTTTATCTATTCGACCGCGCCTTCACCGCTGATGGCGGCGGCGGTACGGGAAGCCCTGCGCATCATTGCCGATGAACCCTGGCGGCGCCTACGGCTGGCGGAACTGGTAAATTTTGCCGGCGAAGAACTGCGCTCGCGGCTCGGCGTGACGCCCGGCGGTTCGCAGATCCTGCCGGTGATGATCGGCGACAATGCCCGCGCGCTCAAAATCGCGGCGCGTCTGCGAGACGGCGGTTTCGATGTGCGGGCGATCCGACCGCCGACGGTGCCGGAGGGAACGGCGCGCTTGCGCATCGCCATCACGCTCAATGTGGATGAAAGCCAGATTGCCGCCATGGTGGGGCTGCTCGCCCTTTCGCTGCAGGAGGACGCGGCATGAGCCTGCGTTTCGTCATTTCCGGTACGGATACCGGCATCGGCAAGACGGTTTTTGCCGCAGCGCTGACCCATGCCCTACAGGCGCATTACTGGAAACCGGTGCAATCCGGACTGGAGGAAGAGACCGACAGCGAGACGGTGGAGCGGCTGGGCGGTGTGCCGCGTTCGCGCATCGTGCCGGAGGCCTATCGTTTGAAAACGCCCGCCTCACCGCATCTTTCAGCCCGCCTCGACACTATCACGATCGATCCCGCGCTTTTACAGCCGCCGCAAATCGATGGAGCGTTGGTGATCGAGGGGGCAGGCGGGATTCTGGTGCCACTGACGGACACGGTGCTCTTCGCCGATATTTTCGCCCGCTGGCAAATTCCGCTCATCCTGTGCGCCAGAACCGCGCTCGGCACCATCAACCACACGCTGCTGTCGCTTGAGGCGCTGCGGCACAGGGCCATTCCGGTGCAGGGCGTGGTTTTCATCGGCGATGAAAATCGGGAAAACGAGCGCGTCATAATCGATATCGGCGCGGTGCGCCCGCTCGGCCGTTTGCCGCGCCTGCCGGAAATCAGCACCGAAGTGCTGCATCAGGCCTTCGCGCAACACTTCAATCTCGCTGATTTTCTGGAGGTGCCGGCATGAGCCGTTTCCCCGTCTGGCATCCCTTCACCCAGCATGGGCTGGAACCGCCGATGAAACGTGTGGTCTCGGCGGAAGGGGCTTTTCTGGTCGATGAGGATGGCAATCGCCTGTTCGATGCCATTTCATCCTGGTGGGTTATCACTCATGGGCACCGGCATCCGGCGATCATGGCGGCCATCCGCGCCGCCACCGAGACCCTGGACCAGGTCATCTTCGCCGAATTTTCCCATGAACCCGCCGAGACGCTGGCAAAGGGGCTGATCGAACTCGCCCCCGCCGGACTAAGCCATGTGTTTTATTCCGATAGCGGCTCGACGGCGGTGGAAGTGGCGCTGAAAATGGCGCTTGGTTATTTCCACAATTGCGGTGAAAAGCGCGATCGCATCGTGGTGATGGAGCATGGCTATCACGGCGATACGATCGGCACCATGTCGACCGGCGAGCGCGGCGTGTTCAATGCCGCCTATGAGCCGCTGCTCTTCGGCGTCGACCGACTGGCCTTTCCGCAGGCGGGCAGCGAACAGCGCACATTGGACATGTTCGAGGCCTTTTGCCGTTCCGGCCGTGTCGCCGCCCTGCTGATCGAACCGCTGGTGCTTGGGGCCGGCGGAATGAAGATTTACGGCGCGGATGTGCTGGCCGGGTTGAAGCAGATCGCTGAACGCCACGGCTGCCTCGTCATCGCCGATGAGGTGATGACCGGCTGGGGCAGGACGGGAACCCTGTTCGCATGCGAACAGGCGGGAGTTCCACCGGATATTCTCTGCACCTCCAAGGGGCTGACCGGCGGCTCCCTGCCGCTGGCGGCAACGCTGTGCAGCGCAAAGATTTTCGATGCGCATTTTTCGACCGACCGCCGCAAGACCTTTTTCCATTCGAGTTCCTATACGGCCAATCCGATCGCCTGCGCTGCCGCCGTCGCCAATCTTCAGGTCTGGCGGGATGAACCGGTTCTCCAGCGCGTCGGGCAGGTGCAACAGGCGCTGCGCGACAATCTCGAGCGATTTGCGGATGATGGCCGTTTCACCGGCATCCGGCAGGCAGGCACCATTGCCGCGCTCGATCTCGTGGTGCCGGCCGGCGGTTATCTTGCCGAGGCAGGGCCCCGCATGCGGCAATTGTTCCGCGAGCGTGGCTTCCTCATCCGCCCGCTCGGCAACGTGCTTTACCTGATGCCGCCCTATTGCTCGACAGGCGAAGATCTTACCCGCGCCTTTGACGTTATCGATGAGGTTGCAGGGATCGTCACCGACGTTGCATCGGCGAAATCATGCACCGTCGGGAGATAGAGGGCAGCCATGTTGAGACTATTGCGAAAGTTCTGACGATGCGGACACGTTCTTCCCGCATGGCCGGTTTTGGCCATGCGGTTCCGTCACGATGTGTCGACAATGCCGAGATCGAGGCCAGCCTCGGGCTGGAAGCCGGCTGGATCGAGCGGCGAACCGGCATTCGCACGCGTTATTGGGCGGAAGAGGGCGACACGCTGAGCGGCCTTGCCGCAAAAGCCGGCCGCATGGCGCTGGAAGATGCAAAAATCAACGCCGATGACATCGCATTGACGCTGCTTGCGACCTCCACGCCGGACCATCTTCTGCCGCCTTCCGCACCGCTGCTGGCACACAGGCTCGGTTTGGCGCGATCCGGCGCGATCGATCTTGCCGGGGCCTGTTCCGGCTTTCTCTATGCGCTCACCCTCGCGGATGGTTTTGTCCGCACCCATGGCCGTGCCGTGCTCATCGTCGCCGCCAATATTCTGAGCCGCCGCATCAACCCCGTGGAAAGGGCAAGTGCGGTCCTCTTCGCCGATGCGGCCGGCGCCGTCGTGCTCAGCCCCTGTCGGGAGGCGCCGCGTGGCCTGTTATCGGCCGATCTCGTGGCGGATGGCAGCGGTTACGATCTCATCCAGATTGCCGCAGGCGGCAGCAGCCAGCCCTTTTCCGCTGATATGCCTGCCGAAAATGCCCTGATGACGATGCGCGACGGCCGCGAGGTCTTCTCCCGCGCCGTGGCGCTGATGACGCAGACTTCGCAACGGGTTCTGCAGGAAGCGGAAATGACAGCGGCCGATATCGCCCGTTTCGTGCCGCATCAGGCCAACGCCCGCATGTTCGACGCGGTTTGCGGCAATCTCGGCATCGACCGGCAAAAGATGGTGCGAACGGTGGAGACCTTCGGCAATTCTTCTGCCGCAACCATTCCGCTTTCGCTGTCGGTCGCCCACGCCGAAAGACCCTTCGTGGAGGGCGAAAACCTGCTGTTGACCGCTGCCGGCGCAGGCATGACGGGTGGGGCGGCCGTTTATCGGGTTTGAGTGTCTGGCATGCTGGCAAGTGGTCGATGCGCAGGTGACAGAGCCACGGGTTCCGGGCGCAGCTACACGAAAACTCGCATTAGACCGTGCGACAGTGCCCCGAAGTCAAAATTCGGCAAACCTGGTAACGTACTAAATTGTCTGGAGGTGTTTGGTGGAGCTAAGCGGGATCGAACCGCTGACCTCTTGCATGCCATGCAAGCGCTCTCCCAGCTGAGCTATAGCCCCATAAGGGTTCCGGCATTTCTTCCGGTTCCGGGAACCGAAGCGGTTGTTGTTCCGTTCGGTGGCGGCTTACTACTGCGGCTTTCCGACGAGTGCAAGCATAAAAAACGGCCCGGCGTCATTTTTTTGTCGTCGGGCCGAATTATTAAGTAAAATCAAGCTTCTTCGTCGTCGCCCGGTACGCCGATGATGCCGGACATGTCGTCGTCATCATCTTCGTCGTCGGTTTCGAGGAAGGTGTCGTCGTCGTCGTCGATTTCAACGTCGTCGTCGTCGCCCAGATCCGGGATGTCGTCGCCGCTGTTGTCGCCATCGGCATCTTCCAGCGACACGAGTTCGACTTCCGTGTTTTCGGTATCGACTTCCGCCACTTCCTCTTCTTCAGCCTGCTCCATCTTGGCCTGAGCCGTGCTTTCCTCGAAGAAGGAGAGCGGCCAGGACTTGCCGGTGTAGGGAGAAACGACCGGATCGCGGTTCAGATCGTAGAACTTCTTGCCGGTATCGGGGTCTGTGCGCTTGGTACCAAGTTCCGCTTTTGCCACTGTCTAAGCCTCAAATTGTCGAATGAGTTTCGGTGTGTACGCCGTAAAACCGGCATAGACGGTAAAATTTATAGCCGGTCCCCTTAATCGTTGCGCTCTTTCGTGTCAAAGACAAACTTTGGGTGCCGCCTCCCCTGGCGCAAGCCCTATTTGTGAATGCTGATATAAAAGGGGAGGCTTTGCACACTCTATTATATAAATGACGGATGCACAGGCGGATAGTTTCATGACCTTCACGATCGCCATAGACGGGCCGGCTGCGGCGGGCAAGGGAACCCTTTCGCGCAGGATTGCGGAGACCTATGGTTTTCATCATCTCGATACCGGCCTGACCTACAGGGCGACCGCCAAGGCGCTTCTGGATGCCGGCCTGCCGCTCGATGACGAGACGGTGGCTGAGAAGATGGCGCTGGAAGTCGATCTTGCGGGGCTCGATCGTTCCGTTCTTTCCCGGCACGACATTGGCGAGGCGGCGTCGAAGATTGCGGTGATGACGCCGGTCAGGCGTGCGCTTGTGAAGGCGCAGCAGCGTTTTGCCGCAAGGGAGCCGGGCACGGTGCTGGATGGCCGCGATATCGGCACGGTGGTCTGCCCGCAGGCGCCGGTGAAGCTCTACGTCACGGCCTCTGCCGACGTGCGGGCGCGGCGCCGCTATGATGAAATTCTGGCCAATGGCGGCAATGGTGATTATGATGCCATTTTCGCCGAAGTGAAAAAACGCGACGAGCGCGACATGGGCCGCGCCGACAGCCCGCTGAAGCCAGCCGAAGACGCGCACTTGCTAGATACGTCGGAAATGAGTATAGAGGCGGCGTTTCAGGCCGCGCGCACGATCATCGACGCCGCCCTGAAGAAACAGGTTTCTCGCGGAACCGCTTGAATTCGGTCCGCGTTTAGTCCGGAATTGCCTGAAGACATGTCCTTGCGCCGGAAAGCCTTTTGAAAAGGCGGGCATGGGTTCGGGTATCAACAACACTAGCCCACCGGCGCTTTGTATTCGCCCCTGCGCGGATGCATTCAGGAGATTTCATGTCAGTATCTACCCCCACGCGCGACGATTTCGCAGCGCTTCTCGAAGAATCCTTTGCCGCTAACGATCTTGCCGAAGGCTATGTTGCCAAGGGTATCGTAACGGCAATCGAGAAGGACGTCGCCATCGTTGACGTCGGCCTCAAGGTCGAAGGTCGCGTTCCGCTCAAGGAATTCGGCGCGAAGTCCAAGGACGGCACGCTGAAGGTCGGCGACGAAGTCGAAGTTTACGTCGAGCGCATCGAAAACGCTCTCGGCGAAGCCGTTCTGTCGCGCGAGAAGGCTCGCCGCGAAGAAAGCTGGGTCAAGCTCGAAGCCAAGTTCGAAGCTGGCGAGCGCGTCGAAGGCGTCATCTTCAACCAGGTCAAGGGTGGCTTCACCGTCGATCTGGACGGCGCTGTTGCGTTCCTGCCGCGTTCGCAGGTCGACATCCGTCCGATCCGCGACGTTACCCCGCTGATGCACAACCCGCAGCCCTTCGAAATCCTCAAGATGGACAAGCGCCGTGGCAACATCGTTGTTTCGCGCCGCACGGTTCTTGAAGAGTCGCGTGCCGAGCAGCGTTCTGAAATCGTTCAGAACCTCGAAGAAGGCCAGGTTGTTGACGGCGTCGTCAAGAACATCACCGATTACGGTGCGTTCGTTGACCTCGGCGGCATCGACGGCCTGCTGCACGTCACCGACATGGCATGGCGCCGCGTCAACCATCCTTCGGAAATCCTCAACATTGGCCAGCAGGTCAAGGTTCAGATCATCCGCATCAACCAGGAAACCCACCGTATCTCGCTCGGCATGAAGCAGCTCGAGTCCGATCCGTGGGATGGCATCTCCGCCAAGTACCCGGTTGGCAAGAAGATCTCCGGTACGGTCACGAACATCACCGACTACGGTGCATTCGTTGAGCTGGAGCCGGGCATCGAAGGCCTGATCCACATTTCCGAAATGTCCTGGACCAAGAAGAACGTACATCCCGGCAAGATCCTGTCCACGAGCCAGGAAGTCGACGTTGTTGTTCTCGAAGTCGATCCGTCCAAGCGCCGTATCTCGCTCGGCCTCAAGCAGACGCTGGAAAACCCGTGGCAGGCATTTGCTTACAGCCATCCGGCCGGCACTGAAGTTGAGGGCGAAGTCAAGAACAAGACCGAATTCGGTCTGTTCATCGGCCTCGAAGGCGATGTCGACGGCATGGTTCACCTGTCGGATCTCGACTGGAACCGTCCGGGCGAGCAGGTCATCGAAGAGTACAACAAGGGTGACGTCGTCAAGGCTGTCGTTCTCGACGTTGACGTTGAGAAGGAACGCATCTCGCTCGGCATCAAGCAGCTCGGCAAGGACGCTGTCGGCGAAGCCGCTTCTTCCGGCGACCTGCGCAAGAACGCAGTTGTTTCCGCTGAAGTCATCGGCGTCAACGATGGCGGCATCGAAGTGAAGCTCGTCAACCACGAAGACCTCACCTCGTTCATCCGTCGCGCTGACCTTTCCCGTGACCGCGACGAGCAGCGCCCCGAGCGCTTCTCGGTTGGCCAGGTTGTCGACGCCCGCGTCGTCAACTTCTCG
The DNA here is from genome assembly GCF_047445855.1 of Rhizobium sp. BR 250. Taxonomy (NCBI): domain Bacteria; kingdom Pseudomonadati; phylum Pseudomonadota; class Alphaproteobacteria; order Hyphomicrobiales; family Rhizobiaceae; genus Rhizobium; species Rhizobium sp. BR 250. Next base: position 60,604 of record NZ_JARWKW010000015.1, read on the forward strand.
AAGAAGGACCGCAAGGTCATGCTTTCGATCAAGGCTCTGGAAATCGCTGAAGAGAAGGAAGCCGTCGCACAGTTCGGCTCGTCCGACTCGGGCGCTTCGCTCGGCGACATCCTCGGCGCGGCTCTGAAGAACCGCGGCGAATAATCGCTCCGATCTTTCGACATGAAGAACCCGCCGGAATTTTCCGGCGGGTTTTTTGTTGGCTCGACTGGCCTTGCTGACTTGAGCGCCAAGGGGCTGGATTTTCTCGACGCCATCCTTGGGTTTGTCCCAGGATTTAAACACGTCTACAAAATCAAGATGTTATAGGTCCTAGGAATGAGCCGAGGATGACGTCGGCGTAATTAACGCGGCTCGCCTTCTCATCTGACGACGCGGAATTCAGAGCATGCCGCTCATCTTGAGATAATAATTTTCCGCGCTGTCGTCGGAAGCCGCTGCGGGCGTGCCTTCCTGCCCGTCGCCCTCATCATTGGCGGCGATGCGTTCTTCCGTATCGTCCTGACCGTCGGAACCCTCAGCCTCCGCCTCGCCTTCCGCTTCCTCCTCGGAAAAAGGTCCGCCGCCGCGCGGCGGCGTTTCCGATTCATGGTCCTCATCCGCCGGCGGATAGGCGACGAGCGGCAACGGTGTGCCGTCTTTTGCCAGAGCCGCAGCGATCAAGGATTGCGAGGCCGATTGCTCCAGCATCGCCATTCTTGTCTCCGGGGCCAGTGCGCCGCGGGGCAACGGCTGGGCATCGGGGCGAGGGGCCGCCGTCTCCGCTTCCTCACCCGAGGGGCGGGCAGCAGCGGTTGCAAGGGCCGATTTTTCGGTGGGCTGATCATCGGGCGTTTGCTGCGCAACATCCTGCGGCGCGGGTGGGAGCTGCTGAGTGCCGGTCGCCTTGGCCGGAAGTTTGCCGGCCGTAGCGGCAAGCAGCAGGGTGTTCATGGTTTCGGCGTCGTCTGCAAGCGTGCCGGATGGCGGGGTAAGGCCCGTGCGGACGTCTTTCTGCTCCGTCTTCACCATGTCCCGATGCGGAAGGGCAGGGCGTATCTCGCCGGTTTCGGCGCGAGGCGGATTTGCCGTGCGGGTTTCTGCCGATGCCTCCTTTGCCACGCTGCCGGTTTGTGGCGGAAGCGGACGTGCGGTGTTTTCGGTCTTTCCATCCGGTTTTGCGGCATTGGTCGGCACATCATGTGTATCGGCAGTCGGAGTGGAAAGTGTGGACCGGGGATCGAGCTGCGCTGTTAGCGCCGCCACCGTGGCTTTCACCGCTGCACCGCCAAGGGCGAGTGGGCTGGTGAGCAGAGGCAGGAGCCGGCTGACGGTCGCGGAATTCGCCACCTGCGCCGTCGCGGCCGGAGACGGACGACCTTCCGCATTCTGGCTCGGGGCGTTCTGTTGTTTCGGCGGTTGCACGGGAGCGGGATTGGCGGAATTGTTCTGCTGATAGGAGGAAACCACCGCCTTTGCCGCAAGATCCGTTCCCCGGTAACGGGAAAGCTCGATCAGCAAAGCCAGACGGGCGGCATCCGGCCCGGTCGGCTGTTTCAGGATTTCGGCGAGCATCGAAAGGCTCAGGCCCTGCAGGGCTTTGCCAACCTGCTGTTCCAGTGCCAGCCGCTGTGATGCCGGCAGGGTGCGCAGGGCCTGCGTCAGCCGTGACACATAGGCCTCTATGGCTTCACCGTCACGACGGGGCAGGTTCATCAGCTTTCCGAGCGCTTCCGCAAGAACCGCGGTGCTACGGGAAAGCTGGAATTCGCTGGTGAGGGAGGCGATTGTCGCGCGGGCGAAAAGGCTGCTGCCATTTTCAGGAAGAGGATTGTTCGTTTGCGGCGGCACGGCCTCTTTGACCTGCGTGCGCGGTGTCAGCGGGACCGTGGTTCCATAGGCGGCATCGCTTGCCGCAATTTTCGGTACAGGCGGTAACATGCTGCGCTCCGTTCCTATCGGTGACCGCCGCTGGCTGCGAAAGGACCAATCCCCATTGGCTCTCTGATCCGCATCTGGCTCGAATGTTGAAAAATCGCCGCGCCGGTGATGTACAGGTGTCATCTCGCCCGCTCATGCGGGAGCGCCGTATGCGCCTCTGGTCCGAATGCCAGCTCTTTTCTGCGCATACAGAATCATCGAACTCAATCTTGGCTTGCAGATATTAATATTTGGCTAACCAACGCATTGCGGCCGGCCGATGCCGATCAGGGAGAAACGCCGAGAAACATGCGGTAAAGGCCGTTATCGTCGGAGTTGACCGAGGAAATATGGTCGGGATCGCTGGTTGTCGCCTCAAAAGCCTCTGGCGGCATGGCATCGAGCCAGCTTGCCTTGGGAAGGCTTCGCTCCGGCTGCATCTCCACCGGCTCGAAGAGATTGTCCTCCTCGCCGGGCGCGATGAAGACGGCATCATCCGGAACGAGCGGCGGGGCGGCCATGGATAGCAGCGCCTGCGCAGCATTGGGTTCGGTGTCGTGGCCGGCGCTGCCGGAGAGGCCGGAAATATCTGTCATGTCTGAACTCACATCATGTTTCGCTCAAGGGACGATCATAAGCGGCAATCATGCCGCCTTTTTCTTCAGCAGTTCATAAAGGCCATTGTCGTCGATCGAGATCGGCAGAATGGCGGCGCGGTCGCCTTCGACAATTGCATGCGCATCGAGCAGCTTTTCGGCGTCATCCTTCGCATCGGCCGGATTGGTGGCCGCGTCTGTCTGGGCGGGTTCATTGTCGTTTTCAGCCGGGGCGGCTTCCTGTGCCGGCGCGGAGGCGAGCACGGAAATCAGGGCGATTTCCGATGAAATATCGACCGGGCCCTGTCCCTCGGCATCGTCCGTTTTTTCCCCGGTGGAGGCATCGATGTGCTCCTTCACGACGTCCTGAAGTTCCTGCACGTCTTCAAGCTTGCCCTGCACATCGAGGGCCTTGATATCTTTTTCGCGCTCGGCCTTCACTTCGGCATCGTTGATTTCGCCGATGCGTTCTTCACCACGTTCGGCCTGCAACTCTTCCTTGGTTTTCGGGTCCGCGACATCTTCGAGGCGCTGGATGATCTTCAGGGTTTCCCGCGTCATGAAGCGGGTACCCTGCGCCTGATCGTTCAGGGCATCCTTCACGGCGCGCGCCTCATCTCCATAGGGGTTGGCGATGGCGGCGATCATCTGCCGGGCGGAGATGCCGAGTTGTTTGAGGCCGGTGGATTCTTCGAGTTCGCTGACATTTTTCGGCAAGGTCGCGCGCATCGCCATGATGGCTTTTGACATCTGCTCGCCAAAATCCTCTTCCTTGCCCGTCAGGCCGGCACCCTTTGCGATACGGGCGGCGAGGGCGGCCATGGGATCGGTCTTGGCGGTGACGCCATTGTTCAGCACGTCCGTGACCTGCGTTTCCGAAACGCCGAAGGAGGTCAGGGAAATCGTGGTGGCTTTTCCCTGCCCATCGGTCTTTTCGAAATTGTCGGTGAGGGTCAGCGCATCCTGAAGCCGCCGGGCGAAGGAGAAACTCGACTCGTCTGCTTCCTGCGTGACGCCGAGGGCGGAGGAAAAGCGCGAGACGAGGGAGGCGAAAGCATCGGCGTCCGGCTTCATGATGCCGAACAGGTAGGAACTTATCTTTTCATTAGCGACGCGATGGCTTTCGTCCGGCTGCGGCTGGGTCTTGACCGCATCGTCCTTTTTGGTGCCGCTTGCTTTTTCCTGCTCTTCGCGCTGGCGTTCCTCGATGGCTTCCACCATCGACCGCATCAGGTCGCTGACTGCAATGCCCGCCGTCTGCTGTAGCGGAGTAATCATCTGGAAAGTCCCCGGCCGCCCAAAGTTGCGGCCGAGAATAGGCAGTTCTGGTAAATCAGTGCTTAAACCAGGCGCCGAAATGCTCAGCTATGGGCGAAAATATCCGTTTCTTCCCAACCCAGAAGATCAAGCTTCGCACGCGTCGGCAGAAAGGCGAAACAGGCATCTGCATGCTCGATGCGGCCATCGCGGATGAGGCGTGCCGTCAACTTGTCGCGCAGGGCATGCAGATAGAGCACGTCGGAGGCGGCATATTCGAGCTGTGCGGGCGACAGCGTTTCGGCCGCCCAGTCGGATGATTGCTGCGCCTTGGAGATATCGACTTCCAGCATTTCCTTGAGATTGTCCTTCAGCCCATGCCGGTCGGTATAGGTGCGGCAGAGACGCGAGGCGATCTTGGTACAGAAAACCGGCGTGGTCGTGACCCCGAAGGTGTGGAAGAGAACGGCGATGTCGAAACGGCCATAGTGAAAAATCTTCTGGCGGGTGGGGTCGGCCAGCATCTGGACGAGGTTCGGCGCTTGCTTCTGGCCGGCGGCGATGCGGATAACGTCAGCCGTGCCATCGCCGGAGGAAAGCTGCACGACGCAGAGACGGTCGCGGCGCGGCACCAGCCCCAGCGTTTCCGTGTCGATGGCGATGGCGCCCTTGTAGCGCGCGGCATCTTCGGCGGAAATATCGCCTTCGTGATAACGGATGGTGGCTGCCATGTCTTGCTCCGGAAATTTCCTGTCTGTGGCACCGGCTATAAAGGAAAGAGCGTCTGGACGATACCGTTTTATGGGCCGTTTCCGTGCCGCTGCGGCTTGCCTTTGCGAAACAGCCCGGGTTAGGTTCGCAACATCCTTTCCTGACAGATCGCATGAATTCCCGATGACAAAGAAAATCTATCTCGCCGGCCCGGAAGTCTTCCTCCCGAATGCGCGTGAAATGCTCGACCTCAAGGCGTCACTGGCGCGGGAAGCCGGCTTTATCCCGCTTTCGCCGGGCGACCTGCAGATTCCGCCGGCGGATACCAGGATTGGCCATGGCTGCAACATCAATGAGATTGACGAGCGGATGATGCTGGAGGCGGATGCGGTGATTGCCAATCTCACGCCGTTCCGCGGTGTCGCCGCCGATACCGGCACGAGCTATGAACTGGGCTTCATGTGCGCGCTGGGCAAACCGGTTTTCGCCTATACCAATGTCGCGGCCAATCATTTCACCCGCATCAAGGCCCATTATGACGGCGTCGCCACGCTGGATGAAACGGGCCGGTATCGCGGCCCGGACGGGCTTTCGATCGAGAATTTCGACATGGTCGACAATCTCATGCTGCATGGCGGTATTTTGCGGCGCGGCGGTGTCATCATCGTGGGTGATGCGCCCGAAGACGCGCTTTATACGGATCTGACCGCCTACCGGCGTTGTCTCGCGGCGGCGGCTGAAAAATTACTGACACAGACTGACCCTGAAAAAACGACTTTAGTGGAGGCATCATCATGAGCGGCACCATTCTCATCACCGGCGCGACATCCGGTTTCGGGCAGGCCACGGCGCGGCGTTTCGTCAAGGAAGGCTGGAAGGTCATCGGCACGGGCCGGCGGGCGGAACGGCTGGAGGCTCTTTCGGCTGAACTCGGCCCTGCTTTTCACGGTGTCGCCTTCGACATCACCGACGAGGACGCAACCGAAAAGGCGCTGGCGGCTTTGCCTGATGGTTTCAGGGATATCGACATTCTCGTCAACAATGCCGGTCTGGCGCTCGGCACTGCGCCCGCGCCACAGATCGCGCTGAAGGACTGGCAGACCATGGTGGACACCAACATCACCGGTCTCCTGAACATTACCCACCATCTGCTGCCGACGCTGATCAAGCAGAAGGGCATCGTCGTCAATCTCTCGTCTGTTGCCGCGCATTACCCCTATACGGGCGGCAATGTGTATGGCGGCACCAAAGCCTTCCTGCGGCAGTTTTCGTTTGGCCTGCGTTCAGACCTGCACGGCAAGGGCGTCAGGGTAACCTCGATCGAACCCGGCATGTGCGAAACGGAATTCACGCTGGTGCGCACCGGCGGCAACCAGGAAGCTTCGGATAATCTCTACAAGGGCGTCAATCCGATCACGGCCGACGATATCGCCAATACGATCTATTGGGTCGCCTCGCAGCCGAAGCATATCAACATCAACAGCCTTGAACTGATGCCGGTCAACCAGTCCTTCGCCGGTTTCCAGGTCTATCGGGAAAGCTGATTTATCTTTCCTTTTCGGGATTGCTGAAAAACCGGGCAGGCCTCCGGGAGCTATGCAGAAATGCAATGCTGCATTGCGAGACTTGCTCTGGAAAAAAATGCGGAGACCGCTATATTCCAATCATCGACGCGACGCACTCCTCCTCCCAGTGTCGCTCGATGTGGATCGGTGGTACTCCTCCTCCCAATCACCGATCAAGTTTGAAGCCTGCCGCACCTCCTCCCGCGGCAGGCTTTTTCCTTTTCAGGACATCTTTTCCTTTGGAAGTTTTTTGCGTCGGTCCGGCTTTTCGCGGAAAGTGCCGCTATACCCCTTGGATTTCCGGGGGGTTTTAGATTTCTGCGTCAAGGCAAGCTGTGCGGGAATCGGGCGTATGTCGATCACGATTTCGTTATGTCTAGATGAATATGCACAGTTTTGTGGCGCTGCGCCCTGTCGGCCCATTGCTTAGGCCCCTGCCTGTGTTTAAGCATGTCGAAAAGAACGCTTGGGAGGTGCCGGCACGTCTGTGTCCGCGCGCCCGAAAGCGGCGGGGAGAGAATGGCAGAGTTTCAAGAGGCGCTGAAGCGATTTCAGCCGATCGCGGTTTCATCGATCGCTGAAGACGAGTTCAGATTGCGACTACGCGGCCTTCAGGCGCGGATGATCCAGCACAATGTGAAGGCGGTCTGGCTCGATGCATCATCGTCGCTGACCTATTATACCGGCCTGTCGCTTGGCCTTTCCGAGCGCATTCACGGTGCTCTCATTCCGGCCGAAGGCGCACCGCTTTATATCAGCCCGACCTTCGAAGAGCCGAAACTGCAGACGCTCATCCGCATTCCGGGTGAAGTCGCCGTCTGGGAAGAGGATGAAAGTCCCTTCGACCTGATGGCAAGACGGATCGGCGCACTTTCCGCTCCCGGTCATTTTGTCGCCATCGATCCCGCAACCCCCTTTGTCTTCGCATCTGCCCTGATGCAGCGTCTGGAAGGCCGGATCATTTCCGCCCAGACGATGATCGTCGCCCAGCGGCAGGTCAAGTCCGCGGCCGAAATCGCCCTCATCCAGACGGCGATGGATGCAAGCTATGGCGTGCAGAAGGCTGTCTTCGAAGGGCTGCGTCCGGGTATCTCCACCACGGAAGTCGCCGATTTCGTCAACGCCGCCCATATTGCGCTCGGCCTGAAACCGCTTTTCGTGGCTGTGCAGTTCGGTGAGGCGACGGCCTATCCGCATGGCGTGCCCTATGCGCAGACGCTGAACGAAGGCGATATGGTGCTGGTCGATCTCGGCGCCATTCTCCACGGCTATCGTTCCGATATCACCCGCACCTATGTCTTCGGCAAGCCGACGGAGCGCCAGCGTTTTCTCTGGAACGCCGAACGCGACGCGCAGGCTGCGGCCTTTGCGGCTGCCCGCCTCGGCGCTGCCTGTCAGGATGTCGACAAGGCGGCGCGCGACAGCCTGCAAGCGGCCGGTTTCGGCCCTGGTTACCAGGTTCCCGGCCTGCCACACCGCACCGGTCACGGGCTTGGGCTGGATATTCACGAAGAACCCTATATCGTTGCAGGAAATACCACGGCGCTTGAGCCGGGCATGTGTTTTTCCATCGAGCCGATGCTGTGCGTTTATGGCGAATGCGGCGTCCGTCTCGAGGATATAGCCTATATGACGGAGGCGGGGCCGCGCTGGTTCTGCCCACCGGAGAAGAACCTCGACCGGCTGTTTCAGCCGGTCGCCGGGTAATTGGTCGGGAGGCAAAGGACCGAATGGCGACACGGGTTTCCGCGTCGCCGCTGACCAGAAGAGGTAGGCCCCCAAACGGGGCCGCAGGAACTCAGAAAAAGAGGGAAAGGACCACCAGATGAAAACGCTGACCCGCAGTTTGCTTATCGCCTCTGCGCTTGCGATGGCTTCCGCCATGCCAGCCATGGCAAAGACCTTCGTTTATTGCTCCGAGGCATCGCCGGAAGGCTTCGATCCGTCGCCTTATACCGCAGGCGGCACCTTCGACGCTTCCGCGCATCCGGTCTACAACCGTCTGACCGAGTTCAAGAAGGGCACGACCGAAGTTGAGCCCGGCCTTGCCGAAAAATGGGACGTTTCGAGCGATGGTCTGGAATACACCTTCCACCTGCGCAAGGGTGTAAAGTGGCACTCCAACGACAAGTTCACGCCGAGCCGCGATTTCAACGCCGATGACGTGATTTTCAGCTACGACCGCCAGCGTGACGCGAAGAACCCGTGGAACCAATATATCGCAGGTATCACCTACGAATATTTCAATTCCATGGAAATGCCGTCGCTGATCAAGGACATCGTCAAGGTTGACGATTACACCGTCAAGTTCGTGCTGACGCGTCCGGAAGCCCCGTTCCTCGCCAACATCGCCATGCCTTTCGCCTCGATCGTGTCGAAGGAATATGCCGATGCCCTGGACAAGGCCGGCACCAAGGAAGACTTCAACAACCTGCCGATCGGCACGGGCCCGTTCAAGTTCGTCGCCTATCAGAAGGACGCGGTCATCCGCTACCAGAAGAACGCCGACTACTGGGGTGAAGCACCGAAGATCGACGACCTGATCTTCGCAATCACGCCGGACGCCGCCGTTCGCCTGCAGAAGCTGAAGGCCGGCGAATGCCACCTGATGCCTTACCCGGCACCGGCTGATCTGGCCGCCATCCGCGCCGACAAAACCCTGAAGCTCGACGAGCAGCCGGGTCTGAACGTCGCCTATTTCGCCTACAACACCACCGTTGCACCTTTCGACAAGCCGGAAGTGCGCAAGGCGCTGAACATGGCGATGAACAAGCAGGCGATCATTGACGCCGTGTTCCAGGGTGCAGGCCAGGTTGCCAAGAACCCGATCCCGCCGACCATGTGGTCCTATAACGACAGCATCAAGGACGATTCCTACGATCCGGAAGCGGCCAAGAAGGCTCTCGAAGCCGCTGGCGTCAAGGATCTTTCGATGAAGATCTGGGCAATGCCGGTTCAGCGTCCCTACATGCCGAACGCACGCCGCACGGCCGAGCTGATCCAGGCGGATTTCGCCAAGGTTGGCGTCAAGGCTGAGATCGTGTCCTACGAATGGGGCGAATACCTCAAGAAGTCGACCGAAGTGAACCGCGACGGCGCCGTCATTCTCGGCTGGACGGGTGACAATGGTGACCCGGACAACTTCATGGGCGTTCTGCTCTCCTGCGCTTCCGCAGGCGAAGGCGGCACGAACCGTGCGCAATGGTGCAACAAGGAGTTCTCCGAGCTGATCTCCAAGGCGAAGCAGTCCACGGACGTTGCCGAGCGCACCAAGCTTTATGAGCAGGCGCAGGTGATCTTCAAGGAACAGGCTCCGTGGGCGACGCTTGCGCACTCCACGCAGTTCGTTCCGATGTCCGCCAAGGTTTCCGGCTTCACCATGAGCCCGCTTGGCGACTACACCTTCGAAAACGTCGACATCGCGGAATAATCCCAAACAACGGACGCGCGGAAGGACCCTGTTCTTCCGCGCGTCTTTTCAGGAAAAAGCCATGATCCGGTTCATTCTCGGCAAACTTCTCTACCTCGTTCCGACATTTCTCGGGATTACCTTCGTCGCCTTCGCCTTCGTGCGCGTCCTGCCGGGCGATCCCGTGCTGTTGATGGCGGGCGAGCGTGGCATTTCGCCAGAGCGGCATGCGCTGCTTGCCGAACAGCTCGGCTTCGCCCAGCCCATCTGGCAGCAATATCTGCATTTCCTCGGACGGCTGCTTCAGGGCGATCTCGGCAATTCGCTGGTCACCAAGAAACCCGTTCTCACCGAGTTCCTGTCGCTTTTCCCCGCGACGGTCGAGCTTGGCCTTGTCGCCATCATCATCGCAACATTGATCGGCGTGCCGGTCGGCGTCATCGCCGCCATTCGTCGCGGCTCCTGGTTAGACCAGATCGCTATGACGACCGCGCTTGTCGGTTTTTCCATGCCGATTTTTTGGTGGGGTTTGCAACTCATAGTCCTCTTCTCTAGCACCCTTCAGTGGACGCCTGTTACGGGAAGAATCTCGCTGATGTATTTCTTCCCCCCCGTCACCGGTTTCATGCTGATCGACAGCCTGATTTCGGGACAGAAGGGTGCCTTCGCATCGGCTGTGTCACATCTCATTCTGCCCTCCGTGGTGCTTGCCACCATCCCGCTTGCCGTGATCGCCCGACAGACACGATCTGCGATGTTGGAGGTTCTGGGCGAGGACTACGTACGCACTGCGCGTGCAAAAGGCATGTCATCGGCGCGCGTCGTAGGCATCCATGCACTACGAAATGCGATGATCCCGGTCATCACCACCATCGGCCTGCAGATTGGCGTGCTGATGGCCGGCGCCATCCTGACCGAAACCATCTTTTCCTGGCCGGGCATCGGCAAGTGGATGATCGATTCCATCTCGCGTCGTGACTATCCATCTGTACAGAGCGGCCTCCTCCTCATCACAGGCATAGTGATGATCGTCAACCTGCTCGTCGATCTGACCTATGGCCTCATCAATCCGAGGATCCGTCACAAATGACCGATGTGACCACCACGCCCGGCGTCCGCCTTTCGGACGCCGCCATCCGCCGCCGGATGTTCGCCGATTTCTGGTTCTATTTCAGCCAGAACCGCGGCGCCGTCATCGGCCTTGCGGTCTTCCTTCTTCTGGTGTTGGTCGCGATCTTCGCGCCCATTCTTGCACCGCATGATCCGACCCAGCAATATCGCGATGCCTTGCTCGTCCCGCCGATCTGGCAGGAAGGTGGTCGTGCCGGCTTCTTCTTCGGCACTGATGCGGTGGGCCGCGACATACTCTCCCGCCTGATCTATGGCGCCCAATATTCGCTGTTTATCGGCATCGTCGTCGTTTCCATCGCGCTTGTCGGAGGTATCGTCATCGGCCTCGTCGCTGGCTTCTTCGGCGGCTGGGTGGATACAGTCATCATGCGGGTGATGGACGTCATTATGGCGATTCCCTCCCTGCTTCTGGCACTGGTGCTGGTGGCGATCCTTGGCCCGGGTCTGACCAACGCCATGATCGCGATCGCCATCGTCTATCAACCACATTTCGCCCGCTTGACGCGGGCTGCCGTGATGAGTGAGCTCAGGCGCGAATATGTCACTGCCGCCCGTGTGGCCGGTGCCGGTAATTTCCGGCTTATGTTCAAGACCATCCTGCCGAATTGCCTTGGGCCTCTGATCGTGCAAGCGACCCTGTCCTTCTCGTCTGCGGTCCTCGATGCCGCTGCCCTCGGCTTTCTCGGCATGGGCGCGCAGCCGCCCGCCTCTGAATGGGGTACCATGCTGGCGGACTCGCGTGAGTTCATGCTGCGCGCTTGGTGGGTTGTGACGCTTCCCGGCCTGACGATCCTGATCTCGGTGCTCGCCATCAATCTTGTGGGTGACGGCCTGCGCGATGCGCTTGATCCCAAACTGAAGCGGAGCTGAGCGATGAGCCTGCTGAAAATCAAGAACCTCACGGTCAAATTCGCCACCGCCACCGGCGCCTTCACGGCCGTCAACGGCATCGATGTCTCCGTCGACAAGCATGAGGTGCTGGCGATCGTTGGCGAGTCCGGTTCCGGCAAGTCGGTATCGATGCTCGCCGTCATGGGGCTTTTGCCCGATACGGCGAAGATCACCGCCGATGAGATGACCTTCGACGGCAAGAACCTTTTGAACATGTCGTCGCAGGAGCGCCGCAGGGTGATCGGCCGGGAGATCACCATGATCTTCCAGGAACCCGTCGCCTCGCTCAACCCGTCCTTCACGGTCGGTTTCCAGATCGAGGAGGTCCTGCGCCTCAATCTCGGCATGAGCGGCGCTGCCGCCCGTGCCCGCGCTCTGGAACTGTTCCGCGCTGTCGGCATTCCCGATCCCGAAACCAAGCTCAAGGCATACCCGCACCAGATGTCGGGCGGCCAGTGCCAGCGCGTGATGATCGCCATCGCGATTGCTTCCAAACCGCGGCTTTTGATCGCCGACGAGCCGACGACCGCGCTCGACGTGACGATCCAGAAGCAGATCCTCGACCTGCTGATGAAGCTGCAGGAAGAGTATGGCATGGCGCTGATCCTCATCACCCATGACATGGGCGTGGTGGCAGAAACCGCCGACCGCGTCGTTGTGCAATATAAGGGCCGCAAGATGGAGGAGGCGGATGTGCTGAGCCTGTTCGAGGCTCCGCAACATCCCTATACCAAGGCACTGCTTTCGGCCCTGCCGGAAAATGCCACCGGCGACCGTCTGCCCACGGTCTCCGATTTCTTCGGCAAGGAGGGCGTTCAATGAGCATTGTTGTCGAAGGCAAGGGCATTACCCGCCATTATCACGTTCCCGGCGGCCTGTTCGGCGGTGCCAAGACCGTTCAGGCCCTGAAGGGTATCGATTTTGCCGTCGAGCGCGGCAAGACACTCGCCATCGTGGGCGAGTCCGGTTCAGGCAAGTCGACGCTTGCCCGCATCATCGCGCTTATCGACCCGGCATCCGGCGGTGAGCTCAAGATCGAAGGCAAGCCGGTCGATATCGCCAAGCGTCGCCCGGACACACAGATGCGCTCCAAGGTGCAGATGGTGTTCCAGAACCCTTATGGCAGTCTCAACCCGCGCCAGAAGGTGGGGGACGTGCTGATGGAACCGCTCGTCATCAACACCAAAATACCGGCTTCGGAGCGTCGCGAGCGGGCCGAAGCCATGCTGGTGAAGGTCGGCCTCGGCCCTGAGCACTTCAACCGCTATCCGCACATGTTCTCCGGTGGCCAGCGCCAGCGTATCGCCATTGCGCGCGCATTGATGCTGAACCCGGCGCTGCTGGTGCTGGACGAGCCGGTCTCGGCACTCGATCTTTCGGTGCAGGCGCAGGTCTTGAACCTGCTGCGCGATCTGCAGGAAGAATTCGAGCTGACCTATGTTTTCGTCAGCCACGATCTTTCGGTGGTGCGCTACATCGCCGATGACGTGCTGGTCATTTCCAAGGGTGAGGCAGTCGAGCAGGGCACGCGTGAGGAACTCTTCGCCGACCCGAAACATCCCTATACGCGCCAGCTTTTTGCTGCGACACCTATCACGGATGTCGATGCCATCCGCGCCCGCGTGGAACGCCGCAAGGCGGCGCGGCTGGCCGTTACGGCTTGAGCGGTGAGATTAGTATCGGCAGCCTAAGCCTCGCCAGGCTGCCGATAACCGTCTCTCACAGGCCCGAGCATGACGATGGCGCGTTTCCCGCCAGCTCGTTTCAGGACTTCAAAAAACGCTCGATGGCCGCCAGCGCACCTTGCTCCCGAATGTCGCGATAGGCGGCTTTCAGGCTGGAGACGAAAGTCTCGTTTTTCGGCAGGTCCTTGCCAAAGGTGCGTTCGAAAGTCAGAAAACGGTCGACCACATCATCCGGTGCCATTGCCAGCTGGTCCGGCGCATCCCATTCCTTGAAAGCGGGATCGAGAATGGTGATCGGCTGCCCCTTTTCATCCCTGACCGCGCAGGATCTGATCCACAGGGCGACGGCAAAAATGATGGCCCTGCTTTCGGCCTTTTCCGCCAGCAATTCGCGCAGCGGAGCAAGAATGCGCAAGGGCACCTTCTGCGAGGCGTCGGAGGCGATCTGCATGGTCCTGTGCTGCAGCGATGGATTGGCGAAACGCTGCCGCAGGCCTGCCACGAATTCCGCACCGTCGACGGCGGGGTCCAGCGTTCGGTCGACTTCGTGCCAATAGGCATCGATGAAATCGCGCACGGTTTTTTCGGCCCATGCGTCGGCCACCGTCGCAAGGCTGGCGATCTGGCCGATGGCGGCGATGGCGCTGTGGGCGCCGTTCAGCATTCTGAGCTTCATATGTTCGTATGGCTCGACATCGCCGACAAATTCCACGCCCGATCTTTCGAGCGCCGGCCTTCCATGCGGAAAGCGGTCCTCGATGACAAAACGGAAATAGGGCTCGGCCACCACGGGCCAGACATCGCGCAGGCCAAGCGCCGCCGAGATCACATCCCGGTCCGCGTCGGTGGTGGCGGGCACGATGCGGTCCACCATCGAGCAGGGGCAGGCAATATTGGCTTCGATGAACGAGGCCAGCTCCGGATCGGCCAGTTCCGCAAATTCCAGCAGCAGCTTTCGCAGCACATGGCCGTTGGCAGGCAGGTTGTCGCAGGAAAGAAGCGTCAGCGGCAGCGAGCCTTCATCGCGCCTGCGCCGCGTGGCTGCAAGGATGAAACCGAAGATGGAGCGTGGTCGGTCGGGGTTTTCAAGGTCATGGACGATATCGGGATGATCGCGCAACAGGCTGCGAGAGGCGAGATTGGTCAGGTAGCCCTTTTCCGTCACCGTCAGCGTGACGATGAGGACACCCGGACCGGACAGCCGCTCCACCAGCCGTTCGGGGGCTTCCGGTGCGACGATGGTTTCCAGAATGGAGCCGATGATCCGCAGCCGCTCGCTCTGGCCGTCTCGCAGGCAGAATGCGTAGAGATTGTCCTGCGGTTCGATGGCGTCGCGGGTATCCGGGCTGCGCAGCGACGCGGCAACGATACCCCATCGGGTTTCGCCGCGATTGAGGCAATCATCGATGAAAACCGCCTGATGCGCCCGGTGAAAGGCCCCGACGCCGAGATGCACGATGCCCGGCGTGACGGTCTGGCGATCATAGGCGGGCGGTGCGACGGATTGCGGCAGGCGGGTAAGGGTGGCAGCGGAAAGCCGGTCTGTCATCGATACGAAATCCCTGTCTCGAAGGATAAATCCATGGTTCGTGCCGCGTCCATCACGGCGTTCTGGTTTTCGCACATCATGTCAATTTCTCCCCTGTTCCTGAACCGGTCATATTTCGATAGATCAGCCCCGGGTCTCTTTGAGCAGCCGGACCTGACGCAGCGTATTTTGCCGGCTGCGCTCGAGATGCCGCCACAGGGCATCGACGATCTGCGCCTTGCTGCCGGCGGCGATGGCGTCGGCGATATTCTGGTGCTCCTCGACCGAGCGGGCGTAATCGCCGAGGATCGAGACGAACACCGTGTGCGTCTGGTCGAGAATACGTTCATGTGAGCCGGAAATGACGGGAATGTGTGCCGCCGCAACCAGAGCCGCGTGGAAGCTGCGGTCATGAAAAAGCGCCTTCGATAATTCGTCCAGCGTTGAACCTTTGGCGAATGCGCGGTGTTGCGCCAGGCTTTGCAGCAGCTGCGCATGCAGCGCCTCGTTCAACTGCCCGGCGTCAAAAGCCACTTCCACCGCGCCTTTTTCGAGCAGCATTCGGGCGGCGTAGAGTTCTTCCACATCCTCGACGGTAAAATCGCGCACCACGATGCCGCGCCGTGAGGAATTGACCACCAGCCCGTCAGCCTCGAGCTTCAGGCAGGCTTCCTTGACGGGCGTGGGGCTGATGCCGAGATCGGCCGCAAGCTCATTGGGCAGCAGCCGTTCGCCGCCGCGCAATTTGCCGCTGACGATGCGGGCGCGAAGTTCCCGATGCGCCTGATCGGCGAGTGTGACTTTGACCAGCGTGTTCATGCCGGCATCATCACCCAGCTTCGCAGGGCAGGCAATGGCTGAATATTAAAAATAAAAAATTTTTTATTTACAAAGGCTGTTTTTCGGTTAGCTCTATCCCCCATTGGAAACCAACCGCCGGAGGAGGGCGGGCGGTCGCTCCCCAGAAAACCGTCACCGTGCCCATGGATCGCGGAAGGCTGGTCCGTTCCTCCTCGCAAGCCGTTCAAGCAATGAGGAATGACCGATCATGAAAATAACCGCTGTCGAACCTTTCATCCTGCATCTGCCGCTGACCTCGGAATCGATTTCCGATTCCACTCACAGCATCACCCATTGGGGCGTTGTCGGTGCGAAAATCACGACGAGCGACGGGATCGAGGGTTATGGTTTTACCGGCACCCACGCACATCTGCCCTCCGACAGGCTGATCACATCCTGCATCAGCGATTGTTACGCCCCCTTGCTTCTGGGTGAGGATGCATCCGACCATTCAAGGCTCTGGACGAAACTTGCCCGTTATCCGGCACTGCAATGGGTCGGCCGCGCGGGCATCACCCATCTGGCGCTCGCCGCAGTGGATGTGGCGCTCTGGGACATCAAGGCGAAAAAGGCAGGCGTGCCGCTCTGGCATCTTCTCGGTGGCGCCCGCACGGCGGCGGTGGAGGCTTATAATACCGATATCGGCTGGCTGTCCTTCACGCTGGAAGACTTGCTGGCGGGCAGCGTCAGGGCGGTGGAGGAAGACGGTTTCACGCGCCTGAAGGTCAAGGTCGGGCATGACGATCCGAATATCGATATTGCCCGCCTTGCCGCCGTCCGCAAACGTGTCGGTTCCACGATCCGCATTGCCATTGACGGCAACGGCAAGTGGGACCTGCCGACATGCCAGCGTTTCTGTGCAGGGGCGAAAGATCTGGATATCTACTGGTTCGAGGAGCCGCTCTGGTATGACGATGTGACGAGCCACGTCCGGCTGGCGCGCAACACCTCCATTCCGATTGCGCTGGGTGAGCAGCTTTATACGGTGGATGCGTTCCGTTCCTTCATCGATGCCGGCGCGGTTGCCTATGTCCAGCCGGATGTGACGCGGCTTGGCGGCATCACCGAATATATCCAGGTCGCCGATCTGGCGCTTGCGCACCGCCTGCCGGTGGTGCCGCATGCGGGGGAGATGAGCCAGGTGCATGTGCATCTGAGCTACTGGCATCCGGCATCGACCATTCTCGAATATATTCCGTGGATCAAGGACCATTTCGAGGAGCCGATCCATGTGCGTGATGGTGTTTACAAACGGCCCGAGCAGCCGGGTGCGAGCACCACGCCGCTGGCTGAAAGCTTCTCCCGTTATGGCAAGGCGGTGAAATAAAAAAGGCGGCGCAGGGAATGCGCCGCCTTGCTCATTTTCGGGAACAGCCGTTATCGCCAGCCGAGAGCCGGCGCCACCTGCTTCAGGATCGTCTCGATTACATGGGCGTTGTAATCGACGCCCAGCTGGTTCGGCACGGTCAGAAGCAACGTATCGGCTTCGGCGATGGCTTCGTCGGCCTTCAGCTGTTCGATCAGCTTTTCAGGCTCGGCGGCATAGCTGCGTCCGAAGATCGCGCGGGTCTTGTCGTCGATATAACCGATCTTGTCGTCGCCTTCGTTGCCGTAACCGAAATAGGACCGGTCGCGATCATTAACGAGCGCGAAGATGCTGCGGCTGACTGAGACACGAGGCTCGCGCGTATGACCGGCCTCCTTCCAGGCTTCCCGGAAGGTGCGGATCTGCTGCGCCTGCTGAACATGGAAAGGCTCTCCCGTTTCATCCGTCTTCAGGGTGGAGCTTTGCAGGTTCATGCCAAGCTTTGCCGCCCATACCGCCGTTGCATTGGAGCTCGAGCCCCACCAAATGCGCTCCCGCAGTCCTTCGGAATGCGGTTCCAGACGCAAAAGGCCGGGCGGGTTCGGGAACATCGGCCGCGGGTTCGGCTCGGCGAAACCTTCGCCCTTCAGAAGCTCGAGGAAAACCTCGGTGTGCTGCCGCGCCATGTCCTCTTCGCTCTGGCCTTCGGCCGGGCGATAGCCGAAATAACGCCAGCCATCGATCACCTGTTCCGGCGAGCCGCGGCTGATGCCGAGCTGCAGGCGCCCACCGGCGA
Source organism: Rhizobium sp. BR 250 (assembly GCF_047445855.1). Taxonomy (NCBI): domain Bacteria; kingdom Pseudomonadati; phylum Pseudomonadota; class Alphaproteobacteria; order Hyphomicrobiales; family Rhizobiaceae; genus Rhizobium; species Rhizobium sp. BR 250. The sequence continues at coordinate 78,218 of NZ_JARWKW010000015.1, forward strand.
TGAGGTCTGCCGAGCCGGCATCTTCCACCATGTAAAATGGGTTTTCATAGCGCATGTCGATGACGCCGGTGCCGATCTCGATATTTTTCGTGCGGGCGCCGACGGCAGCCAGAAGCGGAAAGGGCGAGGCGAGTTGACGGGCGAAATGGTGCACGCGGAAATAGGCGCCATCGGCACCCAGCTCTTCCGCAGCCACGGCGAGGTCGATCGATTGCAGCAGCGTGTCGGCCGCGGAGCGTGTCTGCGACTGCGGCGAGGGCGTCCAATGGCCGAAGGATAGGAATCCGATCTTTTTCATGATGACCTTCCAGATGTCGGAGGATGCCGGTTTGCACAAACCGGCTTCGTTGTTGTCAGTCATATAGGCAGGGGCGCGTTTCCTCCAACCGGTCATCCATAGACACGGTGTCGCCGAAATGTGAACGATGGCCGTTTCAGACGATCGTCTTGCGATCGAGGATGAAGAGATGTTCATGCGCGCGCGCGGTGGTGAGAATGAAATCCATCAGCGAGCGCACACGCGGCACGTTGGCAAAATCCTGATGGCTGGTCAGCCAGTAACCGCGCCGCAGCTCGACATCGCCGGCAAGCACCATCTGCAAATCCGGAAACCGCGCGGCGATAAAGTTCGGCAATATGCAGAGGCCACGGCCGCTGAGCGTCGCTGTCAGCTGCGCGAAAATGCTCGATGACTGGAAGTTGGGTCTGAGACCCGGCAGCACGTCGCGCATATAATCAAGGCCCGGCGAGAAGATAAGACCCTGCACGTAACCGATGAAGAAGTGATCGAGCAGGTCTTCGCGCTTCAGGATTTTCGGCCGCCCGGCGAGATAGGAACGCGAGGCATAGATATGCAGCGTGTAATCGATGATCTGTTCGTTGATATAGGGACCGGCTTTTGGCGGATCGAGCGTCACCGCCACATCCGCTTCCTTTCGGGAAAGCGCCATGATCTGTTGGATCGTCACCATTTCCACCATGATGTGGGGATGGGTCACGGCGAAGTCTTTCAGCCTTTCCACGAAGAAAAAATTGGAAAAACCTTCAGGGGCGCTCAAGCGCACCACGCCGCGTAGCAGGCTGCCGCTTTCGGATATATCCGATTGCAGCCGTTCAGCCTCCGCCTCGATGCGCTCGACGGTATCCACCAGCCGCCGCCCGACCGTCGTCAGCTCATAACCGCGCGGGTTTCGCTCGAACAGCTTGGTTTTAAGCGAGAATTCCAGCCTGTCGATGTGGCGGGAGACCGTGGCGTGGCTGGTGCGCAGGCTGCGGGCGGCCGATGAGAGCTGTCCGGTGCGCGCCACCGCCAGGAAATATTGCAGGTCGTCCCAGGTGAAAGGGGTGGCCATATTTGTCTCCCGTCAAGAGTTCTGTTCAAAAATGAACAGTTCCTGTTCGCAATTTGATGATGCCCCGCTCTTGTGTCAACGGCCGAATTCGAGAAGTCTAGGCTCAGGATGCATCGCTTTGAGGAGGGCGGTGCGGCCATTCGGGTGCAACGGTTTCGTTCACCGCTGCACAGACAATCTGAGGCTCGCAATCATCTCTGGGAGGAGAAGTCATGCGCAAGAGTATCGTTTTATCCACGGCCATGGCACTGGCCGCCGGCACTGCCGCTTATGCCGCCGAGATTTCGGACGGTAAGGTCAAGATCGGCATCCTGAATGACCAGTCGGGCGTCTACGCCAACTTCGGCGGCAAATACTCTTACGAAGCCGCGAAGATGGCGGTCGAGGATTTCGGCGGCAAGGTGCTGAATGCGCCGGTGGAAGTGGTGACCGCCGACCACCAGAACAAGGCGGATGTGGCATCCAACATTGCCCGGCAATGGTACGACACCGAACAGGTCGATTCGATCATGGAACTGACCTCGTCGTCGGTGGGTCTTGCCGTGCAGGCGCTCTCCAAGGACAAGAAGAAGATCACCGTCAATACAGGTGCTGCAACCACCGAGCTGACCGGCAAGCAGTGCAGCCCCTATGGTTTCCATTGGGCCTATGACACCTATTCGCTGGCGGTCGGCACCGGCGGCGCACTCGTCAAGCAGGGCGGCGACAGCTGGTTCTTCCTGACCGCGGACTACGCCTTCGGTTATTCGCTGGAAGAAAACACCTCCAATTTCGTCAAGGCCAACGGCGGCAAGGTGCTGGGCTCCGTGCGCCATCCGCTCGCGACGACGGATTATTCCTCCTTCCTGCTGCAGGCGCAGTCCTCGGGTGCAAAGGTCATCGGTCTTGCCAATGCCGGCCTCGATACCTCCAACGCCATCAAGCAGGCGTCCGAATTCGGCATCGTGGCGGGCGGCCAGCGGCTTGCCGCTCTTCTCTTCACGCTTGCCGAAGTCCATGGCCTCGGTCTTGAGGCAGCCCAGGGCCTGACGCTGACGGAAGGGTTCTATTGGGACCGCGACGATGAATCGCGCAAATTCGGCGAGCGTTTCAAGGAACGCACCGGCGCCATGCCGAACATGGTGCATGCCGGCACCTATTCCGCCGTGCTGCATTATCTGAAGGCGATCGAAAAGGCAGGCACCGACGATGCCGATGCCGTCGCAAAGGCCATGAAGGAAATGCCCGTTAACGACGTCTTCTCCAAGGACGGTCATGTGGCAGCGAACGGCCGCATGATCCACGACATGTATCTCATGGAAGTGAAGAAGCCGGATGAGAGCAAGCAGCCGTGGGATTATTACAAGGTGCTCGCCACCATCCCCGGCAAGGAAGCCTTCATGGACCCCGCAAAGAGCGGTTGCCCGCTGGTGACGCAATAAAAGACTGACGTAATAAAGGGGAAAGTTTCATGACGATCGCTCCCGCCCCCGCCGGGCAGGCCGAACCTCGCGTCGTTCTTTCGGCGCGTGGTCTCAGCAAAACTTTCGGCGCATTCGCGGCCGTGAAAAACGTCGATCTCGACGTGCATCATGCCCGCGTGCATGCGCTGATCGGTCCGAACGGCGCCGGCAAGACTACGGTCTTTAATCTGTTGACCAAGTTTCTCCAGCCGACGGGCGGGGCGATCACCTTCATGGGAACGGATATAACAAGGACGCCGCCGGACAAGGTGGCGCGTCTCGGCCTCGTGCGCTCTTTCCAGATATCGGCGGTGTTTCCGCATCTGACGGTTCTGGAAAACGTGCGGGTGGCGTTGCAGCGGCAGAGTGGCCTTGCAACGCAGTTCTGGCTGCCGCTCTCTTCGCTCGACAGGCTGAACGCCCGTGCCGAGGAGCTGATCGCCATGGTCGGCCTGACACGGGAAAAACATGCGCTTGCGGCCGATCTTTCTTACGGCCGCAAGCGGGTTCTCGAAATCGCCACCACGCTGGCGCTCGATCCGAAGGTGCTGCTGCTGGATGAGCCGATGGCCGGCATGGGCGGGGAAGATGTCTCCCATGTCGCCGAACTCATCCGCGAGGTGGCCAAAACCCGCGCGGTGCTGATGGTCGAACATAATCTGAAAGTCGTGGCGGATATCTGCCACCACGTCACGGTTCTGCAACGTGGTGAAATTCTGGCGGAAGGCGATTATGCCGAGGTTTCCGCCGATCCACGCGTGCGCACGGCCTATATGGGTACGGAGGAGGCTTGATATGGCGGCAATGCTCGAAGTCTCCAACCTGAAATCCTGGTATGGCGAAAGCCAGGCCCTGCACGGCGTCGATCTCACCGTCGGCGAAGGCGAAACCATCACGATTCTGGGGCGCAATGGCGTGGGCAAGACCACGACGCTGCGCACCATCATGGGCATCATCCGCAACCGCAAGGGTGTCATCAAGCTCGGCGGCAAGGATCTGATGCCGGTGCCGCTACACCGCACGGCGAAATACGGTCTCGGTTTCGTGCCGGAAGAGCGCGGCATCTTCGCGACGCTAAGTGTTGAGGAAAATCTGAAACTGCCGCCCGTGGTCGCTTCCGGCGGCATGACGCTGGATGAAATCTACGAGCTGTTTCCCAATCTTTACGAACGCCGAACCAGCCCCGGCACCAAGCTTTCCGGCGGCGAGCAGCAGATGCTGGCCATGGCGCGCATTCTGCGTACCGGTGTGAAGGTGCTGTTGCTTGACGAACCGACCGAGGGACTTGCCCCCGTCATCGTGCAACGCATCGGCGAGGTGCTGCAGAAACTGAAGAGCCGTGGCATGACCGTGGTTCTGGTCGAGCAGAATTTCCGTTTTGCAAGCCGCATTGCAGACCGTTTCTACCTTATGGATCACGGCCAGATGGTTAGCGATTTTCCGGTCGGCGAGCTTTCCGCCCGCATGGGTGAACTCAACAAGGTGCTGGGGGTTTAACCATGACGATGATCTTCGGCGTTCCCATTCAGGCGCTCCTCGGGCAATTGCTGGTCGGCCTTATCAACGGCTCCTTCTATGCGCTGCTGTCGCTCGGTCTCGCCGTCATTTTCGGCCTGCTGCGCGTCATCAATTTTGCCCATGGCGCGCAATATATGCTCGGCGCTTTTGTCGCTTTCCTCGGCCTGCAATATTTCGGCATCAATTTCTGGGTGGCGCTCATCGTCACGCCACTCGTCGTGGCGCTGTTCGGCGCGATAATCGAACGTTTCCTGTTGTCGCGGCTTTATGATCTCGATCCGCTTTACGGGCTGCTGTTCACCTTCGGCCTGGCGCTGGTGGTGGAAGGCACGTTCCGCTGGCTTTATGGCGCTGCCGGGCAGCCCTATTCGGTGCCGCGCGAGCTTGCCGGCGGCACCAATCTCGGCTTCATGTTCCTGCCGAATTACCGCGCTTTCGTTGTCGTGATTTCGCTTATCGTCTGCATCGCCACCTGGGCTTTGATCGAAAAGACGCGGCTCGGCTCCTATCTGCGGGCGGCCACTGAAAACCCGACGCTGGTGCAGGCTTTCGGCATCAATGTGCCGGTGCTGCTGACGCTGACCTATGCGCTGGGTGCCGGTCTTGCCGGGTTCACTGGGGTTCTCGCCGCACCCATCTATCAGGTCTCGCCGCTGATGGGCACGAACCTCATCATCGTCGTCTTCGCCGTGGTGGTCGTCGGCGGCATGGGGTCGATCATGGGCGCCATCGTCACCGGCTACATGCTGGGCGTCGCCGAAGGACTGACCAAGGTGTTCTACCCGGAAGCCTCCAACATCGTCATCTTCGTCATCATGGCCTTTGTGCTGCTCATCCGCCCCGCCGGACTTTTCGGAAAGGACGCCTGATATGTCCAAAGCCACCCATAGTCCCACCGCCGGTACGCTGCCGCAGACGGAAGTTTCGGCGACTGCCGGAACCATCAAGACCATGCTCATTCTGGCGGGGCTCGCCGTCCTCATCGCCGCGCCGATGTTCGTTTACCCGATCTTTCTGATGAAGCTCCTGTGCTTTGCGCTGTTTGCCTGCGCCTTCAATCTGCTGATCGGTTACACCGGGCTGCTCTCCTTCGGCCACGCGGCGTTCTTCGGCGGTGCTGCCTATTTCACCGCCTATTCGGTGAAGGAATGGGGCGTGACGCCGGAGATCGGCCTCATCATCGGCATGGCGGGTGCGGCCCTTCTCGGCCTCGTCATCGGCTTCTTCGCCATCCGCCGTCAGGGCATCTATTTCGCCATGATCACACTGGCCTTGTCGCAGATGTTCTATTTCTTCTGCCTTCAGGCACCGTTTACCCATGGCGAGGACGGTTTGCAGGGTGTGCCGCGTGGCCACCTCTTCGGTCTTCTCGACCTCAATGCGCCGCTCAACATCTATTACACGGTGCTGGTCACCTTCGTTCTGGCACTGCTGGTCATCTGGCGCTTCGTCAACTCGCCCTTCGGCATGATCCTGAAATCCATCCGTGAGAACGAGCAGCGCGCCATTTCGCTGGGCTACAGCGTGCAGCGTTACAAGCTCGGCGCTTTCGTCATGTCGGCGGCGCTGGCCGGTCTTGCGGGCGGGCTGAAGGCGCTGGTCTTCCAGTTCGCGACGCTGACGGATGTGACCTGGCAGATGTCCGGCGAGGTGATCCTGATGACGCTGCTCGGCGGCATTGGCACCATGATCGGCCCGATCTTTGGCGCAGGTCTCGTGGTCACCTTGCAGAACTATCTCGCGACATCGGATTTCCCGGTCACCATCATCACCGGTCTTGTCTTCATGGCCTGCGTCCTGGTGTTCCGGCGCGGTCTGATCGGCGAATTTTACGCGTCGCGGCTTGGGAGAAAACTCGGCTTCCAGCATCGCGGCTAGGTATTTTTGAAAACACAGGAAAAGGCCTCCTCCGCGTCCGGGACGACGCGGCAAGGGCGGCTTATGGAGAAAAACATGGGGGACTATGACTATATCGTCATCGGAGCGGGAAGTGCCGGATGCGTTCTCGCCAACCGCCTTTCGAAGGATCCGAACAACCGTGTCCTGCTTCTGGAGGCGGGCGGCAATGACAACTACCACTGGATCCATATTCCCGTCGGTTATCTCTATTGCATCAACAATCCGCGCACCGACTGGTGTTTCAAGACGGCGGAAGAGCCGGGGCTCAACGGTCGCTCGCTGATCTATCCGCGCGGCAAGGTTCTCGGCGGCTGCTCCTCCATCAACGGCATGATCTATATGCGCGGCCAGGCCCGCGATTACGATATGTGGCGGCAGCTCGGCTGCGAGGGCTGGGGGTGGAACGATATCCTGCCCTATTTCCTGAAGTCGGAGGATTTTTATCGCGGCAAAAGCGACCTGCATTCCGCCGGCGGTGAATGGCGGGTGGAAAAGGCGCGGGTGCGCTGGGACGTGCTCGATGCCTTCCAGAAGGCAGCGGGCGAAGCGGGCATTCCCGCGACCGATGATTTTAACCGCGGCGACAATGAGGGCGCCGGTTATTTCGACGTCAACCAGCGCTCGGGCTGGCGCTGGAACACGGCAAAGGCATTTCTGAAACCGGCGCTCGGCCGCAAGAACCTGACGGTTCTCACCAAGGCGCACGTCAAGCGGCTTATCATCGAGGAGGGCCGGGTAACGGGTGTCGAGTTCCACCATGACGGCGTCCTGAAAAAGATGCGCGCACGGCGCGAGACGGTGCTGTCCGCAGGCGCGATCGGCTCGCCGCACATTCTGGAGCTTTCCGGCGTCGGCCGTGGCGACGTGCTTCAGGCCGCCGGTATCGACACCGTGGCGGAGGTTCAGGGCGTGGGCGAGAACCTGCAGGACCATCTGCAATTGCGCATGGTCTACAAGGTCTCCGGCGTGCTGACGCTGAATGAAAGGGCCTCCACCCTGTTCGGCAAGGCGCGGATCGGCCTTGAATATGCGCTGACCCGCTCCGGCCCGATGTCGATGGCGCCGAGCCAGCTCGGAGTTTTCACCCGCTCCTCGCCGGAAAAGGAAACCGCCGATCTGGAATATCATGTCCAGCCGGTTTCTCTCGACAAGTTCGGTGATCCGGTTCACACTTTTCCGGCCATTACCGCAAGTGTCTGCAATCTGCGGCCGGAAAGCCGGGGCTCAGTGCATGTGAAAGGACCGGATTTCGCCATGCAGCCGGAAATCCGCCCGAACTATCTCTCCACCGAAGGCGACCGTCAGGTGGCCATCGACGCGATGCGGCTGACGCGCCGCATTGTCGCCCAGCCAGCCTTTTCCCGCTTCAACCCGCAGGAATACCGGCCCGGCCCGTCTTTCGAAAACGATAATGATCTCGCGAAGGCGGCGGGCGACATAGGCACCACCATCTTCCATCCCGTTGGCACGCTGCGCATGGGGTCGGATGTGGAGAGCGTTGTCGATGCGCGGCTGAAATTTCGCAGGCTCGCCGGACTGCGCGTCGCCGACGCTTCGGTGATGCCGCGCATCACCTCCGGAAACACCAATTCCCCGACGATCATGATTGCCGAAAAAGCTGCCGACATGATCCTTGCGGATAATCGCTGAAAGGAGCGCTCCCATGAAGACCGTCGCTTTTCTCGGGTTGGGACATATGGGCCTGCCGATGGCCGCCAATCTCGTCAAGGCGGGTTACACCGTCAGGGGATATGATCTTGCCGAAGCCTGCCGTGCGGCGGCGAAGGAGGCCGGCATTCCCGTGGCAGTGGATTCTGCCGAAGCGACCGACGCGGTGGATGTGATCATCACCATGCTGCCGAAGGGCGAACATGTCGTTTCGGTCTATGGCGATCTGGTTCGAAAGGTCTCCGCCGGAACGCTGCTCATCGATTGCTCGACGGTGGATATGGAAAGCGCGCTGAAAGCGCATGAACTGGCCGCTTCCGCCGGCTGCCCCTCGGTCGACGCCCCCGTATCCGGCGGCACAGGTGGCGCTGCGGCCGGCACCCTGACCTTCATGTGCGGCGGTGAGCCCGAAGCTTTCGCGGCGGCAAAGCCGGTGCTGGAGGCAATGGGCAAGAAAATCGTGCATTGCGGCAAGGGTGGCAACGGCCAGGCGGCGAAGATCTGCAACAACATGATCCTCGGCATTTCCATGATCGCGGTTTCCGAAGCCTTCGTGCTCGGCGAAAAACTCGGGCTTTCGCATCAGGCGCTGTTCGATGTTGCCTCCACCTCTTCGGGACAATGCTGGTCGCTCACCACCTACTGCCCGGTGCCGGGACCGGTGCCGACATCGCCCGCCAACAAGGATTACCAGCCCGGCTTTGCGGCGGCCTTGATGCTTAAGGATTTGAAGCTGTCGCAGGCGGCGGCCAATGGCACGGGTGTTTCCACCCCGCTTGGGGCTGCGGCGTCGGCGCTTTATGAAAGCTTCGTCGGCGAAGGTGGTGGCGGACGTGATTTTTCCGCCATTGTCGAGATGCTGCGCGGAGGCGAAGCATGATGGAGGCCACGTCGTCCGATATTCTGTGGGTGCCGTCGCGGGAAAGGTTGGAGGGCTCGGCGCTTTTTGCTTTCGCGGCGAAAACCGCGCCGTTGCACGGGCTGGCCGCCGATGATTATGCCGGCCTGCTGCGCTGGTCCATCAACGCGCCGGACGCCTTTTACGATGCGCTGTGGAACGAGCTCGGTATCACCGGCACGCGTGGTGAAACGGCCTTCAAAGCCGGTGCGACGATCCGGGATGCCGAGTTTTATCCCAGCGCACGGCTCAACTATGCCGAAAACCTGCTGCGCGATGCCGATGAGCGTCTTGCCATCATCGCCCATCGCGATGATGGCACACGGCGCGAGATAAGCCGCAGGGCGCTTTATGACGAGGTGTCCCGCATGGTGCAGGCGCTGGTTCATGCGGGCGTGCAGGAAGGCGACCGCGTCGGTGCGATCGTCACCCACGATATCGAAGCGATTGTCAGCTATCTGGCCGTGAGCGCCATCGGGGCCATCTGGTCCTCCTGTTCGCCGGATTTCGGCCCGGCAGGTGCCTCCGATCGCCTGTCGCAGATTGATCCGAAAATCCTCATCGCCGTGCCGGAATATGGTTATGCCGGCAAACGCATCGATGTCGGCCCGACCATCCGCGCCGTGGCGGAAAGTGCGGCTCCTGAAGAGATCGTGCTGATCGGTGACGCCGTTCCCGAAAGCCTTGCCGATCTCGCCTGTGTGACGCTTTCGGATTTCGTCGCGCCCTATAAGGCGGGGGAGATTGCCTTTAACCGTCTGCCCGTGAAGGCGCCGTTGGCGATCCTTTATTCCTCGGGCACGACAGGCAAGCCGAAATGCATCACCCATTCCGGTGGCGGGCTGCTTCTTCAGCACATGAAGGAACAGAAGCTGCAATGCGATATTCAGGAGGGGGAGCGCTTTTTCTATTTCACCACCTGCGGCTGGATGATGTGGAACTGGCAGGTCTCCGGCCTGGCGCTCGGCGCGACGCTTGTCACCTATGACGGCAATCCCGGTTATCCGACGCCCGGGCGGCTCATCGATCTCATCGATGCCGAACGGATCGCGACCTTTGGAACCTCGGCGAAGTTCATCGATGCCTGCCTGAAGGCCGGGCTGAAGCCGCGTGAAAGCCACGATCTGTCTTCGCTGAGGGCCATTCTCTCGACCGGCTCGCCGCTCATCCCGCAATCCTTCGATTATATCTATCGCGAATGGAAGGCGGATGTGCATCTTGCCTCCATTTCCGGCGGCACGGATATCTGCGCCTGTTTCCTCGGCGGCAATCCGTTGCAGCCGGTTCATCGCGGTGAATTGCAGGGCGCGATGCTCGGCATGGATATCGATACGCTGGATGATGAAGGACATTCCGTTCGCGGTGTCGCGGGCGAACTCGTCTGCCGCAATGCCCATCTCTCCATGCCGGTCAAATTCTGGGGCGATGAGGATGGTTCACGGTATCAGGCCGCTTATTTCGATCGTTTCCCCGGTATCTGGGCGCATGGCGATTTCGCCGAAATGCGCCCATCCGGCGGATATGTCATCCATGGACGTTCGGACACGACGCTCAATCCGGGCGGGGTGCGCATCGGCACAGCCGAAATCTACCGCCAGGTGGAGACCGTGCCTGATGTCGAGGAGGCCATTGCCGTCGGGCAGGATATTGATGGAGACCAGCGGGTCATCCTCTTCCTGCGCATGAGGGGCGGCGTGGCCCTGACGGAGGAACTGGAAAAGACCATCCGCAGCCGTATCCGTTCCGGCGCCACGCCGCGGCATGTGCCGGCAAGGATCATCGCCGTCAGCGCCATTCCCCGCACCCGTTCCGGCAAGATTTCCGAAATCGCGGTGCGCGATACCATCCATGGTCGGCCGGTGAAGAATGCCGATGCACTCGCCAATCCCGAAGCGCTCGAACTTTTCCGCAACCTGCCGCAGCTGAAGGACTAGGCCGATGGAGGATCAACCAAAAACCGTGCTGGTCACGGGTTCCACCAGCGGCATCGGGCTCGCCATCGCCAAACGTTTTGCTGAAGCCGGGTATCTGGTCGCCGTCCACGGCGTGGAAACGGCGGAGGAGGGCGCGCAGGCCCTTGAGGCGGTTGCGAAAGTGGCGCGGCATCGGCCGGTCTATTTTTCCGCCAACCTTGCGAATTACGATGAAAGCGCGCATCTGCCGGAAACCGTCATCGCCGAACTCGGCCGTATCGATGTGCTGGTCAACAATGCCGGCATCCAGAAGGTTGCGCCAATCGACGAATTCGATTTTGCCGATTTTTCCCGCATCGTCGCGATCTCGCTCGACAGCGCTTTCCACACGATCCACGCTGCCTTGCAGGGTATGAAGGAAAGGGGCTGGGGCCGCATCGTCAATATCGCCTCCGCTCATGGTTTGCGGGCTTCGCCCTTCAAGGGGCCTTATGTGGCGACCAAACATGCGGTAGTGGGCCTGACAAAAAGCGTGGCGCTGGAAGTGGCCGAACTCGGCATTACCTGCAACGCCATCTGCCCCGGTTATGTCTGGACCCCGCTGGTCGCAGCCCAGGTGGCCGATCAGGCGCGGGTGCATGGCATGAGCGAGGAAGAGGTGGTGAAAAAGGTGATGCTGGCGCCGCAGCCGACGAGACGTTTCGTGCAGCCGGAGGAAGTGGCGGAAATGGCGCTTTATCTCGCAGGCGATATGGCGCGCTCCATCACCGGCACGACGATTTCCATCGATGGCGGCTGGACGGCGAAATAATTTTCACGCGTCTGCCCTCGGCGAACCGTCTCGCTGCCTTCCGGCATTGTTAGGCGATTTCAATTCTGTATAGTTTTCGTGTGCGGCGGAGTAAGCGCCGTGTTCACGGAAAAACGGCATGATGAACACAGGGTCTTTTGAAGCGCCGCTGGCGCGATCGCGCTTCGATACGCGCCAGGTGCCGAAACGTGACGCCATGGGCTTGTGGCGGGATTCTATCAACGTGCTGTTCGATGCCCGGCTGCGCCGTTCGCAGGATGACGGTTTCTTCGCCAGCGTGGACGCCGCTTTCATCGGCAATGTCGCGCTTGGCCGCACGCAATCCTCCGCGCAGGATTTTGATCGCTCGCGCAATAAGCTTGCCCGCGACGGCATGGACGGTTTTCTCCTGCAATTTTATGCCAGCGGGCAAAGCATGTCGCGGCGCGGATCGGGCGAGACCGCCGGCCCGGGAGATCTCTACATCATCGATATGGCGCAACCGCTCGCCACCGCGACGACCGATCACGATCATCTGAGCCTCGTTGTGCCGCGCCGGTTGCTGGAGGGCAGGCTTATCGGTTCCGGCAATCATCATGAACGTGTGCTGCCGGCCGGTCTGCCGCTGGTGTCGCTCCTGCGGGAAACGATGACGAGCATCTACCTCCATTTTGACGTCATGAACGCGAATGACGGCGCAGCCACGGTTTCACCGCTTCTGGAACTCGCCACGGCGGCCATCAACAACCATGTCCGGGAAGACAATGCGCAGGGCGTTCAGCGTGCGCTGCGGGCCTCCATCCGGCGTTACATCGACAATCACCTTCTCGATCCCGCCCTTTCGGTGGAACGGGTGATGGGCGAATTCGGCGTGTCGCGGCGTACGGTCTACCGGCTCTTCGAGCCGCTTGGCGGGTTTTCGGCCTGCATCACCCATCGGCGTCTCGAGCGCGCCATGGATTTCCTGCGGGCACCGCAATCGGGCCATATGACGATTGCCGAGGTGGCGGCCACTTATGGTTTCACCAATCCGGAAAATTTCAGCCGCGTCTTCAAGAAGACCTTCGGCCTCTCACCGCGCCAGATGCGGCATTTTGCGTCGGAAAACCGTGACGTCACGTCGGATATTCTGAAGCCCGATAGCGCGGAATGGACACGCTGGATCGTGCAGCTCGGCCGCTGATCACGCCTAGTCGGGCTCGATCTGACACTTCATGACGGTTTCTTGGCACAATTCGACCATTCGCTGCGGTTGCGCCGCAACGGGGATGCACCTGTCCTCCAGACGTGCCAAACAGGAGACGTTATTTTTATCGATATATTGCCTGACAATCATGATGCTGAAAATTCCTGCTTTCCCCGACCTGTGGCGCGGATGGCGCCATGCGGTGAAAAAATATCTTTCTTTTTCGGGCACCGGATTTCATGCGGCGACATCGCCCCTGCCTTCGGCGAATTCCGACAACCTCCCAGACGACCCATGGGAAACGGATGGAGCACGCCCGCCGGTCTCCTGGCTCGGCCTCGGGCAAAGCTTTAGCGCGGTGGATGTGGCAGGCTGCGACGGCTCGGAGAGGTCTCGGTTACCGACCGAGTGCGGCTAAAGTCGTTCTCCGGTGGTCTGGAACAAAACAATGACCCCGGGAATTAGATCAACAGGGTCACAGGGAGTGAACGACATGGCCAGAGAAAATTCCAGCTATCTCGACGGTCGGGATGCTCCGAAAAGCGAAACGACAACGCGTGCGCGGCAGGGGTCGCGCGGACGTCCCGTCCTTGTCATTCTGATCGTCAGTGTGCTTCTTGCATTGGTGGTTTGGGCCGTTGTCGAATATTCGGTTTTCGAACCCGACGAGAACCTGCCGCAGAACCCGCAGACCGAGACTGCGCCCGTGCCGCAGCAGCCCTCCGGATCCGGAAGCTTCGACAATAATCCGGCGAATGGCCGCGCCCAGCCGCCGTCATCGACAGAGTCAAATCCCGCGCCGCAGGATTCGACCGGAGCGCCGAAAAACCCGTGACCACCATGGCGTGAAGTTTTTTCGCGCCGATGATAATTTTCATGGAACCAGATTGCGCCCGATTTCATTTCACGCAAAGTGACAGGAATCGGGGGTTTCATTCATGGCAGTCACCGTCACTGCAGTTGTTCTCACGCTGATCGGTCTTGCACTGTTCGGTTTTGGCTCTCAGCTCGTCATGCTGGGCGGGAGCTTTTATTACGTGCTTTCCGGACTGGCCTTTCTGTTGACGGCCATTCTGCTGTTCAAGCGCAATCGCGCAGCCCTTCACGTCTATGCCGTCTTCATTGTCGCCACACTCGCCTGGGCCATCTGGGAAGTCGGCTTCGACTGGTGGCAGCTTGGCCCGCGCGGCGGCATCATCATTCTCATCGGCCTCTGGCTTCTGGCTCCAGGGGTCAGAAAGCCGCTTGGTTTTTCGAGCCCGACCGGGCTTAGCTACGGGCCGAATGCGTGGCCGCTTGCCCTTTCCGTGCTCGCCTCCATCGTCGTGGCGGGATATTCCATGGCGCAGGATCCGCACGATACGGCAGGTTCCCTGCCCCAGGAAACCGCCTCGGCTACGCCCCCCTATGGCGGCAACGTGCCTGACGGTGACTGGCATCAATATGGCCGCACACCCTATGGCCAGCGTTATTCGCCGCTGACCCGGGTCAATGTCGACAATGTCTCGCAGCTCAAGGAAGCCTGGCGTTACCAGACGGGCGATGTGAAGCTGCCCGATGATGTGGGTGAAACCACCTATCAGGTGACGCCGCTCAAGATCGGCAACACGCTTTATATCTGCACGCCGCATAATTGGGCGATTGCCATCGATGCCGCCACCGGCAAGGAAAAATGGAAATACGACCCGAATGTCGGTCTTAATCCGGACCGCCAGCATCAGACCTGCCGCGGCGTTTCCTATTATGCCGAGCCGAATGCCGCTGAAGGCACGGCCTGCGCCGAGCGCGTCTACCTGCCGACCTCGGATGCGCGGCTGATCGCGCTCGATACCGCCACCGGTCAGGTCTGCACCTCCTTTGCCGATCAGGGTGTGCTGCATCTGGAACAGGGCATGAAATACAATCCTGCCGGCTATTATTATTCGACCTCGCCCCCCGTCATCGTGGCGGGCAAGATCATCATCGGGGGCGCGGTGAACGACAACTATTCCACGCAGGAGCAGTCCGGTGTCATCCGCGCTTTCGATGTGAACAGCGGCGCGCTCGTCTGGAACTGGGATTCCGGCAACCCGGCGAAAACCGAACCGATTGCGGCGGGTGAAACCTACACCACCAATTCGCCCAACAGCTGGTCGGTCTTCAGTTATGATGAAGGCCTCGGCCTCGTTTATATCCCGCTCGGCAATCAGGTGCCGGACCAGCTCGGCATGGGCCGCAGCGAGAATGTGGAGAAATATTCCTCCTCCATCGTCGCGCTGGATATCAACACCGGCAAGGATCGCTGGGTGCGCCAGACGGTTCATCACGATCTCTGGGACATGGACGTGCCGGCCCAGCCGGTGCTGCTCGACATCACCAAGGACGGCCAGACCGTGCCGGCCCTCGTCGGCCCCACCAAGCAGGGCGATATCTACGTTCTCGACCGGCGCACCGGCGAGCCGCTTCTGCCAATCACCGAAGAGCCCGCGCCAGGCGGCGCCATCCCGGAGGATTTCACCTCTCCGACGCAGCCGACGACGGCCTTGTCCTTCAAGCCGGAGCCGTTGCAGGAAAAGGACATGTGGGGCGTCTCCATGTTCGACCAGCTTGCCTGCCGTATCCGCTTCCATCAGCTGAACTACAAGGGCCGCTATACGCCGCCTTCGCTCACCGGCTCGATCATCTATCCCGGCAATTTCGGGACCTTCAACTGGGGCAGCGTGGCGGTCGATCCCGAACGCCAGGTGATGTTCGGCATGCCGACCTATCTTGCCTTCACTTCGCAGCTCGTGCCGCGCGCCGACATTCCGCCGAAGGGTCAGGACGAAAAGGGTAGCGAACAGGGCCTGAACCGCAATGACGGCGCGCCCTACGGCGTGTTCATGGGTCCGTTCCTCGGTCCGCTGCAGATTCCCTGCCAGGCCCCGCCATGGGGTTATGTCGCGGGTGCTGACCTGCGCACCGGCGATATCGCCTACAAGCACAAAAACGGCACGGTCCATGACATGACGCCGCTGCCGCTGCCCTTCAAGGTGGGTGTGCCGGGCATTGGCGGGCCGATGATCACCAAGGGGGGCGTCGCCTTCCTCGGTGCGGCCGTCGACAACTACCTGCGCGCCTATGACCTGACGACCGGCAAACAGCTTTGGGAAGCGCGCCTGCCAGCCGGCGGCCAGGCAACGCCGATGACTTATGCGCTGGATGACGGCAAGCAATATGTGGTGATGGTTGCGGGTGGCCACGGCTCCGTCGGAACCAAACCGGGCGACTATGTGATCGCTTATACCCTGCCGTAATCTCTGCAGGTTTCAAGATACAAAAAACCGGAATGGGCGACCATTCCGGTTTTTGCTGCGAAGGAGGGTATTAAGCCGCCTTTTTCTCGGCGGCGGCGTTAACCGAAGTCTTGGCGAGCGCGGTCAGCGCATCATCGGTTTTCGCTTCTTCCTTGAGCGTGGCATCCAGCAACGAAACTGCTTTCGTGTGGCCCAGCTTTTCCGCCCATGCCTTCAGCGTGCCGTAACGGGCGATCTCATAGTGCTCGACCGCCTGTGCCGAGGAAACCAGACCGGCGTCGAGGGCGGGCGTGCCCTTGAAGTCCTCCATGATTTCCTCGCCCTCGGCGATGATGCCCTGAATGGCTTCGCAGGTCTTGCCCTGCGCCCGCTTGCCGATGATCTCGAACACCTCCTGCAGGCGTTCGACGTGCCCCTGGGTTTCTTCCTTGTGTTTTTCAAAAGCCTGTTTCAACTTCGGATCGGTCGCCGCCCGTGCCATCTTCGGCAGGGCTTTCAGGATTTGCCGTTCGGCGTAATAGATATCTTTCAGCGTGTCGTAGAACAGATCATCGAGTTTCTTCTCGGCCATTGGTCCTTCTCCCATGTGTGAAAATACATGATGTGCGCCCATGCGCACGGGAGACAAACCCTTTGCTGCGCCCATGGTTCCGGCTCGGTTGCGCGCAACGTTTATATTGCCGCGCGGAACCAAGACGCCTCTGCGAACTTAGTGTGAAGAAATTTCGGGAGGAGACGCGACAGTGCCCCAGAGCCTTGCAGAAGAATTTTCCATGAATATCTCCATCCCCTTCGAGGTGCTGCTGGTGCGTGTGTTCGGCGCGGTCATCCTGTGCGGCCTGATCGGTCTGGAGCGGGAGTTTCACAAGAACACCGCCGGCCTGCGCACCAACATGCTGATCGGCCTTGCCGCCGTCACCTTCTGCGTCATCACCATTCACATGATGGAGACGATGGCGGAAGGCCATGAGGCCGCACGGCTCGATCCCATCCGCCTGGTGGAGGCGGTGACGGCGGGCATCGCCTTTCTCGCGGCGGGTGTGGTCGTTTATACTAGGGGCGATGTCAAAGGCCTGACGACGGGCGCCAGCATGTGGCTTTCGGCGGCAATCGGCCTCTCGGCCGGTCTTGGCATGTGGCCGCTTGCTTTTCTTGCTTCGGGAATGGGCATTGTCGTCCTGTGGACGCTGCGCCGCATACAGGTGGCGGCGGGCATCAAGGAGGAATGAACGACATCAGCCGAAGCGGAAAAAATCGGCGTCGGGGTCCTTGCCGCCATTGATGGCGGCGGCCACGATTTCAGCGGCGATCTGGCTGAAGGTGATGCCGTTGCCGCCGAAACCCATCACGGCATAGACGTTGTTCATTCCGGGCACCGCACCAATCAGCGGCAGGCCGGTGGTGGTCGAGCCGAAGGCCGCCGCCCAGCGATATTCCGGCTTTCCCATATCGATACCGAGAAGCTTCTCGATCTTGCGGCGGATCAACTCCGCCTTGACGGCGAGCTTGCGCTCCGACTGGTAGGCGGTGGGGTTTTCCTCGTCCTCGCCTCCGGCGATCATCCGCCCCTCCCGGTCGGTGCGCAGGTAGAGATAGGGATCGGAGGCCTCCCAGATGATATGGTTCTCCAGCCAGTCGGGGAGGTCCAGCCCCTTTCTGCTCGCCAGCGCCCAGGTGGAAACGATCTGGTGTTTCGGGCTCTCCAGCATTTTCAGGAATTCATAGCCGGTGCAGAAAACGACATTGCGTGCGGAAAGGATTTTGCCGCCGGCGGTGGCGAGGACAACCTCGTCGCCGAGGTTTCTGAGATCGGTGATTTCAAGCTGCGAGACGATTTCGGCGTCGGTGCCCGCCGTGTGGCGCAGCAGGCCGGCCGTCAGCTGCGCGGGATTGGCGGAGGCCGAAATATCGCTGAGGATGGCCGCGGTCCGGTGCATGCCGTATTGATCTCTCAGCTCCGCGGCGGTGAGAAAGCGGGCCTCGATGCCCGCTTCCTTCCGGGCTGCCGCTTCAGCCTTCAACGCGCGCGATCCCATTTCGTCTCCCGCCAGATAAAGGGCCTGTTTGCGCCTCATGCTGCAGGAGATGCCGAGCGAAGAAGCGATTTCCTCCAGCCGCAGGACGGCGCGGGCGGAACGCTGCCATGCCCTGTCGGCCGCATCCTTGCCGATCATCTTTCTGAGCTGCGTCAGCGGCGTGTCTATTTCGTGCTGGATCATCGCGGTGCTGGCAACGCTGCTGCCCATTACCGGCTCGCGCCGGTCGACGATCAGCATGGATTGACCCGGCCGTTGCAGGGCATGGGAGACCAGCGCGCCGCTGATACCGGCGCCGACCACGATCGTGTCGTAATGGTCTGCTTCCGGCGTGTGCCTGCTGCGGACGCCGATGCGTGGCGTATCCACCCACACGGGCTTTGAATCCCTGAGGTCGCGTTCTTTCGTCAGTTCCGATGTCGGCATGAAATCATCCTGAAAGGTCTCACGGCTCGGTATAGCCGGCGACATTGATGGTGACTGTTGCGCTGCGGGGATCGTTGCGGAAGAAAAGCGTGCCGGTGTCGCGAGACTCCGAGGCGACGTAATCGAACGTCACATCAGCGCTCTCCAGCGTCGCACCGTTTTGCTGCAGGTCGCCGCGCACCTGCACCTGCGCCGCCGTCGTCATGGAAAGGTTGCGGATATCGAACCGCACCCGGTATTGCCCGGCCTGCGCCTCCACACCGGTAACGGCGATTTCGAAACGGGCATCCTCCGGCCTGTAGCGATAAATGTCATAACCGATCCAGCCGAGCATGGCGGCGACAAGAAGGGTGCAGATGGCGCCCGTCAGCCATTCCACCCAGTGGGGCTCGGGGCTTTCCATATGTCTACGGCCCTTGGATATCGTCATCTTGTCCTCACAGGATCAGCCGGGCAGAAGCCGCGCCGATCGACGCGGGAACGCCAAGAATGACGGCGGCATTCATGATCTGCGACAGCGAGGTGTGGTCGAGGCGCTCGAAGGTCCAGAGCGTATAGATGCTGATGGCGATAGCGATGACATAGCCGGGCAGGGTGAAGCGGATGAAGGATTGCCACCACTTCTGCCCTTCGTGCAGCTGATGTGAGCCCTTGAAGTGAAGCGCATAAACGAAGCCATGCATGATGGCGATCGACAGCAGGCAAAGCGCCAGAATGTGATAGGGCGTCACCTTGTAGGCGATCAGGATCATTTCCTCCGTCGGCGCGACATTGAGGCTGAGGAAAAGTGCGCCGACAACCATCATGAACAGTTCGTGCAGATAACCGGTCTCGCCGGAATATTCGCCCTGCTCCTCATCCTCTGTGTCGGAATGCTGACCAAGCTGGCTGCGCCCGAGTAGTGCGCCAATGCTGGCTGGAACGGATTGCAGCGCAATTTTGGCGACGATGTTGGAGGCTGTAATCTGATCGCTCAGAATGCCGAACAGCACGAGCACGGCGGCACTCACGGCGATGCCCAGCCCATAGGCCGTTATCGCGTCGCGCAGCGCCTGGCTCCAGGAGTGAACATTTTCGAAACCGATGCGGCGGGCGAGAAGAAGAAGAAGCGGCAGGTTGAGGATGCAGAGCAGGAGAAGCCGCCAGGAATTGGCGTAAAGGCCGAGAAACCACATTTCCATGGTCATCAGCATGGGCAGGGCAAACAGTAATGCACCCGCCGTGCCGCGCGCGAGACCGATCAGGAACCGTCTGACTTCGCCATCTTCCCCGCCTTTTCGATTGACCGCCACCGCCATGCCATCCCTTTCGTGCGAAGAGATAACGCAATGGCGTTTTTCCGGTTCCGTTCGTTTATTTCGCGGGATCGATGAGAGCGATGCCGAATTCCGGGCGATAGCTGCGCCGCAATTCCGCAGGTGTTTCGCGGATGACGACTTCCAGCGTCGGCCGCACCGTGCCCTTCAGAAAATGGCCGCCCTTCGTGGAGCCATCGGCAAAGCCCAGAACCACATGCAGGTGCGGATTGGGCGTATCGTTCTCGTCAAGGGTGATATCGCCGAGCAGACTCAGAACCTCGCTCTGGTCGGTGACCGGTATTTCCTTATAGTCCTTTGTCGAAAGATCGAAAAAGGCGAGCGTCGCCGTGGCGAAGGCACCGATTGCGGTAACCGAGGCGGCGTTGATGTTCTCGGCCCTGGCAAAGCGCCTGATGGCCTCGAAGGCTTCTTCCTCTGGATCGATGACGAGGATGAAGGTGCGTTCCGCGCCGCTTGCCAGCAATCTGCTTTTCATGTCTTCCTCCCAAATAGAAGTGCCGCCGGGAAACCGGCGGCACGAATATGATACGTGTCTTAAGCGGCGCGGCGTTCGTGGCGGCCTTCCTCGACCTCTTCCACAATCTTGGCGACGAAGGCATCGAGATCGTCAGGGCTGCGGGAGGTAATGATCCCCTTGTCGGTCACCACTTTTTCATCCTTCCAGTTGGCGCCGGCATTCTGGAGGTCGGTCTTGATCGACCAATAGGAGGTGGCGTCGCGACCACGCAGGGCGTCCGCTTCGACCAGCAGCCACGGCGCATGGCAGATGGCGGCAACCACCTTGCCGGATTTGATGAAATCGCGGACCACCCGCATCGCATCCTCGTCATGGCGCAGAACGTCCGGATTGATCTGGCCGCCGGGAAGAACCAGCGCGTCAAAATCTTCCGTTTTTACGGCCTTGGCGGGAAGGTCGACGGCGATGCTGTCGCCCCAGTCCTTCTTGTCCCAGCTCCTGATCTCGCCCTCCTTGATGGAGGCGATCTTGACGCTCGCACCTTTGGCCTTCAGCCGGTCATAGGGCACGCGCAATTCGGAACGCTCATAGCCGTCGGTTGCGAGAATGAGGATTTTTGCAGCGTTGATGGCAGTCATGTCTGTCTCCTTCTGGGTTCACTTGTCCTTGTCGGAATTCATGGAGGGTAGGAAAAATTCCACGTCCTTGAGGCGCTTCGCGTCGAGATTTTCGATATGCGTTTGCCAGAACCGTTCGGCTTCCGCCGGTTCGTGCTGCCATTGGCGCACGAAGGTCTTGTTGTCATCGATCATCACCTGACGCGTGCCGCCGAGACGCAAATATTCTTCCGCAAGTTTGCGAGTTTTGGTCTTTTCCATGTCGCGGCTCCTTGTGCGTGGAAAGCGGGAACGGAGGGGTGCCGGATGGGTAAGAAGCTCGGCTGCCATTTCGTTGGCCACCGGGAGAAAACGGAAAAATCCCGATGTTCTTCAGCGCCATCGCGTCCGTTTGACACGGCGGCCCCTCCTGCTGGAACAACGTGAGCTTTCCGGTAAGGTTCCGCAGTTTTTTCCCGCGGCCTCGTTGCCGAAGCCGAATGTATCGCGCGCAATTTTTTACCGGAACAAACGGGCAGGTCCCGCTGTTTTATTCCCGATGCAGGGGAGGCAGCATGGCAGCCAGACAGAGTGACGGCGAATACCACGGTAACAGCAAAAACAAGGGTTTCTGGTCGATCGACTTCGGCGCTTCACCGGTCATCGGCACGGCCATTCACGACGGCCATTTCATTCGCCCCGACATCGCCCGGTTGATGGCCCTTTCCCCGGACGAAAGGCTGAGGGAGGAAGATCCCTTCACCGCCGAGATGGTTGCGGGCATGACGAACCGTATCGTCGTTCACCATTCGCGTTTCGAAGTCGATCTCAACCGCGCCGCCGATCAGGCGATCTATCTGCGGCCGGAACAGTCCTGGGGCCTTGAGGTCTGGAAGGAAGAGCCGCCCGAAGGAGCGGTCCGTCAGTCGCTCGATTTCCATGCTGATTATTACGCGATGCTCGAGACCGTCCTTTCAGCCGTCGAGCGGCGGCATGGGGCTTTCGTGGTGCTGGACGTGCATAGCTACAATCATCGCCGTCAGGGTGCTGCCGCGCCGCCGACGGCGCAGGTGGAAGCGCCTGATATCAACATAGGCACCTTTTCCATGGACCGCAGCCGCTGGGGCGACATCGTCAGCGCGGTCGGCCACCATTTCGCCTCCGCGACCGTCGGCGGACGCCGCCTCGATGTTCGCGAGAATGTGGCGTTTCAGGGCAAGGGGGAGCAGACACGCTTCATTCACGAGCGTTTTGCCGAAAATGGCTGTGCGATCGCGGTCGAGTTCAAGAAATTCTTCATGGATGAGTGGACGGGAGAGGCGGATGCGCGCGTGGTGGCGGATATCCGGGATACGATGGCCGCGCTTCAGCCGGTTCTCGAAGAGTGTCTGAGGTCGCGACGATGAACCTCTCTTCCGCCCGTAGCGCGCCGTCCCTCATCGCCGATCTGGCCGATGACGTGGTGGCGTGCCTCGAGGCCGGCAAGGCGATCCGCCGGGATGTCGGAAAAGATGGCAGGTTGCATATAGACCGGCCGCTGCCGTTTCTTTGCCTGCATCTGACAGGGGGCACGAAAAATCTTGCCGCGCGCGATATCGCCGCCGCCCATGCCTCCTATCTCATCGCTTCGACCATTCAGGAGGCTGCGCCGCTGATCGAGGCGGTTGGTTTGGCCATGATGCGGCGTTTCGGTGCCTTCATGGTGCTCGATATCGGCGAGCTGGAACATGACATCCTGCTCGCCGACGATTCCCCTTTCCTGCCGCATTATGAGGTTTCCGTCTCGGCCACGCCCGAACCGGAAACCCAGAAAGCCCGCCGGATCTTCATCAAGGCCGTCTGTGATGCCGAAGTGCGTTTTCGCACGCCGCGCATCACCCGGCCGGAGCCGGAATCCGACCCGGTCCTCCGTTTTCAGAATGCCAGCCTCGATTTTCCCTGCATCAGCGTGCGCTTCGCGCCGATCTATCGCCAGCCGGAATCCGGTGCCGATTATCCCGGCCTGCGCGTGAGGATGATCGCCGATCTCTTCGATGCCGGTCTGCAGGCCTTTTCGTCCTTTTCTTCCGGCATGGATGCGCTGAAGGTCACCAGCCACCGGGCGCTTGGCCGCAAGGCCTTTGTCGATGCCGTCAGACGCGCGGATCGTTCGATCGACGACATTGTCTCGTCCTTCGATTTTCTTCTCTCCGTCACGCCCATCAATGCGCACCGCGCCTATGAAGAGTTTCGCGACGGCAGTTTCCAGTTTGCGCCGCGCCTGCTGTACCGGCCGCTCGGCGTCGATGTCGAAGAGCAGAAACGCAAGCTCTATTCCGTGGTTTTCGATCATCTGGAGGACCCGGTGCTTTATCACCTCTACCGGGAGAAACAGCAGGAGATCGATCTGCAACTGACGATGCTGGCGAGCCTGCACCATCGCACCTTCACCGATTTTTCACGCGCCCTTTATGGCGCCGTCGAACCGGCGCTCCTGACGCTGGCGCTTCGTGTGCTCGAGGATTGTCCGCGCAAGGCGGAGAGCGGCGAAATTGCCATGGTCGATTGTTACGTGGTCGCCAGGAAGTCGCGGGAAATGGTCGAGACCTATCTGGCGGAGGCCCCGGAATTCAAGGCCCGCGTCGAAATCCGCGACGACCTGCCGCCCGGCCTGATGGTGACGGGCGAGAAGCTACTGATTTCCCGTCATACCGTGATGGAACAGCGCCGTGTGGAGGCGCTGTTATCGCACGAGATCGGCGTGCATCTTCTCACCTATTTCAACGGCTCGTTCCAGGGGCTCAGGCTCTTCCGCACCGGCCTTTCCGGTTACGAGGGCGTGCAGGAGGGGCTGGCGGTGCTGGCGGAATATCTGGCCGGAGGCATGACGCGCGAGCGCCTGCGGCTGATCGCCGGCCGCGTCGTCGGCTGCGCCGCGATGCTGGGCGGCGCGACTTTCGTGGAGACCTTCCGTATCATGACCCGCGATCACGGTTTTGACGAGGCCGGCGCCTTCAACATGGTGCTGCGCATCTATCGTGGCGGCGGTCTTTCCAAGGATGCGATCTATCTGCGCGGGCTGGCCGAGGTGCTGGAGCATCTGCGCAAGGGCGGCGCGCTCGATCCCTTCTGGATGGGCAAGATTGCTGCCGCCCATTTCCCGGTCATGCAGGAGCTTGCCCTGCGCGGCCTCTTGCGTCCGCCGGGTGTCAGGCCCGCATTTCTGCTGCCCGCGAGGGCCAATGAGCGGCTGGAAAAAATACGCTCGGGATTATCCATTGCCGAACTGGCGACATTATAGGAGGGGGCTTCATGCGTATCGCATTTTTCGTCAATTCGATCGAGACCGAAGGGCCGCATTACTCTACCGGCCTGCTGGCCATGGCTGCGCTCAATCGCGGTCATGAGGTGGTCTATCTGACGCCCGGCGATTTTACCCTGCGCTCGGATGATAGCCTGACCATCCATGCCACCATGCTGCCGAAGACGAAATACAAGAAATCGGAAGCCTTTCACGCCGCCCTTCTGGACAAGGCGCTCGAGCGGCGGACGATGGATGTCGAGGAAATCGATGCTTTGATGCTGCGCAACGACCCCTCGCTCGACCAGACGACGCGGCCATGGGCGGTCCATGCCGGCATCCTGTTCGGGCGGCTCGCCGAACAGCGGGGCGTGGTGGTGCTGAACGATCCCGAGGGCCTGGCGTTGGCGCAGAACAAGCTCTATTTTCAGAGCTTTCCGGAAATCGTCCGTCCGACCACGATCATCTCGCGCAATGTCGAGGAAATCCGCGCCTTTGCCGATGCCCATCCCAAGGGCATCATCGTCAAGCCGCTGCAGGGATCCGGTGGCAAGAACGTCTTCAAGATCGGCTCCAGCAAGGAGGCCAATCTCAACCAGATTTTCGAGGCGGTCAGCCTTGAGGGCTATCTGATCGCGCAGGCCTATCTGCCGGCCGCCAAGGATGGCGATATCCGCTTCTTCATGATGAATGGCCGGCCGTTGATGCGCGACGGGCAATATGCCGCCCTTCGTCGTGTGCCGGCCAAAGGCGATCTTCGCTCCAACATCCACGCCCATGGCACGGCGGAGGCCGCGACGGTGACGGACGAAATCGTGGCGCTTGCCGAGATGGTGCGGCCGAAGCTCGTCGAGGACGGCATGTTCCTCGTCGGGCTCGATATCGTCGGCGACAAGATACTGGAGGTGAACGTGTTTTCGCCGGGTGGCCTTTCCAATATTCGCGACCTCACCACCATCGATTTCAGCGATACGATCATCGAGGCCGTGGAAATCAAGATCTCCATGCAGAGCGCCTCGGGCGGCGTGCTCGCCAATCGCCTGCTGGCGACGCTGTAAGATTATTCCCGTAATTCGGCCGGGTGCATCTCGCGATACCAGGCGACGAGGGCTTTGATACCCTCCTCGACGGAGGTCTGCGGCACGTAACCGGTGAGCGCCCTCAGAAGATCGGGAGAGGCGAAGGTGCGCGGCACATCGCCCTGCTGCATCGGCAGCATGTTGCGGATCGCAGGCTTGCCAACCGCCTTTTCGATCGTTTCGACGAAATGCATCAGCTCCACCGGCTGCCCGCCGCCGATATTGACAACGCGGAAAGGTGCGTGATGCGAGAGCGTGTCGATGACGCCTTCCTCTCTGACGCGGTTTTCCTCCGAGGGGATGATTGCGCTCAGCCGGACGATGCCTTCCACCAGATCGTCGATATAGGTGAAATCACGGCTCATATTGCCTTGCCCGTAAATATCGATCGGCCGGCTGTTGGAAACGGCATCGACGAATTTGATCGGCGCCATGTCCGGCCGTCCCCACGGGCCATAGACCGTGAAAAAGCGGAAGGCGGTGGTGGGCAGCTTGTGCAGATGGGCATAGCTGTGCGCCATCAGCTCCATGGATTTTTTGGTGGCCGCGTAAAGCGTCATCGGTTCGTCGGCCTTGTCGCTTTCCGCAAACGGGATTTTTTCATTGGCGCCATAGATGGAGGAGGTCGACGCCAGCATCAGATGTTTGACATGGAGGCTCCTGGCGAGTTCCAGCATATTGAACGAGCCGATGAGGTTGGAATCGACATAGGCGCGCGGATTTTCAAGGCTGTATCTAACACCCGCCTGTGCGGCGAGGTGGATGATGATTTCCGGTTCGGCGGCCTCGGCGGCCCGCTT
Source organism: Rhizobium sp. BR 250 (assembly GCF_047445855.1). Taxonomy (NCBI): domain Bacteria; kingdom Pseudomonadati; phylum Pseudomonadota; class Alphaproteobacteria; order Hyphomicrobiales; family Rhizobiaceae; genus Rhizobium; species Rhizobium sp. BR 250. The sequence goes on from NZ_JARWKW010000015.1 coordinate 104,152, forward strand.
CAGCGCATCCGTATCCTCCAGCATGCCGATCTCGGCCCGGAAGCCATTGGAGCGGGAGAGGATGGCGTGACGTTTCTCCTTGAGGCTGACATCGTAATATTTCGTCATGCCGTCGAAGCCGGTCACGAAATGGCCGGCATCCAGCAGCCGTTTTGCAACGTAAAAGCCGATGAAGCCTGCGGTGCCGGTAACCAGATAACGCATGATGATTATATCCCGAATCCGTTGGTGCGTTTGCGGTCTGACCGAAGCGCGAAAAACTTTTGATGAAATTGCGAAAATGAGCCTTTAAGCGTCGTTACCCGGGCTGCCGTCATGCGGGCGGCCCACCGCGGCATAGATGAAGCCATGGCCGGCAACCTCATCCGAGCGGTAGATATTACGCAGATCCACCAGCACCGGGCTTTTCATGATGGCTTTGAGGCGTGGCAGGTCGAGCGCGCGGAACTGGTTCCACTCCGTCACGATCACCACGGCATCCGCCCCTTCGGCGGCCTCATAGGGGCCCGTTGCATAGTCGATATCCTCGATCAGATGGCGCGCATTCGCCATGCCTTCGGGATCGTAACCCACCACCTTCGCGCCGCCATCCTGCAGGGTCTGGATGATGGCAATCGCCGGGCTGTCGCGCATGTCGTCAGTGTTCGGCTTGAAGGTGAGGCCCAGTACGGCGATCTTCTTGCCGCGCACGTCGCCGCCCACCGCATTGATGACCTTGCGGCCCATGGCGCGCTTGCGGTTGTCGTTGATGGCGATGGTGGTTTCGATCAGCCGCACGGGCGCGTCGTAATCCTGCGCGGTCTTGGCGAGCGCCAGCGTATCCTTCGGGAAACAGGAGCCGCCATAACCGGGGCCGGCATGCAGGAACTTCGGGCCGATACGGCCGTCCAGCCCGATGCCGCGCGAGACGTCCTGCACATTGGCGCCGACCTTTTCGCACAGGTCCGCCATTTCGTTGATGAAGGTGATCTTCATGGCCAGAAAGGCGTTGGCGGCATATTTGATGAGTTCGGAGGCGCGGCGCGTGGTGAAGAGCAGCGGCGACTGGTTGAGGTAAAGCGGGCGGTAAACCTCGGTCATGACGGGGCGGGCACGCTCATCCGAAAGGCCGACGACGATGCGGTCCGGCCGCTTGAAATCCTCGATGGCCGCCCCTTCGCGCAGGAATTCCGGGTTGGAGACGACGGCGAAATCGGCCGAGGGGTTTTCCTCATGGATGATGCGCTCCACCTCGTCACCGGTGCCGACGGGAACGGTGGATTTGGTGACGATGACGGTAAAGCCGTCGAGCGCATGGGCGATCTCTTTTGCCGCCGCGTAGACATAACCGAGATCGGCGTGGCCATCGCCGCGTCGCGAGGGCGTGCCGACCGCGATGAAGACGACATCCGCATTGGCGACGGCCGCAGTCAGATCGGTGGTGAAACTCAGCCGGCCGGCCTTGGCATTGTTGGCGACGATGGTCTCCAGGCCCGGCTCGAAGATCGGGATATGGCCGCTTTTCAAGGCCTCGATCTTCTCCGGCATCTTGTCGACGCAAACCACGTCATGGCCGAAATCTGCAAAACACGCGCCGGACACAAGGCCGACATAACCCGAACCGATCATCACAATCCGCATTCTTTTTCCTTTCGGTTAGTGAGGCCATGTTAACGCAGCAGCACCGGCCGGGGAAATCGGCGGGTGAAAATCGCATGATAATATTTAGCCGCCTTCGCGCCCGTCGCCAAGCGCCACGATCAACACCGGCTAACCTCTTTCCATGACGGTGATGTGATGGCCGTGGCGGGACAAATTTGCCGCACCTTGCAGCCGATTGCACCGATGTGGCGAGATCGCGCTTTTTTGCCCCTTTTGCGGCTTGCACTCATAGGTAGCCGGGTCTAGCCATAGGGGTGAGGATCAAATCTGCCAGACTGTCTGCCCTTTTGATGGGGCGCTCGGGTTGCACCACGCGGCCGGGGGATGCTTTGCATTGCGGTCGATGTTCGGGGAAGTTCAAATGCAAAAGGGTTTTCTGCTCGGTCTGTTCGCTTATGCGACCTTTTCCCTGGGCGATGCCACGATCAAGTCGCTTGGCTCACAGGTCAGCGTTTTCGAGATCGGCTTTTTCAGCATCCTCTTCTCCGGCATCTTCATCTTCTTCAGCAAACCGCGTGAGGAAAGGTGGCGCGAATTCTGGCGCATGAGTCGGCCCTTCGCAGTGCATGGGCGCGCCATTTCCGGCCTCTTCGCCGGCATTTTCGGCATCTATGCCTTCACCACCATTCCGCTGGCGGAAGCCTATGCGCTGATCTTCCTGTCGCCGCTCTTCGTGACCGTGCTTTCCGCCGTGGTCCTCAAGGAAAATATCGGCCCATGGCGCTGGGCGGCGGTTCTGGCCGGCATCGTCGGCGTTATCCTCGTGGTGCGGCCGGGCTTCAAGACGCTGGAACTCGGGCATATCGCCGCCATCGGTGTCGCGTTCCTGGCGGCCATGACCATCGTGCTGCTGCGCTCGCTTGCGGGCAAGGAAAAGCGCACGTCGATCATGGGTGTGCTGTTGATTTACGGCCTCACCTTCAATGGCATTGCCTCCATTCCCGATTTCGTCATGCCCAACCTGCACCAGCTTCTGGCTTTCGCCTTCATCGGCCTTTGCACCGCAACGGGGCAGATCACACTTCTGGTCGCGACCCGCATTGCGCCGGCGAGCCAGATCGCGCCGTCGCATTATTCGCAAATCCTGTGGGCCGTGGCGATCGGCATGGCCTTTTTTCACGAATATCCCGATGCGATTGCGGTGCTGGGGCTCGCCGTCATCGCCGCATCGGGGCTGCTGACGATGATACGCGAAAAGGTAAGGCTCGGCACCGTGCGCTGGAACCCGTTTTTCCGCAATCGCCTCTAACCTCCATTCTCCGATCGGAAACAGTGCGTCAACCGAAGCGCAGCTTGTGGCTCGATGGCCAATCGGCTCATAAGGCTTTCATCGATAGATGAACGGAGAGCCGCAATGCTCGTGGATGGAAAATGGACGGCCGAATGGCATCCGGTGCAGGCAACCGACAAGAAGGGCGGCTTCGTTCGCCAGACCTCCGGTTTTCGCAACTGGGTAACGCCGGATGGTTCGGCCGGACCGACGGGCGAGGGCGGTTTTGCGGCCGAAGCCGGCCGTTATCATCTCTATGTCGCGCTGATCTGCCCCTGGGCGTCGCGCACGCTGATCGGCCGGAAGCTGAAGAAGCTGGAGGATGTGATTTCCGTCTCCGTAGTCGAGCCGGCGCTCTCTGATGAAGGCTGGAAATTCGGCGACTATCCGGGTGCGGATCGCGATGGGCTGAACGGCTTCACCTATATGCACAAGGTCTATACCAGCGCCGACCCGCATTATACCGGCCGCGCCACCGTGCCGGTGCTGTGGGACAAAAAAACGAAAACCATCGTCAATAATGAATCCGCCGATATTCTGCGCATGCTGAATTCCGGCTTCGGCGATCTCGCCGATAATGCGATCGACCTTTATCCGGAGGCGCTGCGGAATGAGATCGACGCCCTCAACGATCACATCTATCCCCGCCTCAATAACGGCGTTTACAGAACCGGTTTTGCCACCACACAAGTTGCCTATGAGGAAGCCTTCGCCGACGTCTTCGCGACGCTCGATGAGCTGGAGACGCGGCTGGCGACCGGTGGGCCTTTCCTGTTCGGAGATCGTCTGACCGAAACCGATGTCCGGCTTTTCGTGACGCTGGTGCGTTTCGATGCTGCTTACTATGGCCTGTTCAAATGCAATCTCCGCCGCATCGCCGATTATCCCGCGTTGCAGGCCTATATGATGCGGGTGCTGACCGTGCCGGGCGTGCGTGACACGGTCAATATCGATCACATCAAGCATGGATATTATTCCATCAAGGCGCTCAACCCGACCCGGATCGTGCCCGTCGGTCCCGATCTTCCGGGGCTGGATGAGGTTTCCCTCCGCCCCGCGAATTGAGCCGGTGACGGCCTAGACCGGTTTGCCGACCTGATCGAGCAACCAGGCCTGAAAGGCGCGGGCAAGCGCATTGTCCTGCCGCCCTTCCGGCAGGGCGACATAATAGCTCTTGTCGGTCTGCAGGGGGATGTCGAAGACGATGTCGAGGCGGCCGGAGGCAAGTTCCGCCTCGATGAGATATTTCGGCAGAAGGGCAAAACCGATGCCGCTTGCGGCGGCTTCGATGATCATCGAAAACTGGTCGAAACGGCTGCCCTGATAGGCATTTTCGGCCGTCACCCCGTTCATTTCCAGCCATTCAGTCCACAGTTTCGGCCGGGTCGTGACATGCAGCAGCGGTTGCCCGGCCAGATCCTGCGCCCGGTTCACGCTGGCGCGGCGGAGTAGGGAAGGGCTCGCGACCGGCACGATCACCTCATTGCATAAGAACGTGCAGGTGCCATGCGCCCAGACCGGTTGGCCATAATGAATGGCGAGATCGAAACCTTCCTCATCGAAATCGAAGGGGTGTGAGCGCGAGCCGATCGTAATCGTCATTTCCGGGTTGGCATCGATGAAGCGATGGAGGCGCGGCATCAGCCAGCGGCTGCCAAAGGTTGGCAACGTCGCGACGGAGAGCGATGCATGCGATGTTCCGGCGGAAACCGCGCGCACCATCAGCTGTTCGGATTGCTGCAACAGGCGCCGCACATCGGGCAGGAATTTGCGCCCGGCCTCCGACAGCACGACCCGCCTGCGGATGCGCTCGAAAAGCTGCATGCCGGTCTGGGCTTCCAGCTCACCGATCTGCCGGCTCACCGCGCTCTGTGTGAGGTTGAGTTCTTCGGCCGCGCGCGTAAAATTGCCATGCCGTGCCGCGCATTCAAACGCCTGCAGGGTGACGATATCGGGGACCAGTCTTCTGCGCGGATCCATTCCATTCTCGCATCAACTTACCCGCTTTCCTCATTGGAAAAGGGTTGTTATGCCCATATATGATTACGGGAAAGAATGGAACGGTGTTTTTCCGGCGTTGCCGGGCCCAGTTTCAAAGAACGAATGAAAAATTCGGGGAAAGAAGAGTGACGGGAGTTGAAAGCGCCGTTTCCAAACGGTCTTTCCTCCCCTTTTAGCCAAAAGGACGATGGACATGGATGCGATGACGAAGCTTGACGTGAAACAGGAAGCCGCGGCTCTGCTCGACAGGATGGGTGTTGCCCGCGATCTTTATACCGGCGGCGACATGGCGTCCTTCAGCCCTGTCACGGGTGAGCAGATCGCGAGCCTCAAGACCGTTTCGGTCGAGGGCGTCGCAGCCGTGGTCGACAAGGCTGACGCGGCCTTCAGGACCTGGCGCAACGTGCCGGCGCCCCGTCGTGGCGAATTGATCCGCCTGCTTGGCGAAGAACTGCGCGCCTTCAAGACCGATCTCGGCCGTCTCGTCTCGCTGGAAGCGGGCAAGATTCCGTCCGAGGGTCTCGGTGAAGTGCAGGAGATGATCGATATCTGCGATTTCGCCGTCGGTCTTTCCCGCCAGCTTTACGGCCTCACCATCGCCACCGAACGCCCCGGCCACCGCATGATGGAAACCTGGCATCCGCTTGGCGTCGTCGGCGTCATCTCGGCCTTCAATTTCCCGGTTGCCGTCTGGTCGTGGAATGCCGCGCTCGCCATCGTCTGCGGTAACTCCGTGGTCTGGAAGCCTTCGGAAAAGACGCCGCTCACGGCCCTTGCCGTTCAGGGCATCTTTGAGCGCGCCGTCGCTCGCTTCGGCGATGCACCGGAAGGTCTGTCCCAGCTGCTGATCGGCGATCGTGCCGTGGGTGAGGCCCTGGTGGACAATGCCAGGGTGCCGCTCGTCTCCGCCACCGGTTCCACCCGCATGGGCCGCGATGTCGGCCCGCGTCTGGCGAAGCGCTTCGCCCGCGCCATTCTGGAACTTGGTGGCAACAATGCCGGCATCGTTTGCCCGTCTGCCGATCTCGACATGGCATTGCGCGCCATCGCCTTCGGCGCCATGGGCACTGCCGGTCAGCGCTGCACCACGCTTCGCCGCCTCTTCGTGCATGACAGCGTTTATGACGAACTCGTGCCGCGCCTGAAGAAGGCCTATGCCTCCGTCTCCGTCGGCAATCCGCTGGAAAGCTCCGCACTCGTTGGCCCGCTGGTCGACAAGGCGGCCTTTAACGGCATGCAGAAGGCGCTCGAGGCTGCCAAGGCGGCCGGGGGTGTGGTGAATGGCGGCGGCCGCGTGGATACCGGCGCGGCGGATGCCTATTATGTGAAGCCCGCGCTGGTCGAAATGCCGAAGCAGGTTGGCCCCGTTCTGGAAGAAACCTTCGCGCCGATCCTCTATGTCATGAGATATAACGATCTCGATCAGGCGATCGACGCCCATAATGCGGTTGCCGCCGGTCTGTCCTCGTCGATCTTCACGCGTGACCTGCAGGAATCGGAACGTTTCCTGTCGTCGGAAGGCTCGGATTGCGGCATCGCCAACGTCAATATCGGCACGTCGGGTGCGGAAATCGGCGGCGCCTTCGGCGGCGAGAAGGAAACCGGCGGCGGCCGTGAATCCGGTTCGGATTCCTGGAAGGCCTATATGCGCCGGGCCACCAACACCATCAACTATTCCAAGGCGCTGCCTTTGGCGCAGGGCGTGTCCTTCGATATCGAATGATATGGGCCGCTCGGGTAGCGGCGATGGTTTCTGGTTGCTGGTTCTTATCGGTGAGGGTGATGGCGAAGTCCGAAAATCTCTCCTCCATCATGCTCGGGCCTGTCCCGAGCATCTGCAACCAATTGATTTAATTGACCTGTTCAGATCCTTGGGACAAGCCCAGGGATGACGTCGCGGGCAGGATTTGCCCGAAGTCTGGCCGACGCGGATTTTTCCGCGTCGATCCGTTTCAAGTCCCTCACCCGATGCTCATCAGGCTGGCATTGCCGCCCGCGGCCGTGGTGTTGACGCTGACGGAGACTTCCTCCACCAGCCAGTCTAGGTTGTAGGGCTGGCTTTCGCCGGAAAGCGCGTCCGTCGTTGCGGCCTGAACGAGGACCAGCGGGCCGGGCAGGGTGGCGATCTTTTTATTGACCGCAACCACGCGCTCCGCGTCACCTTCAACCAGTGCACCGGCAAAGGGGCCGGACTTTGCCCAGTCATCCGCCCAGACGATGCGTGAGGTGACGGTTGCCGGCAGGCCGTAGATCGATTTTTCCAGTCCCGAGGCATTGTCGATGACGACCGCATTTCCGGCGGCAAGTGCTGCCGCAAGCTGGCGGTAAAGCCCCTGTTCGCTTGCGGGCACCAGCAGGATCTTGCCGCGCGGATGCAGCGCATAGACGTTGCGTTCGCCGACGGGCCCCGCCAGCTCGGTCTCGAAACCGAGGCCGGAAAGCGCTGCCGCCTGCCGTGCGGCTTCGGCGGCGATGGTTTCACCGTTTTCATCCAGCCAGCGGGCGAGATCCACCGCGGCCTGATCCTGCTGGCTGGCGATGCGGTCGATCTTCGGCGCTTTCTCAGTCATGCGGCCGAGGTAAAGCGGGCCGCCGGCCTTGGGGCCGGTGCCGGAAAGGGCACGCCCGCCAAAGGGCTGCACACCGACCACCGCGCCGATGATGTTGCGGTTCACATAAAGATTGCCGGCCGCAACCCGGGAGAGGACATGCTGGATCGTGTCGTCGAGACGCGTATGCAGGCCGAAGGTCAGGCCGTAGCCGGTGGCGTTGATCTCGTCGATCAGCCGGTCGAGATTATCGCGTTTGAAGCGGATGACGTGCAGCACCGGCCCGAAGACCTCGCGCTTCAGATCGGCGAGCGATTTCATCTCGATGATGGTCGGCGGCACGAAGGTGCCCTTGCCGGTCTCGCCGGCAAGCGTGATCTGCTCGATGCGGTGGCCGAGTGAACGCATGCCATCAATGTGCTTTTCGATGATGCCCTTGGCTTCGGCGGTGATGACGGGACCGACATCGACGGAGAGACGATCGGTGCGGCCGATCCGCAATTCATGCAGCGCGCCTTTCAGCATGGTCAGCGTGCGGTCCGCCACGTCTTCCTGCAGGCAGAGGATACGCAGTGCCGAGCAGCGCTGTCCGGCGCTGTCGAAGGCGGATGCGATGACGTCGGCGACGACCTGCTCGGCAAGAGCCGAGGAATCGACGATCATGGCGTTCTGGCCGCCGGTCTCGGCAATCAGCGGCATCGGCTGGCCATTGGCGAGAACCCGGCCGGAAAGCTGGCCCTGAATGAGCCGCGCCACCTCGGTGGAGCCGGTGAACATCACGCCCGCCGTCAGCGGCGAACCGACAAGAGCGGCACCCGTCTTGCCGTCGCCCGGCAGAAGCTGCACGGCATCCGCCGGCACACCTGCCTCATGCAGCAGGCGCACGCCCTGCGCGGCGATCAGCGGCGTTTCTTCGGCGGGTTTTGCCAGAACCGGATTACCGGCAACCAGCGCCGCCGTGACCTGGCCGATAAAGATGGCGAGCGGGAAGTTCCATGGGCTGATGCAGACGATCGGGCCGAGCGGCGTCTCGCCAGCCTTGAAATTCCTGCGGGCTTCCGCCGCGTAATAACGCAGGAAGTCGATGGCCTCGCGCACCTCGGCAATGGCGTTGGGCATGGATTTTCCCGCCTCGCGCATGATGAGGCCGAGAAGTGCTGGCATTTCGGCCTGCATGGCGTCGGCCGCGCGGTCCAGGCAGGCGGCGCGTTCTTCCACGGGGGTGGTGGGCCAGCGTGAGGCCGCCGCCCGTTGCATCGCCGCTTCAACATCGGCTTCGGTGGGTTCCGTCACCTGGCCGACGATATCGGTATGATCGCCGGGGTTGAAGACCGGGCGCGTCTGGCCGCCCGCCCGTGGCGCGGCAGCCTTCCATTCCGTTGCGGCACCTGCCTTCAGGGTCTTGTCGAGGGCAGAAAGCGTCGTTTCGCTGGAAAGGTCGAGGCCGGCGGAATTTTTCCGCTCCGGGCCGAACAGGCCAGCGGGGGCAGCGATGCGGTCGTGCTGGGCACCGGGAACCGCATAGGCCTTGACCACGGCAACCGGGTCTTCCAGCAGCGAATCCACCGGCACGGCTGGATCGGCAATGCGGTTGACGAAGGAGGAGTTCGCACCGTTTTCCAGAAGACGGCGAACGAGGTAGGCCAGCAGCGTCTCATGGGTGCCGACCGGGGCGTAGAAACGGCAGGGCCGGTCGAGCTTCTTTTTACCGACGACTTCGCTGTAAAGCGGTTCGCCCATGCCATGCAGGCACTGGAACTCGTAGTCGCCAAGTTTGAAGTCCGGTCCGGCGAGGTGATAGATCGTCGCCATGGATTGCGCGTTATGGGTCGCAAATTGCGGGAAGACCAGATCGCGCGCGTCGAGCAGCTTGCGGGCACAGGCGATATAGGAAACATCCGTGTGCACCTTGCGGGTGAAGACCGGGAAGTCTTCCAGCCCCTCCACCTGCGCGCGCTTGATTTCCGCATCCCAGTAAGCGCCCTTGACGAGACGCACCATGATGCGACGGCCCGAGCGGCGGGCGAGATCGATGATGTAATCCAGAACGAAGGGGCAGCGGCGGCCATAGGCCTGCACCACGAAACCGAGGCCGTTCCAACCCGCAAGGTCCTTGTCGAGCGCCAGTTCCTCGAGAAGGTCGAGCGACAGTTCCAGCCGGTCGGCTTCCTCGGCATCGATATTGAGGCCGATATCGTATGTCTTGCTGAGCAGCATCAGCGATTTGACGCGCGGCAAAAGCTCCGCCATCACCCGCTCCGCCTGCGCGCGGGAGTAACGCGGATGCAGCGCCGAAAGCTTGATGGAAATGCCCGGTCCGCCATAAATGCCACGGCCGGCAGACGCCTTGCCGATGGCGTGGATGGCGTTTTCATAATCCTTGTAATAACGCTCCGCATCCTTCGCGGTGGTCGCAGCCTCGCCCAGCATGTCGTAGGAATATTGGAAGCCCTGCTCCTCCAGTGGCTTCGACCGCTTGATCGCTTCACCGATCGTCTCGCCGGTCACGAACTGCTCGCCCATCATGCGCATGGCCATGTCGACACCACGGCGGATGACGGGTTCGCCGGCGCGCGCGATCAGTTTCGTCAGCGCCGCTGAAAGGCCGCTGTCATTCACCGTCGAGGTCAGCTTGCCGGTGATGACGAGACCCCAGGTGGCGGCATTAACGAAGAGCGAGCGGCCGCCGCCAATATGGGACTTCCAGTCGCCGCGCGCGATCTTGTCGCGGATCAGCGCATCGCGGGTGGCGGTATCGGGAATGCGCAAGAGCGCTTCGGCAAGGCACATCAGCGCCACGCCCTCATGGCTGGAAAGCGAATATTCCTGCACCAGCCCCTCGACGCCGGTGCCCTTGGTCTTGGAGCGCAGCGCCTCGATCAGCTTGCGGGCCGTGGCGCGAATGGCTTTCGCCTGTTCGGATGTTACCGTCGCTGCCTCGATGAGCGGCGCCAGGCACTCCTCTTCGGGGCGGCGATAGGCGGCGGTAATCGCCTTGCGCAACAGGCTCTGTTCGCGCACCGGCGGTGCAAAATTCTGGAAGATACCGTTCACCGCTACACCGGCGTTGCTTGCACCATCGGCCATTCTGAAAATCCTGAAAACGCTGTTGAAGGCAGACCATCGGCGGCAGCACGTCCTCCGCCCACCGCTTGTCGTTCTGGCGCTTACAATATCATCGTCGCAAAAATTGCTATGGCCTTATTTTCAGGATAAAACAGGCAATATGAACTTTTATAATTCGAGATTGGCGTGAAATCGCATGGCAAATAGTCAAAAAACAGACGGTCTGGATCACTTCGATCTCAAGATTCTCGAGGCGCTCAGCGAAGACGGGCGCATGTCCGTGCTGCAACTCTCAAAAAGGGTCGGTCTTTCCAAGACGCCATGCCAGACGCGGCTGAAACGGCTGGTGGATGAGGGCTATATTCTTGGCTTCCGGGCCATGCTCAATCCGCAGAAGCTTGGCGTCGATCATATTGCCTTTGCCGAAGTCAAACTGTCCGATACGCGGGAAAAGGCGCTGGAGGAGTTCAATACGGCGGTGCGCAAAATCAAGGAGGTGGAGGAGTGCCACATGATCGCCGGCGCCTTCGATTATCTCCTGAAGGTACGCACCAGCGACATCCGCAAATACCGAAGGGTGCTCGGTGAAAAAATATCGAGCCTGCCCTCCGTTGCCAACACCTCCACCTTCGTGGTCATGCAATCGGTCAAGGAAACCGGTATCTGAAAAGCGGACATAAAAAACGGGCAGACGCAGGCCTGCCCGTTCGTCATTGTCCAAATTCAGTTCTCTCAGCGCGCCGTGGCGGCGGCGGTGACCGCGCTCATCTGTGCGTCCGGACCGAATTCGTTTTCGTTTTCGATGCCCAGCAGTTCCTGCAGGCGCAGCCTTGCGCGGCTGACGCGGCTCTTGATCGTGCCGACCGGGCAACCGCAAATCTCGGCGGCTTCCTCATAGGCAAAACCCGAGGCGCCGATCAGCAGGATGGCTTCGCGCTGGTCGTCGGGCAGTTTTGCAAGTGCAGCCCGGAAATCCTGAAGATCAACCGATCCATGCTGTTCCGGCGGAACCGACAGGCGCGAGGTGTAGACCCCGTCCGTATCCTGTACCTCACGGCCGGATTTGCGAATCTGGCTGTAGAATTCGTTGCGCAGGATCGTCACCAGCCATGCCCGCATATTGGTGCCGGGCTGAAAGCTGTCCTGTTTCGCCCAAGCCTTCATGATCGTGTCCTGCACGAGGTCGTCTGCGCGGTCTCTCGAACGGATGAGCGAAATAGCGAAGGCGCGCAGGTTCGGCAGCGCCGCCAGCATTTCCCGCTTGAAATTATATTCTGTCTGCTCCGGCTCTTTCGCCATCATTCCTCCGAAGCCTTCATCTTGGCTTTGCTTTCGGCTTCATCGAGTTTTTCGAGAAGGTCGAGGAATTTATCAGGGATGCCTTCATCCTGAACGGCATCATACAGCTCCCTGAGTTTGCGGGAAATCACCGCCCGCCCGGAGTTTGGAACCTGGGGGGGCGCCGAATTGTCCGGCGAATCTTGGTCCGATTGAAATATGCTCATAACGTCCGGTATTCCTTTTGTGTCGTGGCAAAGAATGCGCGGTAAAAAAAATAGTTCCGGCCGTCCGGAACTTTTTTTGCGATGCGCACGTTGCTATCTCGGGTTTGCGTTGCAGACCGCATGAAAGGGGAGAATTCCATGTCAGTTTCTACACGCATCGCACCGCACCTGCCATATCTTCGCAGGTTCGCGCGTGCCGTTTGCGGCTCACAATCGACGGGCGATGCCTATGTTGCGGCAACGCTTGAAGCTCTGATCGCCGATATCAGCATTTTCCCGCAGACAAGCAGCGATCGCGTTTCGCTCTATCAATTGTTCGTATCGATCTTTAGTTCCGTCACGATCAATATTAAGACCGATGAAAACCTCTCGGGATGGGAAAAACGCGCCTCGGCCAACCTCGCGGCCGTGCCGGCGCTAGCCCGCCAGGCTTTCCTTTTAACGACCGTCGAAGAGTTCACGCCTGCGGAAGCCGCAGAGGTTCTGAAGGTCTCCGAGGATCAGGTCGGCGGACTGATCGACGAGGCGGCATCGGAAATCGCCCGGCAGGTTGCGACCGATATCATGATCATCGAGGACGAACCTCTGATCGCCATGGATATAGAGCAGATGGTCACCGATCTCGGCCACCGCGTCACGGGCATCGCCCGCACCCATACGGAAGCGCTCGATCTCTTCCACCGCACCCAGCCGAAGATGATCCTGGCCGATATCCAGCTCGCAGACGGCAGTTCCGGTCTTGATGCGATGAAGGATATTCTGCAGATGACGTCCCTGCCGGTGATCTTCATCACGGCTTTCCCCGAACGCCTTTTGACGGGTGAGCGGCCGGAGCCGACGTTCCTTGTAACGAAACCCTTCAACCCGGACATGGTGAAAGCACTTATCAGCCAGGCCCTGTTTTTCAACGAAAGCTCACGCGTCGCGGCGTGAAATCTGCCGAAACCGCAGCCTGACCGGGAACCAGTGTGGCGCCCGGGCGTTGGCGGTTACGGTCGTGGGGCTTCCCGCGGCTTTCTGCAAGGAGACGAATTTGCATCGGCTGGCGTGGCATAATGCGGAGAGGGACGAAAGCGAACTTCACGATTCGCTCGTCCTCGCCTTGCTCGATTCCGGTGAGACAGTGATGCTGCAGGACTGGAACCGCGACTATATCTTCGTGGCCAACCTGCCGGATGTCTGGAAACTGCCGACGAATTCGCGCCCGACCGATGAAAACCTGTTCGGCAACGATCTCTCCGCCCGGCTGACCGAGCTCAAGAAGGACATGAACACGGCGGGCAACCGCGGCATGCTGGAAGTCAATGCCGGCAATGATCGCGTCTTCCAGTTTCATGTTCATTCCACCTTCAACCAGTCGAACCAGATGGTGATGAAAACCACCATCCGCGAGGTGACGGCGGAAAGGCGGCGCGAGCAGCTTCTGCGCTCGCTGCTGCGCGAGGTCAGCCATCGTTCCAAGAACCTTCTCGCGATCATCCAGAGCCTTGCGGGCCAGACGGCCCGCTTCAGCCTCACCAAGGATGATTTTCTGCGCAAGTTCCGCGGCCGGCTGCATGCCCTTGCCCAGAGCCAGGATCTCATCACGGATTCGGACTGGCGGGGCGCGCGCATATTCGAACTTCTGCGCCAGCAATTCGATCTTTATGTGCCGGAATATCCGAACCTCATCCATATGGAAGGCGAAAACCTGCTGCTCAACCCGAATGGCGCGCTTTATATCGGGCTTGCCTTCCATGAGCTGGTCGTCAACACCGTCAGCCATAGCGGCAATCTTGCCTATCACCCGCCGATCTCTCTTCAGTGTCGCCAGGAGGGTGATTTTTATGTGGTCGAATGGAATGAGCCGATGATGCCGTCGAAAGAACCGGCGGAGGCCCGGCGCGGCAGCTTTGGCAGCGTCGTGCTGGAAAAGGTCGTTCCGTCCGCATTGGGGGGAAGTGCCGAATATCAGCTGACGCCGGAGCGGATCGTCTACCGGCTGACATTTCCCTCCGGTGACGGTGCGGATTCGTGAGGTCATGGCGCCGCGCGGGCTTGGCCTCTTGCGTGGGCGCAACAAAAAGCACGGCCCACAGGGGAGCCGTGCTATTTTTATGACAGGTTTTCAGGGGTGAAACCTGTTTATTTTCAGCCAAGCTTCAGGCGGGGACGGGGGAATTGCTTGGCCTGAGATAAAACACGCCTGATCGGATTTGGTTCCCGAAAAATGCATTTTTTTTTAACATTTCGCAGGGTGCGGCCCTTTTTCGCGCGATTTTTCTCTCGTTCGCGCGACCTCGGTCCGAAAGTGGCGGCCTCAATGCGTGCCTGTCTGTTCCGATCGTTTGGGTATGAAATAGCGTAGCGGTGCTTCCAGCGACCATTCGAAGCCGGTCTCGCGATATTCCGTTACCACCTGTCCGCCGAAGGCGCCTTCCGCATGCCGTTTGATGACCGTGGTGCCGAAGCCGCTGCGGCTCGGCTCGCGCGCCGGTGGACCGCCGGTTTCGGTCCAGACGAGATGGAGCATCTGCCTTCCGTCTTTTTCGAGCGACTGCCAGCGCAGGGTGATTTTTCCGTAGGGAACCGACAGTGCACCATATTTGATGGAGTTCGTGGTCAGCTCATGGATCACCAGGCCGAAATTCTGCGCCGCTTCCGGGGAGAGCATGAAATCATCTCCCGTCAGCACGAAGCGCTGTGACACGGTGCCAAAAACATCGAGATGGGTCTCGATCAGCCGGCGGATCGGCAGGCCCTGCCATTGAACCTCCGCCAAGGCCCGGATCGACATGCCAAGACCGCGCAGGCGGTGATCCACTTCCTTCTGGAATTCCGGAATGCTCTTATTTTCCCGTCCCAACTGCCGGATCATCGCCTGAACCAGTGTCAGAATGTTTTTGGAGCGGTGCACCAGCTCATGCAGCAGCAGTTGCAGGCGCTCTTCCGTCTGGCTCCTGTCGAAGGAGGCATTGGAAAGGGCGATGGCGACCTGGTTGGCTTCCTTTATCTTGGTATCGACGGGGGCGACGATCTCGCCTTCGCCGATGCGTTCGGCCATCAGGGTCAGGTCGCGAATGGAGCTGCGCAATTGCCGGCCGACCAGATAAGCGCCACCGATGGCAATCAGCACCAGCATCAGGCTGCCGATCATCATCTGCCGCCAGGTGTCTATCAGCGCCGCTTGGCTTGCGGCAAGCGGACCCCACATCACCGTTTTCCATTGCCAGCCCGGCAATTGCGCATAGGCATAGAGATTTCCCTTGCCGTCAAAAAAATTGCCGCTGAAGGCCTGCATTTCCGAAAGGACGTCGGGGGTGACAAACGGCTTGCCCACTTCCGCCTCATCGGGCGCGCTTGAAGCGACGACACGGTTGGTGCCGTCAATGATGGCGACCGCCCAGTTGCGCGGCAGGTTTTCCGTGGGGATGAGCCGGCTCAAATCGCTGGTATTCTGCGTCAGGATCAGGGCGTCTCCGGCGGGGTCCAGGTCCGGGCCGAGCGGCATGGTGACGTTGAACACCCATTCCTTGCTGGTTGAGCCGAAAAACATGTCCGAGACGGTGATACGGCGGGAGTCGATCGCCCTCCCCAAATTGGCTTCCGCCGGCACCTTGCCGAGCGGCTGGCCATAGGGCACGCGCGTATTGAGACGCTGCTGGCCATCCTTGGTGGCGAGAATGGCGTAGAGGCCTTCCCGTTTCAGACTGTCGGCGACGCGTCCCTGAAACGCGGCGAGATTGCCGCTTTCGAGTTCCGGAAATTGCGACAGAAGATTGAGCGAGGTGGCGATTTCCTGCAGGCGGCGGTCGATGTTGCGGGAGACCACCCGCACATCCTCGATTGTTTCCCGTTGCAGGTCATCGCGCTTTTCGGCTTCCAGACGCAGCATCAAATAGCCGCCGAAAAGAATGAGCGGCAGGGTAATGACGGTTGCCATCACCACCAGATAGGTACCGATGGAGGCAGTAGGGAAAAAATTCGCGCTGCGCCGCCGCAAGGCCGAGATCATGTCTTTCAGTCTGTCGCCGGGTCGAGGCATACAAAAAACTCCGGCAGTTATGGCATTGTTACGGCACGGATAATACCGTGCCGTCCCCCTTTAGCAATGCCTGATTTCTTGCCGCCGGCCGCGGCGGTGCGCCGCAATTGCATCCGTATCGTTGAAAAAATCGGAACTATTTCAACGACCAACCCGTTTGCCAGACGAACCGGCCGAGGAGCGGACACGACATTCATCACCGCCGGCCAGTTGAGAACGATGAAAGGAAGGTACGAAATGGCAAAGAAACTCACGATACTCGTCGCCGCCGCCCTGATGGGCACGACGGCTTTCGCGCCACTGGCCATCGCTCAAGGCACCACCCAGCCCGCACCGGCAAATCCGGGCGCGCAGACGGAACCGACAACCCCGCCCGCCACCCCGATGACGCCTGCGGCTCCGGCGGCACCTTCGGCCAATGACAGTGCGGCCACAACAACAGGCGGCGCCTATCTGACCGAACAGGGCGAAACCCAGGTCAGCGCCAACGACTATATCGGCAAGGCGGTCTATACCGCAGCCGATGAAAGCATTGGTAACGTCACCAACCTGATCATGGAAGAAGATGGTGGCCTCGTTGCAGCCGTGATCGGTGTCGGCGGCTTCCTGGGCATCGGCGCCAAGGACGTGGCCGTTCCCATGGACAAGGTGACGATGACCCGCAACGCGCAGGATGGGACCATTCGTCTGACGACGACCGAAACGGCGGAAACGCTGAAGGGCGCACCGGAATTCAAGACGCTGGAACAGAAGGCCAGTGAAAGGAATGCGGCGATGCCGCCGGCTCCGGACAGCACGACCACATCCGCAACCAAGCCTTAATCCCCATACCTGGGGAGGCAGGAGCGGGACAGGCTTTGATCAGCCGTCTCGCGAAAGGCACCGGCCAGTTGGCCGGTGCCTTTTGTTTGTCACGTCCGGTCAGTCCCCGGCGTTGCGGGAGGAATGCCAGGCCCAGGCGGATTTGATGATATCCGACAGGGAGTAACGCGGTTCCCAACCGAGAACCTCTCTGGCCTTGTCATTATTGGCCACCAGCGTCGTGGAATCGCCATCGCGCCGTCCGGTATATTCGACGGGGAAGGGGCGGCCGGAGACTTCGGAAATCGCCGCCAGCAGTTCCTTCACCGTGGTGCCGGTGCCGGTGCCGAGGTTGAGCTCGACGGTTTCGCCGCCTTCCAGCAGGTAATCCACCGCACGCACATGCGCATCGGCAAGGTCGAGAATGTGGATATAGTCGCGAACGCAGGTGCCGTCGCGCGTGTCATAATCCGTGCCGAACACCTTGAAGCCCTGACGCCGGCCGAGTGCGGCCTCGATGGCGAGCGGGATCGCATGGGTCTCCGGCTTGTGCCATTCGCCGATGCGGCCTTCGAAATCCGCACCTGCGGCGTTGAAATAGCGCAGCATCACCGAGCGCAGCCCCTTATAGGTGCTGTAATCCTTCAGCGCCTGCTCCACCACCCATTTGGTGCGGCCATAGGGGTTGATCGGTGCCTGCCGGTGCGTCTCGTCGATCGGCACCTGTTCCGGCAATCCGTAGGTGGCGCAGGTGGAGGAGAAAACGAATGACGTGACGCCGGCATCGATGGCGGCGGAAAGCAGGTTGAGCGAGCCGATGACGTTATTGTCGTAAAAAGCGACCGGCTGCTTGACCGATTCGCCGACTTCGATCAGCGCGGCGAAGTGGAGAACGGCTTCCGGCTTGTGCCTGGCGAAAACTTCGTCCAGCCGCGCCCGGTCGCGAATATCGCCCTGTTCGAAAGGCCCCCAGCGGACGAATTCCTCGTGCCCGTTGGACAGATTGTCGAAAACGACCGGTTCATATCCTCGCTCAGACAGGAGAAGGCAGGTGTGCGAACCGATATAGCCGGCACCGCCGACGACAAGGACTTTCTTCTTCATCAATTGCCTTTCAGAAAATTACGGACGCGCCGAGACTGTATGTCACTTTGTTCAAATAAGGGCGGCGTGGCGCAGGATGCCATCAACCAGTCTATCCTTCGCGGGTAACATAAAAAAAACCGCGCATCCATGGTCTGGATGCGCGGTTTGCCTTATCGCGTCGCCAAGAAATTACTTGGTCTTTTTGGTATTGACTCTGGTCGCCAGAAAACCCGCCGCGACAGCCACCGCAAGCGTCGCATAGGGGCGCGCCTGAATGGCCAGCGTCAGCAGCGATTGCAGGGCGAGAGGTGCAGCGGTAAGCGGTGCCGCCGTCAAAGGCGCCACGGTGGGCCTTGCGGCATAGACCCTCGGACGTTTGACGATCGCGAGTGCCACCAGCATGATGACGCCGAGCAGGAAGGCAGCGCCCGCGACAACGAGTGCCGCAGGGCCCGCGCCGACATGTTCGGCGAGATAGATCGACCCCGCCACCACGGCGGCGACGAAGGCGATCAGGAAGAAGATCGCGGTCAGAACCGACAGGATTATGGTCGCGCGCAATCGCCGTGTGACGACGCGTCCTTCGCGCTGGGTCTCCCCCAGATAGACCAGCAATGCCTCAAGCATGGGCGCTGCCTTATCGACGCGTCAAAAGGGCGAGCACGAAACCGACGCCAACGGCGATGCCGAGTGACTGCAGCGGGTTTTTCTGGACGTGGTCGGTGAGATTGTCGTTCAGCGTGGAGATTTCGCTGCGCACGCTGTCGGCCATCTCGCCGGAAGCGGTAAGCGCGTCATCGGCGACGCGGGCAGCCTGCGCCTTCAGTTCGTGCGATGCTCCGACGCCGAGCGCCTTCACGCTCTTGGCAAGATTTGCCAGATCTTCGCGAAGCTGGGCGAGCTGAGCCGCCACATCGGCCGCATCACCGTTTTCGAGGGATTGCTGAATCTTGTCACTCACGTTGCTGCGCACGCTTGCCATAAGGGAAGTCCTTCCTGAACATCATTGACGGAACGACGGCATGTCATTGATCGCCGCCGTTCATGAACCTTCGTTGCGGCGGTCGAAACACCCGCCTGTCCGTCATTCAAACGCGCCCATGCCGGCTTGGTTCCGCGCGGACATGTGTTTTCTTCGCAGCCATTTCCCCTCGGGGGTGATTTTCAGGGAATTCGGTGCCGGACATTTGTTTTCCTGTCACAAGCATCATATAAGGCCCATCATCGAGACGGACCTTGACTTCAATCAATATGTGAAACGACATGCTGCAGACGCCCTATTACCTTATCGACAAGACAAAACTTCTTCGCAACATGGAGAAGATTGCCTATGTGCGGGAAAAATCCGGAGCCAAGGCGCTCCTGGCGCTAAAATGCTTCGCCACATGGTCGGTGTTCGATTTCATGTCGCAATATATGGACGGCACCACCTCGTCCTCGCTTTATGAAGTCCGTCTCGGCCGCGAGAAATTCGGCGGCGAGACCCACGCCTATTCCGTGGCTTACGCCGATTACGAGATCGACGAAGTCATTTCGAACGCGGACAAGATCATCTTCAATTCGATCGGCCAGCTGGAGCGCTTCGCCGACAAGGCCGCTGGCATCACCCGTGGCCTGCGCCTCAATCCGCAGGTCAGCTCCTCGAGCTTCGATCTTGCCGATCCTGCGCGCCCCTTCAGCCGTCTCGGCGAGTGGGATGTCGCCAAGGTCGACAAGGTCATGGACCGTATTTCCGGTTTCATGATCCACAACAACTGCGAAAACAGCGATTTTTCCCTGTTCGACCGCATGTTGACCCAGATCGAGGAGAAGTTCGGATCGCTGCTGTCGCGTGCGGAATGGGTGAGCCTCGGCGGCGGCATTCATTTTACCGGCGATAATTATCCGCTCGACCAGTTCTGCGACCGCCTGCGGGAATTCTCGGAAAAATACGGCGTGCAGGTCTATCTGGAGCCGGGCGAAGCCTCGATCACCAAGAGCACGACGCTCGAAGTGACGGTTCTCGACACGCTGTTCAATGGCAAGAACCTCGCTATCGTCGACAGCTCCATCGAAGCGCATATGCTTGATCTCCTGATCTATCGCGAAAGCGCCAAGGTTGCGCCGAATGAGGGCGAACATCCTTACATGGTCTGTGGCAAGTCCTGCCTCGCCGGTGATATTTTCGGCGATTTCCGCTTCGACAAGGCGCTGAAGGTCGGTGATCGCATCTCCTTTCAGGATGCGGCCGGTTACACCATGGTCAAGAAGAACTGGTTCAACGGCGTGAAGATGCCGGCGATTGCCATCAAGGAACTGGACGGTTCGGTACGCGCCGTTCGTGAATTCGACTTTGCCGATTTCGAGCAAAGCCTGTCTTAAACCCTGTTTTTAACATCAACGAAGCTCATCCCTGCGGGGAAAAGGAGGCATCACCTGAAATGAAGAAGAACGTTCTGATCATCGGCGCCGGTGGCGTAGCACAGGTCGTGGCGCATAAATGCGCCCAGAACAGCGATGTATTGGGAGACATTCATATTGCGTCACGGACTTTGGGAAAGTGCCGCAAGATTGTCGAGTCCGTACGCGAAAAGAAGAGCCTCAAGACAGATGTGAAACTTGAGGCCCATGCGCTTGACGCGATGGATATCGAGGCGACGAAAGCCTTGATCAAGGAAACCGGCGTTCAGATCGTCATCAATGTCGGTTCGGCTTTCGTCAACATGTCCGTTCTTCGTGCCTGCATGGACACGGGTGTTGCTTATATGGATACGGCGATCCACGAGGATTCGACCAAGATCTGCGAGACGCCGCCGTGGTACGGAAACTACGAGTGGAAGCGCGCGCAAGAGTGCAAGGAAAAGGGCATTACCGCCATTCTCGGCGTCGGTTTCGACCCGGGCGTGGTCAATGCCTATGCCCGCCTTGCCAAGGATGATTATTTCGACAAGGTCACCTCGGTCGATATTGTCGACATCAATGCTGGCAGCCATGGCCGCTGGTTCTCCACGAATTTCGACCCGGAAATCAACTTCCGTGAATTCACCGGCGTCGTTTATTCCTGGCAGAAGGGTGAGTGGCAGACGAACCAGATGTTCGAAGTCGGCCAGGAATTCGACCTGCCTGTCGTCGGCAAACAGAAGGCCTATATGACCGGCCATGACGAAGTGCATTCGCTGTCCAAGAACATGGACGGTGCCGATGTGCGCTTCTGGATGGGCTTTGGCGATCACTATATCAACGTCTTCACCGTGCTGAAGAACCTTGGGCTCCTGTCCGAAAAGCCGGTCAAGACCGCTGAAGGCCTCGAAGTCGTGCCGCTGAAGGTGGTGAAGGCCGTGCTGCCCGATCCGTCTTCGCTGGCGCCTGACTATGTCGGCAAGACCTGCATCGGCGATATCGTCAAGGGTATCAAGGACGGCAAGGAGCGCGAAGTCTTCATCTACAATGTGGCTGACCACAAGGAAGCCTATGAAGAAGTCGGCTCGCAGGGTATTTCCTACACCGCCGGCGTTCCCCCGGTCGCTGCCGCCATGCTGATCGCGACAGGCGAGTGGGACGTGAAGCAGATGGCCAATGTGGAAGAATTGCCGCCGAAGCCGTTCCTGAACATCCTGAACAAGATCGGCCTTCCGAACCGCATCAAGGACGAAAACGGCGATCGCGCGCTGGAATTCTGAGCGCAGCGTTCTTGACGGATAGAGACAAAAAAGCCCCGCGAAAGCGGGGCTTTTTTGTTGGTGGCGACGTCTGCCGACACAAAAAATTTGGCGATTTCGTAGCATCCTCACCGTCACCCCGGATTTAGTCCGGGGTCCGGCGCGATCAAGTCCTTGATCGCGAGAGAGCCTTCTCACGGCGCAGACGCGCCGTGGCTGGATGCCGGCTCGGGGCCGGCATGATGGAGGAAACCTTGTCACCGGCCTCAAGCCCCGGATGAACCGGACCCGAAATTACCGAGATTTGCTCAGAGCCGCCCTCAGCCCTTTGTCGGCTTCGGCCCGCGCTTCTCGAAAGGCTTGTCCTTCTTGCCTTCATATTTCGGCTTGTCACCGAAGGGCTTTTTCTTTTTCCAGGGCTTGTCGTCGCCCTTGCGGTCATCGCGTGGACCCGCCGCATTGTCGGATTTGCTGAACTTGCGCTGGGCCTTGGCCGGGCGCGTGTCTTCGCGAAAGCCGCCGGTCATTTCCGGTTTGCCTTCCAGCGCCTTAAGACGAATGCCCTTTTCGAGTGTCATGTCCTTGCCGATGGCGGAGGTGAAACGGTCGACGGCGTCGGCCGCCAGTTCCACGAAGGTTTCCGTCTGCTGCATGCGGATCGCGCCAATATCCTGGCGGGTGATCTTGCCGAAGCGGCAGAGCATGGGGATGAGCCAACGCGGCTCGGCGCTCTGCTTGCGGCCGACGGACAGCGAAAACCAGGCGCTGTCGGCGAAATCGGAACGCTCGCGGCGCGGTGCATTGTTTTCGACCGTCTCGAAACTGTCGCGGCGCGGCTTGCGGCTGTTGTCCAGCGAGACTTCGGTGATGTCCTCAGGTGCCGAACGGCCGGCGTGGTAGAGGCGCACGAAAGCGGCGGCGACCTTTTCAGCGCCATGCTGTTCGAGCAGCTTGGTGACGAAATCGCGTTCGTCCTCGGCCACGGCTTCGGTCAGCGACGGATCGGCGAGAAGCCGGGCGCCGTCGCGCTCGACGATCTCTTCGGCGGAAGGCGGGCGAACCCACGCCGGGCTGACCTTGGCGCCTTCCAGCAGGCGTTCGGCCTTGCGGCGCTGGTTGACCGGCACAACGATGGCGCTGACGCCCTTCTGACCGGCGCGGCCGGTACGGCCGGAGCGGTGCAGAAGCGTTTCGGAATTGGTCGGCAGGTCGGCGTGGATGACGAGTTCGAGGCCCGGCAGGTCGATACCGCGGGCGGCAACGTCGGTTGCCACGCAGACGCGGGCGCGGCCGTCGCGCATGGCCTGCAGCGCATGGGTGCGTTCGTTCTGGGTCAGTTCGCCGGAAAGTGCCACGACGGCAAAGCCGCGATTGTTCAGCCGCGCGGTCAGATGGTTCACCGCTGCACGGGTGGAGCAGAAGACGATGGCATTGCGGGCTTCATAGAAGCGCAGCGCATTGATGATGGCGTTTTCGCGGTCGGCCGGGGTGACCAGCATGGCGCGATATTCGATATCCACATGCTGCTTCTGTTCGGAAGCGGTGGCAATGCGCACGGCGTTCTTCTGGTAGCTTTCGGCCAGCTTGGCGATGCTGCGCGGAACGGTGGCCGAGAACATCAGCGTGCGGCGGGTTTCCGGGGATTCTTCGAGAATGAATTCCAGATCTTCGCGGAAACCGAGATCGAGCATCTCGTCGGCCTCATCCAGCACCACGGCGCGGATGGACGACAGGTCGAGTGCGCCGCGCTTGATGTGGTCGCAAAGGCGACCGGGCGTGCCGACGACGATATGGGCGCCGCGTTCCAGCGCCCGGCGTTCGTTGCGCACATCCATGCCGCCGACGCAGGAAGCAATCGACACGCCGGCGAATTCGTAGAGCCATTCCAGCTCACGCTTCACCTGCATGGCCAGTTCGCGGGTCGGCGCGATGGCCAGCGCCAGCGGCGCGGAAGCCTGGCCGAAACGGCCATTTTCCGGCAGAAGCGTCGGTGCGAGCGCAATGCCGAAGGCGACCGTCTTGCCCGAACCGGTCTGCGCGGAAACCAGCGCGTCCTTGTCGGCCAGTTCCGGCGCAAGCATGGCCTGCTGCACGGGGGTCAAGTCTTTGTAGCCGCGTTTTTCCAACGCCTGCGCGATCGCCGGGGCGATACCCTGGGTGTCTGTCATCTACCGTCTTTCGGATATGAAGCTGCCCGCATCCGCCCGAAACCAATAGGTCCTAAAGTCTCCGGGGCAGCCGATACGGGCCATTTCGGCCATCTGGCCGGTTGCATTGCCGCGCTCATACTGCGAATGGGCCGGTTTGTACAGTGCACTGCGGTACGCTCTTTTGCGGGTGCTTTATCCTGCCGCCGTTCCATCCCGCCATTGTTCCGGGCCTGCACTCCCGAAAAAGGCGTACCGCATGGTTCATAAACGCCATTGCGTGCCCCCCACCTTTTCGCTAAGAGACCCGCAACTTGAGGCTCTTTATCAGGAAGGGCCGACTGGGTTTGTTCTTGTCCGTCCGTATCCTGAAGGAGCCGGCGGGAAAATGGGATGGTACTGGTCAAGGCTATGGCTCGCATTGTCATGAAATTCGGCGGCACGTCCGTCGCGAACCTCGAACGCATTCATAATGTCGCACGGCATGTGAAACGCGAAGTGGATGCCGGCCATGAAGTGGCCGTGGTCGTTTCCGCCATGTCCGGCAAAACGAATGAGCTGGTGGACTGGGTGCAGAACGCCGCCAAGGTGGCCGGCGCCAACGCCGCCTCGTTTTTCGACGCACGCGAATATGACGCGGTCGTCGCATCCGGCGAGCAGGTGACGTCGGGTCTTCTGGCGATCACGCTGCAATCCATGGGCATCAATGCGCGCTCCTGGCAGGGCTGGCAGATCCCGATCCGCACCGACAATGCGCACGGCGCTGCCCGCATTCTCGAAATTGACGGTTCGGATATCGTCCACCGCATGGGCGAGGGGCAGGTTGCCGTCGTTGCTGGTTTCCAGGGAATCGGTCCGGATAACCGCATCGCGACACTCGGTCGCGGCGGTTCGGATACGTCGGCCGTTGCCATCGCTGCTGCCGTCAAGGCGGATCGCTGCGACATCTATACCGATGTCGATGGCGTCTACACGACCGATCCGCGTATCGAGCCCAAGGCTCGCCGCATGAAGAAGATCGCCTTCGAGGAAATGCTCGAAATGGCCTCTCTCGGCGCGAAGGTTCTGCAGGTTCGCTCGGTCGAGCTTGCCATGGTACACAAGGTGCGCACCTTCGTTCGCTCCAGTTTCGAGGATCCCGATGCGCCGGGCATGGGCGACCTCATCAACCCGCCCGGTACTTTGATTTGTGACGAGGATGAAATCGTGGAACAGGAAGTCGTAACCGGCATCGCCTATGCCAAGGATGAAGCACAGATCTCGCTGCGCCGCGTGGCCGACCGTCCGGGCGTTTCCGCCGCGATCTTCGGTCCGCTGGCGGAAGCGCATATCAATGTCGACATGATCGTGCAGAACATCTCCGAAGACGGTTCGCGCACCGACATGACCTTCACCGTTCCTTCGGGCGACGTTGCCAAGGCGCTCAAGGTTCTCGACGACAACAAGGCTCAGATCGGCTTCGATGTCGCGCAGAACGAGACGGGTCTCGCCAAGGTTTCGGTCATCGGTATCGGCATGCGCAGCCACGCCGGCGTTGCCGCCAGCGCGTTTAAGGCACTGGCCGAGAAGAACATCAACATCAAGGCGATCACCACCTCCGAGATCAAGATTTCGATCCTGATCGACGGTGCCTATGCCGAACTTGCTGTTCGCACTTTGCATTCCGCCTACGGCCTCGATAAGGCTTGATTTCGAGACATCGGTTCCCGATGCTCCGATTCTTCGGAGTTGCGTTCTTCCGATGTGGCGTTTCATGAAAGCGTGTCCCTTGCGGGACGCGCTTCTCGCGCTATAAATTTTTAAATGACGTTTTGATTCTCGAATATTATGACATTCGGATCGGAAGCGTCGGGGAGCAAACGCGATGAGAGACCTTTCCGCAGGTCCGCGCGTCCTGCTCAAGCGGCTGCGCGAAATGATGGCGGAGCACCTTGAACCGCAGGATCGTCTGGACCAGATCGTCCGTCAGATTGCCAGCAACATGGTGGCGGAGGTTTGCTCGGTCTATGTGCTGCGCTCCGACAGCGTGCTGGAGCTTTATGCCACCGAAGGTCTCAACAAGGATGCCGTGCATCTTGCCCAGCTGAAAATGGGGCAGGGTCTTGTCGGCACCATTGCCGCTTCCGCCCAACCGCTCAATCTTTCGGATGCGCAGGCGCATCCCGCTTTCCGCTATCTTCCTGAAACCGGTGAGGAAATTTATCATTCCTTCCTCGGCGTGCCGATTTTGCGCTCCGGTCGCACTCTTGGCGTTCTTGTGGTCCAGAACAAGGCCAGCCGAACATACCGGGAGGATGAAGTGGAAGCGCTTGAGACAACCGCGATGCTCATTGCCGAAATAGTGGCGAGCGGCGAGTTGAAGAAGATCACCCGCCCCGGTGTGGAACTCGATCTGACGCGTGCCGTCTCCATAGATGGCGACGGTTACGGCGAAGGCATCGGTCTTGGCCACGTCGTGCTGCACGATCCCCGCATCGTCGTTACCAACCTGCTCAATGAAGATGCCGATACGGAAATCCGGCGTCTTGCCGATGCCATCGGTTCTCTTCGTCTGTCCATCGATGACATGCTGCAGCGTCGCGATGTGCCGACCGAAGGTGAGCACCGCGAGGTTCTGGAAACCTACCGCATGTTCGCCCATGATCAGGGCTGGGTGCGGCGCATGGAAGAGGCGATCCGCAACGGCCTGACGGCGGAAGCGGCGGTCGAAAAGGTGCAGAGCGACACCAAGGCGCGCATGATGCGCCTGACCGATCCCTATCTGCGCGAACGCATGCATGATTTCGACGATCTCGCCAACCGCCTGCTGCGGCAGCTGATCGGTTTTGGCGGTCGTGGTCCCGAGCAGGATTTTCCGCTCGATGCCATCGTGCTGGCCCGCGCCATGGGCGCTGCCGAGTTGCTCGATTATCCGCGCGAAAAACTGCGCGGTCTGGTGCTCGAAGACGGCGCGGTGACGAGCCATGTCGTCATCGTGGCGCGTGCCATGGGCATTCCGATCATCGGGCAGGCGACCGGTATCGTTGCGCTTGCCGAAAACAACGATCCCATCATCATCGATGGCGATGACGGCCAGGTGCATCTGCGGCCGATGTCGGATCTGCAGCGCGCCTATGAAGAAAAGGTGCGGCTGCGCGCCCGCCGGCAGGAGCAATTCCGCGCGCTGCGCAATGTCGAGCCGATCACTAAGGATGGCCAGAAGGTCAATCTGAAGATGAATGCGGGCTTGCTGGTCGACCTGCCGCAGCTGGAGGAATCCGGCGCCGATGGTATCGGCCTGTTCCGCACGGAGCTGCAATTCATGATCGCCTCCAACATGCCGAAGGGCGAGGAGCAGGAGGCTTTCTACCGCTCGGTTCTGCGGCAGGCCAAGGGCAAGAGCGTTACCTTCCGCACACTGGATATCGGTGGCGACAAGGTCGTTTCTTATATGCGCGGCCAGGAAGAGGAAAATCCGGCGCTCGGCTGGCGGGCCATCCGCCTGTCGCTCGACCGCCCGGGCCTGATGCGCACGCAGATGCGCGCGCTGTTGCGCGCCGCCTCCGGTGCTGAACTGCGCATGATGTTGCCGATGGTGACGGAAGTCTCCGAAATCCGCGCTGCGCGCGACCTGTTGCAGAAGGAAGTGCAGCATCTTTCGAAGTTCAGCCATGCGCTGCCGAAAAAGCTGCAATTCGGCGCGATGCTGGAAGTGCCGTCGCTCATGTGGCAGCTCGACGAACTGATGCAGGAGGTGGATTTCGTCTCCGTCGGTTCGAACGACCTGTTCCAGTTCTCGATGGCGGTCGATCGTGGCAATGCGCGTGTTTCGGATCGTTTCGACAATCTCGGCAAGCCGTTCCTGCGCATTCTGCGTGATATCGTGCGCGCCGGCGAAAGACACCACACTTCGGTGACGTTGTGCGGTGAGATGGCGAGCAAGCCACTTTCGGCCATGGCGTTGATCGGGCTTGGTTTCCGCTCGATTTCCATGTCGCCGACGGCGATCGGTCCGGTTAAGGCCATGCTGCTCGGGCTTGATGCCGCAAACCTTGCCGAAGAGCTGAATGCGGCGCTGGACGATCATAATTCGCTGGAAAGCGCGCGCGAGGTGTTGTTACGCTTTGCCGCGACGCATTCCATTCCCATTTAAAAAGACCTGTTTCATTATTGGAGTGACTGGTGGCGAAGCTTCCCGTCGAAAAAATGCGTGAGTTGGAAAGACGTTTCGGTGAGATCGAAGCGCGCATGTCGGCCGGCCCGGCGGCGGATGTCTATGTGAAGCTCGCTTCGGAATATTCCGAACTCGAGCCCGTGGTGAAGAAAATCCGCGAATACGAAAAAGCGGTTTCCGAGGCCTCTGATCTGGAAGCGTTGTTGGCCGACAAGTCGACCGACAAGGATATGCGCGATCTGGCGGAAATGGAGCTGCCGGAGATCGAGACCCGCATCGGCGAGCTTGAAAAGGACATGCAGGTCCTCTTGCTTCCCAAGGATGCGGCGGATGAAAAAAGCGCGATCCTCGAAATCCGTGCCGGCACCGGCGGCTCCGAGGCCGCGCTTTTTGCCGGCGATCTGTTCCGCATGTATGAGCGTTTTGCGTCGACCAAGGGCTGGAAGGTGGAAGTGCTTTCCGCCAGCGAAGGTGAAGCGGGCGGTTACAAGGAAATCATCGCCACGATCAGCGGGCGAGGGGTGTTTTCCAAGCTGAAATTCGAATCCGGCGTGCACCGGGTGCAGCGCGTGCCGGAAACGGAAGCGAGCGGCCGCATCCACACGTCGGCCGCCACCGTCGCAGTACTTCCGGAAGCGGAGGACATCGACGTTGAAATCCGCCCGGAAGATATCCGCATCGATACCATGCGCGCTTCGGGCGCGGGCGGCCAGCACGTCAATACGACCGACTCTGCGGTTCGTATCACCCATCTTCCGACGGGCCTGATCGTCACCAGTTCGGAAAAGTCGCAGCATCAGAACCGCGCCAAGGCCATGCAGGTTCTGCGCTCGCGCCTTTATGACATCGAGCGGCAGAAGGTGGAGAGCGAACGCTCCGCCGACCGCAAGAGCCAGGTGGGCTCCGGCGACCGTTCCGAACGCATCCGCACCTATAACTTTCCGCAGGGCCGCGTCACAGATCACCGCATCAATCTCACGCTTTATAAGCTCGACCGCATGATCGAAGGCGAGATCGATGAGCTGGTGGATGCGCTGATCGCGGATTATCAGGCCGGCCAGCTGGCGCAGCTCGGCGAGCAGCTTTGAGTACGGGGGCTGAAGCAACCATTGCGGACGCGCTTGCCGCTGCCCGCAAAAGGCTGCAGGCCGCCGGGATCGACGATCCGCTTCTCGATGCGCGGCTCCTGATTGCGGAAGTCGTCGATTTTTCACTGACCGATTTCGTGATGAAGCCCGACCGGCCCGTTACCGTGGAAGAAAACACCCGTATCATCACCATGATCGAGCGACGGGCCAGCGGCGAACCCGTTCATCGCATCCTCGGCCACCGGGAGTTTCATGGCCTCGATCTCCTTTTGTCGAAGGAAACGCTCGAACCCCGGCCGGATACGGAAGTTCTGGTCGATACGCTGCTGCCGGCGCTGAAAAAAGTGGTTCTAGCCAGGGGAAGCGCCCGCATCCTGGATATGGGCACGGGCACGGGGGCGATCGCTCTCGCACTTTTGAAGGAATGTCCGGACGCCACCGGTATCGGCAGCGATATTTCCGCCGATGCGCTGGAAACGGCGGCCAGGAATGCTGCCCGAAATGGTCTCGCCGGGCGCTTCGAAACCATTCGCAGCGACTGGTTTGAAAAAATCTCTGGCCGCTTTGACATAATTGTGTCGAATCCGCCTTATATAAGAACAGATATCGTCGCAACGCTCGACCAAGAGGTTCGTAACCACGATCCGATGGCGGCGCTGGACGGAGGTCAGGACGGCCTTGCACCGTACCGCCTTATTGCTGCCGATGCAGGCCGCTTTCTTGTGGAAAACGGGATTGTCGGTGTGGAGATCGGTTTCGATCAAAGGCTTGATGTTTCCGCTATATTTGCTTCCCACGGTTTCTCTCTTCTGGATGCCGTGAAGGATTATGGTGGCAACGACAGAGTTTTGACCTTCCGGAGATAGTTGTTCGCGATATGTCTGCGGATTTTTTGCAAGGATATTTTGCACAGCAAAAGAAAAGGCTTGGATTTCCGCAGGAAGCGGGATAGTTTGCGGCCACATGCCGGGTGGCTGAGGACGAACACAGATTCGTCAGGGTATGGGTCAGTCCCGAAGCGGGTTCTTTTGAGAGCCCTGAAAGGCTGGGCGTTTCCGGCATGTGAATCAGTAAACTTTGTTCGCAGGCGGCTCGGTGCAGCATTTGCGCAGCCGGTCGTCATACGCGAGGTCTTGCCCTGGGGTTATCTTCGGCAAGGCGCGTGATGGAGCAATTTCAGGAAAAATTTCCAGCGGTTTTCCGCCCGGAATTGCATGAAAACAACCAGATTGTCAGCAAAACAGAATTCAGGTGAGCAATTGATGAGGCCAGGACAGCAAAACAAGCGCGGCCGGGGGCGTGGAAACAACAACAATAACAATGGTGGCGGTAACAACAACTTCAACCGCAAGGGCGGCAATCCGCTTACCAGGACTTATGACAGTTCCGGCCCCGATGTTAAAATCCGTGGCACAGCCCAGCACATAGCGGAAAAATACGCGGCTCTGGCGCGCGACGCGCAGAGTTCCGGCGACCGCGTGATCGCTGAAAACTATCTGCAGCACGCTGAACATTACAACCGCATCATCGCCTCGGCTCAGGCCCAGATGCAGGAACGCTTCCAGCGCGACGACCGCGGCGACTATAACGCTGCCGATGGCGACGACATGGATGTGAACGACGGCGATGAAGGCGTCGTTGCACCGCAGCAGCAGGCCGAACAGGCCGAGCGCGTGCAGCAGCCGGAACGCCAGGAGCGTACTGAGCGGAACGAGCAGCGCCAGGAACGTCGTGAGCGTCCCGAACGCCGCGAACGGCAGGAGCGCCAGCCGCGCCAGCCGCAGGTGGCCGCCGAACAGCAGCCGCCGGTCTATGACGCCAGCCAGGCGCCGCAGCCCGTCATCGAAGGCACGCCCATGGAAGTGGCCGTCGAGGAAGAGCAGCAGCAGGCGGAAGCTCCGGCCGAACGCGCACCCAAGGCGCGCCGGGCAACAGGTCCGCGCCAGCGCCGCCCGCGCCGCACCGCGGCGGCGGAAGGTGCCGAAGGCGAAGATGCGCCGGCCGGTGAAGAGGCCCCCGCTGCCACGCTTGAGAATGCCGCTGAATAAGCAGCGTCTGCAAATCAGCTACGCGATCGAAAAACTCCGGCTTGCCGGAGTTTTTTGTTTTTGGCGGTCGATGAGAGACGGGCTGTCGCCCCTGCTTGATCGCAGGGCGGAATTGATGCCGGTCAAATCCGGCGAAAATTTCCCGCACGGCGAATTCTCGCCCCTTTAAACCCATGAAAATGCCTCCCATATTCGTGCAGGAAGGACGGAAGCCGCATTCGCCGGTGACCGGCCATCAAGAGGCGGCGATCGTGAAATCCTTAAAACACGGCTGTCGTAGCGGGGCTTGCCTTTGAGGGAGCCTCAACCCTAACACCCGGATCCGTGCCGAAAGCGGGCGGGCCGGTCTATGGAGGTTCGACTATGAATATTGAAAAATACTCCGAACGCGTTCGCGGTTTTCTGCAATCGGCGCAGACTTTTGCGCTTGCCGAAAACCATCAGCAGTTTTCGCCCGAACATGTTCTGAAGGTCCTGCTTGATGATGAGCAGGGCATGGCTGCATCGCTGATCGAGCGTGCGGGCGGCGACGCCAAGGAAGCGCGTCTTGCCAATGATGCGGCGCTTGCAAAATTGCCCAAGGTTTCCGGCGGCAATGGCGGCCTTTCGCTGACGGCCCCGCTCGCCAAGGTATTTTCAACCGCTGAAGACCTTGCCAAGAAGGCCGGCGACAGTTTCGTCACCGTCGAGCGTCTTCTGCAGGCGCTTGCGATTGAAAGCTCCGCTTCCACCTCGGCTTCCCTGAAGAAGGCGGGCGTGACGGCGCAGGCGCTCAATCAGGTCATCAACGACATTCGCAAGGGCCGCACGGCTGATAGCGCCAATGCCGAACAGGGCTTTGACGCGCTGAAGAAATATGCGCGCGATCTGACAGAGGAAGCCCGCGAGGGTAGACTCGACCCTGTGATCGGCCGCGACGACGAAATTCGCCGTACCATCCAGGTCCTCTCGCGCCGCACCAAGAACAATCCCGTGCTGATCGGTGAACCGGGCGTCGGTAAAACGGCGATCGCCGAAGGCCTTGCGCTGCGCATCGTCAATGGCGACGTGCCTGAGAGCCTGAAGGACAAGAAACTGATGGCGCTCGATATGGGCGCGCTGATCGCCGGCGCGAAATATCGCGGTGAATTTGAAGAGCGCCTGAAGGCTGTGCTGAACGAGGTGCAGGCCGAAAATGGCGGCATCATTCTGTTCATCGACGAGATGCACACGCTGGTCGGCGCCGGCAAGGCCGATGGCGCAATGGATGCGTCCAATCTGCTGAAGCCTGCGCTTGCCCGTGGTGAACTGCACTGCGTTGGCGCCACCACGCTCGATGAATATCGCAAGCATGTGGAGAAGGACCCGGCCCTTGCCCGCCGTTTCCAGCCCGTGCTGGTGGATGAACCGAACGTCGAGGACACGATCTCGATCCTGCGCGGTCTGAAGGAAAAATACGAACAGCACCACAAGGTCCGCATCTCGGATTCGGCCCTTGTTGCGGCTGCGACGCTTTCCAACCGCTACATCACCGACCGCTTCCTGCCCGACAAGGCAATCGACCTGATGGACGAGGCCGCCTCGCGTCTTCGCATGCAGGTGGATTCCAAGCCGGAAGAACTGGACGAACTGGATCGCCGCATCATTCAGCTGAAGATCGAACGCGAAGCCCTGAAGCAGGAAACCGACCAGTCTTCCGTCGACCGCCTCAAGAAGCTCGAGGATGAGCTGGCCGATACCGAAGAAAAGGCAGATGCGCTGACAGCCCGCTGGCAGGCGGAAAAGCAGAAGCTCGGCCATGCCGCAGACCTCAAGAAGCGGCTCGACGAGGCCCGCAACGAACTGGCGATTGCTCAGCGCAACGGCCAGTTCCAGCGCGCCGGCGAGTTGACCTATGGCATTATTCCCGGTCTCGAAAAGGAACTGGCTGCGGCGGAAGCCCGCGACAGCAGCGGTGCCGGTTCGATGGTGCAGGAAGTGGTGACGGCGGACAATATCGCCCATGTCGTGTCGCGCTGGACGGGTATTCCGGTCGACAAGATGCTGGAAGGTCAGCGCGAAAAGCTGCTGCGCATGGAAGACGAACTTGCCAAGTCCGTTGTCGGGCAGGGTGAGGCCGTGCAGGCGGTGTCCAAGGCGGTTCGCCGTTCGCGCGCGGGCCTGCAGGATCCCAACCGGCCGATCGGTTCGTTCATCTTCCTCGGTCCGACGGGCGTGGGCAAGACCGAGCTGACCAAGTCGCTCGCCCGCTTCCTGTTCGACGATGAAACCGCGATGGTTCGCCTCGACATGTCGGAATATATGGAGAAACACTCCGTTGCCCGGCTGATCGGCGCGCCTCCCGGCTATGTCGGCTACGAAGAGGGCGGTGCGCTTACGGAAGCGGTACGCCGCCGGCCCTATCAGGTCGTGCTGTTCGACGAGATCGAAAAAGCGCATCCGGACGTCTTCAACGTCCTGCTGCAGGTGCTGGATGACGGCCGCCTCACGGACGGCCAGGGCCGCACCGTCGATTTCAAGAACACCATCATCATCATGACCTCGAACCTCGGTTCGGAATTCATGACGCAGATGGGCGACAATGACGATGTGGATTCGGTTCGTGAACTGGTCATGGAGCGGGTTCGGTCGCATTTCCGGCCGGAATTCCTCAACCGTATCGACGATATCATCCTGTTCCACCGCCTGCGGCGCGACGAGATGGGTGCGATCGTGGAAATCCAGCTGAAGCGCCTCGTATCGCTTCTGGCCGATCGCAAGATCACGCTGGAACTGGATGAGGACGCCCGCAACTGGCTTGCCAACAAGGGTTACGATCCGGCCTATGGCGCACGTCCGCTGAAGCGGGTGATCCAGAAATCGGTTCAGGACCGGCTGGCCGAAATGATCCTCGGTGGCGAAGTCCCGGATGGTTCGCGGGTCAAGGTGACCTCGGGCACCGACCGGCTGCTCTTCAAGGTCAAGCCCGCCAAGGGTGAAGCCGAAGCCGAAACCGCCGACGCGGCATAAAAGGAAAGGGCTCCGGAAACGGAGCCCTTTTCATATGGCGTGGAAGTCGATCCGGTATTTTCCGCAGATCAGCGGCTTGCCACCTGATTGGGCTTTTCATCGATGTTGAGCAGATTATCGATGCGTTTTCTCTCGTCGGAGAACCGTGCCAGCGCCTCACCGGAAAGGGACTTGCCACCCGGCAGGCGCACCTTCATCGCATCCACTTTCGTGCCATTGACGATCAGCTCGTAATGCAGATGTGCGCCGGTCGAAAGCCCGGTCGATCCCACATAGCCGATCACCTGGCCCTGGCGGACCTTGGAACCCTCGGTGACGCCCTTGGCGATCGCACTCTGGTGGTTATAGGAAGAAACATAGCCATTGGCGTGGCGGATCAGGGTCTGGTTGCCATAACCCGAGGCCCAGCCGGCCTTTTCGACCGTGCCGTTGCCCGTCGCGATGATCGGCGTGCCGCGCGCGGCCGCCCAGTCGGTGCCGGTGTGCATGCGGCTGAATTTCAAAACCGGGTGGCGGCGCATGCCGAAACCGGATGTCATGCGGCCGTTCGGAACCGGGTTGCGCAGCAGGAACTGACGGATGCTTTTGCCGTTCTCGTCGAAATAATCGACGCTATTGTCTTCCGGACTCTGGAATCGGTAAAACCGCGTTTCATTGTCGCCGAACTTGGCGTTGACGTAGAGCAGTTCCGACTTGTCCGTCGCCTTGCCATCCGCATCTTCCACGGAGAAGAAGGCTTCCAGCGTATCCGCCGGCTTCAGCTGCGCCTGAAAATCGACGCTGCTGGCCAGAAGCTTGATGAGCTGCGAAACCATGCTCTGGTTCATGCCGTAGGCCAGAGCCGCCCGGTAGACGCCGTCATAGACACTCGGCAGGTCGCGCCCGGCGGCAGGTGCCGGCGTACTGTCGAAGGCGGTCGCAACCGCATCGAGTTTCGGCGGTTCGCTGGCCTTGATGAAACGCTTGCGGTCATCGACGGCCATGGTAACCATGTGGCGGCCCTTGCGATAAAGGCTCACGCGGACAATGTCGCTCTTTTCGTCTTCCTGAATAATGCCGACGCGCAGCACATCGCCGCTTTCGACATTGTTCGACTGGATTTGCGGGGACAGCAACCCGGCGATTTCCGACGATTGTACCTTCGAATAGCCGGCGCCGAACAGGGCGGCCTCGATCGTCTCGGTCTGACGGGCAGGGATCACGTCGTCGGCATATTCCTTGACGGGCACCGAGGCCGACTGCGGGGTCGAAACCGACATGTTCTGTTCGACAACACGGGCGGCAAGGCCGGCGGTAATATCGACATCACCCTCATCATTATCGAAACGGCGCGGGTCGATGTAATAAAGGGCCGCAACCTGCTCGTTACCGTCCGTCAGGATCGAGCCGTTGGAACGTACCGCCTCCTCGACCTCATCGAAGCTCAGGGAGCCGGCAAAGGCATATTTGGAATGCTGGACGGGAAAAGCGACGGTTTTCAGGCTGACTTCGGATTCCACTTCGGAGCCATAGATCGTTCCCGTTCGGCTTGCGGCCGGCGCGGGCGCATCCTTGTCGTCATTGCTCGCAAAGATGTTCAGAGGATCGAAGGCGGGATAGTCGTCCTGCTTGGCGTAATTTGCCGCCAGCGGAATCTTGACGTGAGAGAAGGGAACCTTGCGGACCACTTCCTTGTCGCCTTCGTTGATGACGGTGGAAACTTCCATGATCGACCGGTCGGACGGTCGGGCCGCTATATTCGGTGCGACAAGGCGTGTGCCGCGACGCGCGGCTTCCGTGGCATTGTTGCCCATATCCGCCTTGGCGAAGGCTTCGGCGGGAATGGCAAGCTGCTGGCGACCGTCGAGAGCGGCAAACAGCGCAACCCCCATCAATATGGAAGAGGTAATGCCGGTCAGGAACGTGCCGGAGAGCCATCGGAGCGAAATTTCGCGACGATCGGGTGCACGGCGCCCTTCCGCCAGAATTGGCGGTTCCGTGCCTAGCGACCGGATCACATTGCGATCCGCAATCATACTAGCTGTGCCCCGTCGGTCATGCGCTCTCCAGAAACTTCAGGCGAAGATGTGCAACTTTCAAAGCCGTGAGTCAAATCCATCGACGCGGCGGCAGATACATCGCAACGCTCTATATAAGGGCATGCGCAGGCCGGCCCGATATTAACGCTTCGTTGACAAAGCAATTAGTGAGGAACCGGGCCAAAAGAAGGCGCGCCACCTGTCTTGGGTGTCCGGGTGCTCTTCTCCTGTGCAAAACCCCGGCGGTCAGGGGGGTATGGAAGGGCAGCAATCACTAAAAAACGAAATTACCTTTTAATTTCAGTTCTTTGTATGTTTTTGTAAGTTTTTCGAATTTGGGCTGTTGACTTGTTCGGTGCGGTTCTCTTATAAGTCCGCTCACTGAACGAGGGCGGCGGCGCTGCTGGCGACGAAGTCTTTCGTTCTAAATAAATCAAGTTGATGAGCTGAATGCTTGTTGGTTTCCGGGGTTTTGAGCCTTGGGGGTTTGATTTTTTGACTGCTTTGAGTGGTCTGTTTTTTGACAATTGAATATGAGAAGAAAGAGAAACGTGGG
>NZ_JARWKW010000016.1:0-81280 GCF_047445855.1 Rhizobium sp. BR 250
GGTAATCCCCCCGCTTTCAACGGGGCTCCGCGGTAGAATTCACGCGGCCATTTTCAGTTTCTGAGCGGGCGTGATGCCGCCGATGCCCATATTGGGACGTTCGTTGTTGTAGGTCCATAGCCACTGCGTGGCAAATTCCTGTGCCTCCTCAATGCTTTCGATGATGTGCTGGTCGAGCCATTCATGTCGGACGGTCCGGTTATAGCGTTCGACATAAGCATTCTGCTGCGGCTTGCCCGGCTGGATGTGGCTCAAGGCGATGCCCTGCTTTTCTGCCCATTCCATTAGCTTGCCGCTGACATATTCCGGGCCATTGTCCACTCGGATGGCCAGCGGCTTGCCGCGCCATTCGATGATTTGGTTCAAGCTGCGGATGACGCGCTCGGCAGGAAGCGAGAAATCCACCTCGATGCCCAGCCCTTCGCGGTTGAAGTCGTCCAGAACGTTCAACAGGCGGAATTGCCTGCCATCCTCAAGACGATCCGCCATGAAGTCCATCGACCAGACCAGGTTCGGTTTCTCCGGTACGGCCAGAGCATCCGGCTTCTCGCGCCTCAACCGCTTGCGTGGCTTGATCCTGAGGTTCAGTTCCAGCTCGCGATAGATGCGGTATACCCGCTTGTGGTTCCAGCAATGCCCCCGGACATTGCGCAGGTAGAGAAAGCAAAGGCCGAAGCCCCAGCTCTTCTTCGCGCGCGTCAACCCGATCAGGAGATCGGCGATCTGCTCGTTCTCGTCGTTCAGCTTGGCGCTGTAACGATAGCAGGTCTCGCTGACACCAAAGGTGCGGCAGGCGAGTGCAATGCTCACCCCGCGCAACGCCACCGCTTTCCCGGCCATCTCCCGGCGTTGAGATGGCCGCGTCACTTTTTTCCAAGAGCCTCTTTGAGCAGTTCCGCCTGCATGCTCATCTCCGCATACATCTTCTTCAGCCGACGGTTCTCGTCTTCAAGAGCCTTCATCTGGCTGATCATCGACGCGTCCATGCCGCCATATTTGGCTCGCCATTTATAAAACGACGCCGTGCTCATCCCGTGTTCCCGGCATAGATCAGGCACGGGAACGCCACCCTCCGCCTGGCGCAGGATTGCAAGGATTTGCGGTTCGCTGAATCTGCTCGTCTTCATCAAAATCTCCTCGATCATAAAGCCCGAGAAAATTCTACTTTTGAAGCCCGTTATTTGGCGGGGGGATTACCGACCGTCTGGACGTGCTTGCTGTGGCTGTAGGCTAATGGGTTAATGGCGAGGAACCCCGACAAGGCCCACGAGGAACACTCGGAGGGTCTCCGGGATAAAGCCTACGAGGCGTTCATTGGGCTGCGCCAGCAGCAACAGCAGCTTCAGGATAGATGATCAACCGTCCTGGCTTAATTAAACGATCTACGGGAGCCTCGCTGAGGCTTTCACTGACTGGCTAGGGTTTCAATATGTTTGCAACCAACCGGGCAACCGGGATAGATCGGCTAGCTACCCTCTGATCGTTCAACAACTGCATCTTTTTGAGTTTGATTTCGATCACCTGTTTGGATGCCTCGAATTCGATCGACAAAAGCGTGAGCAACTTCTCATAGGTAAACAGGTTTTCCGGCTGATTATCTACGAATATATATCCGTGGCCTTTGTATTTAATCTCAAGTTCGACCTTATATTTTGCCACTGCGCGTATAAATGCGTGGTGTGGGAGGATGAGATCGGCTGCAAAAGCGTTTGCTTGGAATTCGAGGCGCTCGTAGTTGAACGTGTTTTCGGACTCGTCACTAATTTCTAAGTCTCTTGCCAATATTTTATCTGATCGCAGGTATCGGTCGTGCCCCAGATAGAAATGACCTATTTCGTGGCACAGCGTGAAGCGTTTTTGATTACCGTCTTGGTGGGAGTAAATTTCGATAGTTCTTAAATCGAAATTAGCTGTGCCTAGAATTTGTAGGCCGTCAGCGTCCGTCACCACGCTATCCGAGTATGTTAGATCGATGCTTAGGGCCTTGCATATTTTTGCCAGATCGACGCAACCTGCTTCGTAACTGATCTGATTTAGAACTGCCTCAGTGGACCTCCTTATTTCGTCAGGCGAGACATAAGGGGCCGAGGGTTTCGCAGGCGCATTTCGGACCTCAGGCGACTCGTTTCCAAGGTGGGTACCCGCAAGAAAGTCTTCCACGGTACTGAAATAATTGCCTTCAGAATAGGCGGAAAACTTTAGCTCAGTTGCACGAGCCTCTTCCCGGAAAATCTGCGATTTGATGGAGCTGTGACTAACAAATGGCCGTAGTCTGCGGTCGGCTAGAATTTCTACACCATGCTCCGCGTATTTTACAATTGCTATCCCTCTGCTCTCAGCAAGTTTTCGTGCGCCCGATTGCAGCTTGGATGAAACAACCATCACTCCTTTATGTTTGTGGGGAAATAGCTCTTTGAGTTTGTCCGAAAATTCACGGACGTAGTGATCTGGAACGCTACCAGAGTAGTTCTTGCATTCAAACACATGGTAGAAGGATGGTACTTCCGCTCCCGGTCTATAAGTTTCGATAACGATATCGAACTGGACAGGCGCGCCACGGTCTTTCGACGGATATTTCTTCTTCTTGAGAATCTTGCACTTTCCATGTGGGATTGTCCAATAGACATCCTCTCCTCGATTTTGTTGATCGAGAAGGAAATTGTAAAAGGCATCTTCAAGCTTATCGCCTTTTTCGGTGGTACTCACGACTCATCCTCGATGCGCAACCGCAGGATGATTATCCAGTCGTTTTCTATTATTTCCTACAGGTAAGTTAATGCTTAGCCAGCAATCCCCACAATCCTTGCCGTCCCACGTTCATGCGTACCATGCTTGGGGTGACAGACAGTTTCAATTACAGCCCACCGTAGGAGGAGGAAACCTATCCCCTCCCGTTCATATATAAGGGAGATTCGGCATTTGCTGCACAAGGACCGTTTACCTCTTCCCGGCTTGCCGAAAAGAGGTAAACCTTAAAAGGGTATGTCATCGTAGTCGCTTACAGCCACCTCCCCTTCAATAATCGTGAAGACAGGCCTTCCCGTATTGTTGATAAGGTGACGCCTAGCGAGGTGCTCAGCGTTCTTAGTAAAAGGGCTTGCTCCATCGGTCTTCATCAAACCCACCTCGATGTAATAACTTACCAGTAGGTCGAGCATACTTTCAGATATTTTGAATAGCCTTGACGTATCGTCGCGAATTATCTCACCGGCGATAGCCGACCCGATCGCTAAGCAAGACTCCCGACGATCAATGCAATGCTCGTCGGGATGATAGTCGTCGTTGGACCAGCTCAAATTTGAGTAGAGAATTGGGAACAATGTGATCCACGAAGCCTTGACGATGGCATTACTGCCAATCTTGCCAGTCTCATAGCCTTGGGCATTGCGATTAGAAAGAAGCTTTATATGGAGATCGTTTTCTGGAGGGGGCAACTGAGGAATAGGAACCTCAATTGAAAAATTACCCAGAACATCACGAAACTTTTCATTTTCTTTGCGGACTGTGTTCAGTTCTTCCAAGGCTTGAGTGCTAGCAACTGAGTCACCTCTGACCCATCCAACTCTGGGATGTGCAGCCTTGGCGTGATAAAGTGCCTCCATCATGTGGAGTTTGAGATTATCGATATTGGTCCAAGTGTTGCGAAGTCGTCCACTTTGGGCCTCGTTTATGAAGTCATTAAGACGTCTACGTCCGGCGCTGGTTTCTTCCGACTTCTCTGCCGGAATGGACCCGAGATCACCGTGGAGCAGAACGAGTACGGGTACGCCGCACCGTTTTGCGTGTTGATACTCTTTGTGTGTGTAGCTAAGGCCATCATCTGCAATTGTGCCATACCGCCCTCCGATTATCAGGACGTAGTAATCACTCTCTTCGATGAGGGGCTTAATATATTCTAACTGGTCAATATCGCTTGCTGGGAAGTCTTCCATCTGGATGGGAAAATCACCGCCCCTAATTATGATATCGCGCACTGCTTGTCTCTCAGCCCTCAGGTCAGTGAAAGTTGAACTTAGGAATATCTGATATCGCTTTTCCTGCACTGCCGTGACCTTTGTCCGCACCCCGAATAGCTGTCATTTTTAACGAAAAAATCCGAGGCATCAATCGATAGAAATGCTTCCGCGCGCCCTCTCGGCCCCCACATTCTACGTCGGGCTACCCATAGTGCCCCTGCATTGCCACGGATACCGCCACACGACACGCGAAAGCCCCACATTTATGGCAGTCCAAGGAGACTAAGCATCTCATTAGGGTGACTTGTGGCGGCTCAAGGGGCGCGAAAGGCCAGCGCAAGGCAATCCACTGCTTTGTTTGACTGCGTCTCCTTTTGCCGGGGCGTCTT
This sequence comes from Rhizobium sp. BR 250, assembly GCF_047445855.1. NCBI lineage: Bacteria > Pseudomonadati > Pseudomonadota > Alphaproteobacteria > Hyphomicrobiales > Rhizobiaceae > Rhizobium > Rhizobium sp. BR 250. The sequence goes on from NZ_JARWKW010000016.1 coordinate 4,346, forward strand.
GGCTCCGCACCCCGCGCCGAATCTTTTCCGTTCCCCGTGTGTTAATTCGTCGGGGCTTGTGCCACGATCCTAGGCGCGTTCCATGTCGCGTTGCAGTTTATTCCGGTTGGCGCGTAACGGCCCATGCCCATATTCCGAAATGCCAGCTTGCCTTTCCGGTCGGCGGGCTTTCGCGTTGTGGACGGTATGGGGCGGGCAGTAGCAAGGCCGATAGGCCGCACGGCAAGGGCGCAGCCCGTAAAAGGCTTGGAGTGCCGGATCGCGTCGCCAGAGATCGCCACACGCTGCGAAACGACGCCTTGCCGGCGGGAATGGCAGCCCGGACAAGCAAAACCGCGCCTTTGGCCCGCTATGGCAGTTTCTACCCTTTATAGCGCTTTCGCCCGGCTTCCCGCCCCTATGGTCCATGCCATTTCCTGAAATTCTCGTCATAGGGAGTTGACCGCGCCATGTTCCATGCCATATCCATGGGCCACGATGTAATTAGGTCAGGGAGCAGTTTTGTAATGGCAACCGTCAGCAAGCGGACATGGACAACGGCTAGCGGCGAAAAGCGTGAGGCGTGGCGTCTGAGTTATACCGACACTAAGGGCGACCGGCACAAGGAGCAATTCGCCACGAAAAAGCTTGCTGAGGCTCGACTAAAAGACGTTATGGCTCAATCCGCTTCTGGCACGTTGCTGGCCGACGCAAAGGGCGCAACCGTAGCTGATGCCGTCAAGCTGTATTGCGACCATTTGGACTCCTTGCTCGTGGCGAACAAAAAGACGCGGATGTATGTAACTAATACGAAGCGTCAGCTTGAAATGTGGATTCTTGGCGATCTGCCCCCGGAAAAGCCTCCGCTTAAGGGGTTGGGAAAGGTCAAGTTGATTCATGCTACAACCGGCGTGTTTCAAGATCATGCCGACATGCTGGAGCGGTACGGGCTTAGTATCGTGCTTATCCGTCGCGTCATGGGATCAATGACGCGGTGCATGGACCATGCCCGACGCAAAGACATGGTGGCGGTCAATAGCGCCAAGGGAACGCGAGTCGAGTCGGTACGCGGGGAAGACAACGAACGCGTGACGCCTCCGGCCAAAGCGGAATTGTCTGCCGTCTTGAAAGCCGCCAAGGAGTTGCCCCCGGCGTGGTCTAAGCAGCCCGTGGCCGTTCCGCTCCGTATCGAATTTGCAGCCCGTACCGGGTTGCGCGCCTCGGAACAATGGGCACTGCAATGGAAGCATATAGACCTTGAAAAAGGCGCTATCAGTGTTTTGCAATCCGTTGACGCGTTCGGCAAAATCGACGTGACGAAAACGAAGGCGGGGACTCGAACCGTTCCCATGGGCAAGGCCTTGATTGCGGACCTGAAGCAATGGCGGACCGAAACGCTTTACCCCGGCGATGATGATTATGTGTTTCCCGATGCGCGCGGCGGCTTCACGCGGCACACAAATTTCGTCAAGCGGATATGGAACCCTTTGCTAAAGACGGCTGGGGTTGAAACGGGCTGGCATGGCTTGAGGCACTTCGCAATCTCTACATGGATCGAATCGGGAATGCCGGTAAAGGCCATTCAAACCCTAGCGGGCCATGCCTCCTATCACATAACGCTGAATAGATATGGCCATATGTTCCCGTCTGAGGATCATAACGCGATCATGGACGCCATATCGCTGTGAAGCAAAGCCTTGTCCCATGGTCCATCCTGTTACCGTGTTTTACCGCCCTTTACGCTGGGTTACATGGAACATGGATGGCACACGGGACGCTAAAGGCCCTGCAAAATAAGGGTTTATCCTAAGCCTTTTAATCAGTAGGTCCAGGGTTCGAATCCCTGCGCTCTCACCAACATAATCAACCGGTTATCGTTGAAATTACCTGACACAGGCAAGAATCATTCTCGCGCTGTTTGACACGGTTCGCGTTTACCGCCGTACCGACAGGTCGTTGTGGGAATGCTCCACCTATCTGGAGCCGCGCGGCAAGAGCCGTATCCGCCAATTGAAGACCGAGCACACCTTTGCGGATGTGGCCGGGCAGTTTCTGCTGGAGTATGTGCCGCTCACCAACGGGCCGCGCAATCCGCGTCACCTCAAAGACCACGAAGCACGTATCAAGCTTCAATATTGCCCCCGACAAAGGCTCAACGCATCGGCGCATGGAAGCCCTTACCGGAAATTTGCACGCGCACGGAAATCGCAGTCTCTTTGCTGCCTGGATTTTTTCTTTGCTCTCTCGAAGTGGCCATGCTAGCGGCATCAACAACAGCCAGCCCATGCTTGCGTGATGGCCTTTTTGTTATAGTAATCGCTTCAATTGGTTTTGAAACTGCGTTGATCGTACCCACTTCACTTTCAGCCGAACTGCTAGAAAACGCTAGCAAACGCGGCGGTGGATTACCGGAAGGCAAAGCGCTTGAGTTGGGATCTGCAGGAACTGTTCCGGCTATATGCAAAGGGCATCGTCAGGTCCCTCCGCAGCAGGGGCATCGATCCTGAAACGGCATCCGATCTGGCGCAGGATGCGTTCTTGAAGGTTCTGGCCTCACGGCCATCCGCAAGTGCGGCCTCCCATAATCCAAAATCCTATCTCTATACGGTGGCGCGCAATCTCAGCATCGACCATTATCGCCGTGAACGTAGCCTGCTCCGTGTCGATCTGCCGCAAAGTGCCTTCGACGCCATCGTCGATCCATCGCCATCGGCAGAAACAATCGTCTACGACCGCCAGCGGCTGCAACTGGTGGAGCAGGCGCTGGCTGAGTTGCCCCGGCGGGTGCGCGAGGCCTTCCAGTTGCACCGGATGGGCGGCCTGACCATAAGCGAGGTCGCACAGAAGCTCGGCATGTCCACCACCCGCACCTGGGTTCTGATCCGCGACGCCTACGAACATATCGAGGATCGGCTGAACGGTCTCTAGGGGACAAATACCGTCCATCCCGTCCCGGATATACCGTTTGGCCGCCGGCCCGTGCACTAAACTTCTTTTCATCCGGAAATATGCAGCCTCTCATTCGTATATATCAAAGGCTGTAACATTGTCCGATCTCCGGCAATCCTGAAAGGCTCCCTATGAACGAAGTGTCGGAAGAACGGCGCCTGTTTCGTGAAGCTGCGGATATTGCCATTCGCCTGCAGAACGACCCCGGCAATCCCGTCGCCATCGAAACCGCGCGTGCCTGGATCGAGCGCGGGCCGGCCCATGCGGCCGCCTGGGCAAAGGTTGCCGCGATCCACGGCATGACCGGCCAGATTCTGGCCGAGGAGGCGCGGTCCTCGCAAAAGGACGTTGCCCCCAACCGGCGCCTGCTGCTCGTCGGCGGCGCGCTCTGTCTCGGTGCGGCGGCGGGCGGTTCGGTGCTGGCGCCCTATGTGTCGCTACGCGCTCGCGCCGACTACCTGACCTCGACCGCAGAGATCAGAGACATTCCCCTTGAGGATGGCAGCATGGTCACGCTCGGGCCGGACAGCGCAATCGCCATCGATTTCAGCGAGCGGGCAAGACAGGTGAACCTCCTGTCCGGCATGGCCTATTTCAACGTCGCGCCAAATCCGGCGCGCCCCTTCTCGGTCACCTATGGGCAGCTGACCGCGACCGCGCTCGGAACTGCTTTTGATGTTTCGGGGGATGATCTCTCGATCTCGGTCTCCGTCGATCATGGGCTTGTTCTCGCCACCTCGCCTGATCTGCCCTCCTCCGAGGGAGAGAAACTGGCGGCGGGCGATTGGCTGATCTACGATCAGGCATCGCGCCGTATGGATCGTGGCGTCAGGGAAGCCTCGGAAATCGCGGCATGGCGCACGGGCATGCTGATTGCCGAAAGGGAGACCGTCGCGGCGGTGGTCAATCGCATCGCCCGCTGGCAGAAGGGTAAGGTGGTCATCGCCACCCCTGCCCTTAAAAACAATGTCGTCAGCGGCGTATTCGATCTTGCCGATCCCGTCCGCGCGCTTGATGCGGTGGTGCGGCCATTCGGCGGGAAAGTAAGAACAGTCACGCCGTTTTTGACCGTTATCTCCTCTATCTGATAAAACTTGAGAAAAAGAGGAAAAATTTCGAACGCCATTCGTATTGTCCTCAGGGAGCCCGCCGGCACTATCCGCAGGCCGGTCTCCGGGGACATTTAATGGAGTGGTTTTCACATGGGGAATGAGTTCTCAACGGCTCACAAGGGTAACAATCGGGGTCGCGTGGGTCATGGCGCGCTCGTCGCCGCTTTTTTGACGACGACATCGGCACTCGCCGCCGGCCTTGCAGCACAGCCCGCCTTTGCGCAGGCGGTTTATTCGGTTCCGGCCGGCCCGCTGAACAAGTCGCTGGCGACCTTCGGAAAACTGTCGGGAACGCAGATTTCCTATGATGCCTCGATCGCGCGCGGAAAGCTGTCGCAGGGTGTGAGCCGCGCGACCACCCGCGAGCAGGCAATCGTGGAACTGCTGCGCGGCACGGGCCTCGTCTATTCCTTCACCGACGCCACCTCTGTGGTCATCGCTGCGCCGGTCAGTGCCGCAACTGTTGCGGCAGCCGGAAACTCCACCCTTCTCCAGACCATCACCGTTCAGGGCTCGCAGGGCGCATCGGCTCTGCAGCAGGACGGGCTGGCGCAGGACGGCTACCGCACAGAGACCCTGTCCTCCCTTGGCCTGCTGGGGCAGACTGCCATTCGTGACACGCCGTTCTCGGTCGCCGTCGCGCCGAGGGAGCTGATCCAGAATATCCAGGCGCAATCGCCTGAGGATATTTACCGTGTCCTGCCGACCATCCGCAGCCAGACGCCACAGATGTCCGGCTGGGCGCCGATGGCCAATATTCGCGGTTTCACCACCTATGACACGGCCGAAGACGGTTTCCGCCGCTCCTACAGCCACGCGACGGTGCTGGAAGACAAGGAACGCACCGAGGTTCTTTCCGGCCTTTCGGGCTTTCTCTATGGCGCGGCATCGCCCGCCGGCATGATCAACTATGTCTACAAGCGCCCGACGCAGGAACGTTTGAATAGCGTGACGGTCGGCAATTACGGCGGCGCGCAGGCCTTCGTTCATGGCGATTTCGGCGGCCGTATCGATCCGGAAGGCGATATGGGTTATCGCCTCAACATCGTCCGCTCGGCGGGAGACACCACCATCGACGATCAGAATGTCGATCGCTTTCTCGCAAGCGGCGCTTTCGACTGGAACATCACCGACCGGCTGAAGCTGGAACTCAACGCGTCCTATAGCAAATACAAGCTGGACGCCGCCAACTCCTACTGGGCTTTCGCAGACGGCGTGCTGCATGGCGATGCGCCCGACGCCAGCAGGAACTGGAGCCAACCCTGGATTCACGACGAAATCGAGAAAAAACGATACTCTGCCAAGCTCACTTACGATGTGAACGACGCCATTACCCTGCGCGGCGGATATATGCGGGAATATATCGACCGGCCGGTTCAGGATCACACTATGAATCTTGTTCAGTCCGCGGAGGAATATTCCCAGATCGCAATCCGCTCCGGCAGGACAAAAAGCGTCTTCGACGCCGCGAATCTTTTCGCTGACGTCTCCTTCGACACCGGCGCGGTCTCCCACAAGTTGACCGCCGGATATTACATGTATCAGGGCAAGGACTGGGGTACGACTTACAACCCCAATACCGGCTGGCAGCCGTCTTTCCCCCTGTCTTCTCCCCGGCACACTGCCGAGCCGACTTTCCCGCCCAACACCGGTACGCTCTACAAGTCCGGCTATGTGCGCAATCATAACTTCGTCGTCGGCGACCAGATCGAATTCGACGAACAATGGTCGGCCCTCGTCGGCGCCAATTACAGCATGATCCAGAGCCAGTCGCTGGACAGCAGCGGCGCCCGCTCCGCACCGGATTACGATGAAGCAAGGCTCTCGCCTTCTGCCTCGCTGCTGTTCAAGCCGATAGAGACTGTTACTCTTTATGGCAGCTATATCGAAGGGCTGGAGCAAGGTGGCGTCGCACCGGATACGGCCATCAACAGCGGGCAAATTCTCGCCCCCATGGTCAGCAAGCAGAAGGAAATCGGCATCAAGGGCGATGTCGGCGACGTGCTGCTGACGGCGGCGCTGTTCGACATCTCCAAGGCCTACGAACTGACGACGGATGCCAATGTCTACACGCAGGACGGACGCCAGCGCCATCGCGGCGTCGAGTTCACGGCGACCGGCAAGGTGACGGATGATCTTACCATTCTCGGTGGCGTGACGTTCCTTGACGCCAGGGTCGAAGGCGGAACCTATGACGGCAAGCGCCCCATGAATGTCGCCAATGTTCTGGCCAAGGTCTATGCCGAATATGAGGTCCCCACCGTCGAGGGCCTCTTCCTGACCGGTGGCCTCTATTATACCGGCAAACAATGGGCGACATCCGAAAACAATGATCGCCTTTCCTCCTATGTCACCGCCGATCTCGGGCTGCGCTACACCACCGAAAACTTCGGCAATCCGCTGACTTTCCGGCTGAATGTCAGCAACATCACCGACGAGAACTACTGGCAGAACAGCTATTATCTCGGAGCGCCGAGAACCGTCTCCTTCTCGGTTCAGGCGAAGTTCTGATGATATCGCGCAGTTCCCTGTCCCGCAGAGCGCTGCTCTGCGGGGCGGGTTCGTTTTTCCTCGCCGGCCGGTCATCTTCGGCTGCCTGCTCCGGCGGCATCGTCGCCATGGACTGGGTGAGCGGCCAAAACCTGCTGGCGCTTGGCATGCAACCCGCAGCCCTGCCGGAACTGGAGCGTTATCGCAGCCTCGTCGTCGAGCCGGTGCCGTCGCCCTCGGTCGCCGAGCTTGGATTGCGGTCCGAACCCAATCTCGAACTTATCGACCGGCTTCGGCCGTGCCTGATCGTGTATAGCGATGATTTCGCCATGGCCGCCGGACAGCTTGCCGCCATCGCTCCGACCCATCGTTTCGATGCCGGCGTCGTGGCAGGCGAAAACCATCTTACCAGCGGCGGAAACGCTCTTGTGGCGCTTGCCGCGCGGATCGGCGATCCCGGCCGGTTTGACACATTTCAGGAAAGTTTTGACGCCGAAATGCAGCAGGCACGCGCACGGCTCGCCGCCTATGACGGACGCCCCCTGTTGCTGGCAACGGTGATAGACGGCAGGCGGCTGCTGGTTTTCGGCAAGAACAGCCTGTTCCAGAATGTCCTAGACCAACTCGGCATAAAAAACGCGTGGGACGGCTACACCTCTCAATATGGTCATACAACGGTAACGGCCGACCAGCTTTCCCGCCATCCGCAGGCGCGGCTTTTATGCATCGGCGATACCAGCAGCGAGAAACTGGACATGCTTCTCGCAGCACCGGTCATCAAAAGCCTGCCCTTCATTCGCGAAAACCGGTTGGTGCGCATTAAGGACGTGCTGTTTTACGGCGGGTTGCCACCGGCAAAACGCTTCGCCCGTCTCGTTTCCACAGCCCTTGCCGGTAAGGCATCGCCATGAGCAGAACAGTAAATCTATCCGCGATCGTGATCGCTTCGCTCGCCATCGTCTGCGCCGGCCTCACCGGCCTCAATCTTTATCTGCGCATGCCGGATGGAATGCCGCTTGCAGCCCTGTTCCTTCCCGATCCGGACGTGACGGCTGAGGTGCTGCTTCACAATACCCTGCTGCCGAGGATCGTCGTTGCGCTGATGACCGGCGCGACGCTCGGCTTCGTCGGGACTATCCTGCAAAACATCCTGCGCAATCCGCTCGCCGAGCCGGCGACACTCGGCATTTCGGCCGGCTCCTATCTGCTGCTTGCCATTACAACGCTCTGGTTCCCGCAATGGGCCGGCGCACAGGAATGGGTCGCCTTTGCGGGCGCGGCGCTGTCGCTTCTGGCGATCCTTGCACTCTCCTGGCGCAAAGGCCTGTCGCCCGTCACGGTCACGCTGGCGGGCATGATCGTCAGCCTTTATTGCGGTGCCGCGAGTGCGGTTCTGGTGCTGTTCAACCATGATTTCCTCGTCAGCATCTTTTTGTGGGGCGCGGGCTATCTCGATCAGCAGGACTGGAGCGCGGTTACCTTTCTCGCGCCTCGCCTTGCCGTACTCGTCCTTGCCGTAGCCCTGCTTCTTCGCCCGCTGACGATCATGACGCTCGAAGACGCCAATGCCAGAAGTCTCGGCCTGTCGCTTGCGGCCTACCGGTTGATGACACTCGTTGTGGCAGCGGCCTTGACCGCGGTGGTCACCGCCTCCGTCGGCATCATCAGCTTCATCGGCCTTGCCGCACCGGCACTGGCGCGCGCCTGCGACGCAAGACGAATGGCGGCGCAGCTTGTCCATTCAGCCGCCCTTGGCGCATTGCTGCTGACCTTGACCGACCAGATCGTCCTGTTTTTCCCCGTTACCTATCGCCTGTTCCCGACCGCAGCCGTCACCGCGCTTCTTGGCGCGCCGCTGATGTTTGCGCTGATCCGGCGGCTGAAGATGCCGGCCCCACCGCAGCCGGGTGCCCAGCCGGTGGCGGCGCGTCTTGCCCGGCCCATGCCGGTCCTGCTCGGCCTCCTCGCCATTCTCTGCCTTGCCGCCGGTGTGGCATTGTTCGTCGGGAAAAGCACGGAAGGCTGGTTTTTATCGGGGCTCTACGACACGCATAGCCTCGGCTGGCGCTGGCCAAGGGCGCTCGCAGCCTTCAGCGGCGGGGCCATGCTGGCGCTTGCGGGCGCCATTCTGCAGCGCGTCACCGGCAATCCCATGGCATCGCCGGAAGTGCTCGGCGTCTCTTCCGGGGCGATGCTCGGCGTCATCGCGGTTCTTCTCACGCTTGCCGCGCCCAGCCGCTCCGCGCAAATCCTCGCCGGCGCGGCGGGCTCGCTGACGGTTCTGCTGCTGATGCTGACCCTGTCACGCAAGCCGGGTTTTTCCGGCGACCGGCTGCTGCTGATCGGCATTGCGCTGAGCTCCGTCTCCGGTTTCGTCATGGCGGTCTTGATGACATCACAGGACCCGAGGCTCGGCCAGCTTCTGGCCTGGCTTTCCGGCTCCACCTATGCCGTCGCGCCCGGTGAGGCCATCATCTCCGCACTCCTGCTGTCCGTCGGACTTGCCCTGGTTCCCTTCATCCGCCGCTGGCTGGAAGTGCTGCCGCTTGGCGAAGACTTTGCCAGAAACACCGGCGTCTCGATCATGGCGAGCCGCAATAGCCTCTATTCGCTGTCGGCCATTCTCACGGCAAGCGCCACGATCCTCGTCGGCCCCTTGAGTTTCGCCGGTTTGATGGGACCACATCTGGCACGGCTTGCGGGCTTCCAGCGCGCCGGCACGCAATTGCCGGCAGCGGCGCTGATCGGCGGGCTGATCCTGCTTATCGCCGACTGGCTGGGTCGCAATCTTATCTTCCCGTTTCAGATCCCCGCAGGCCTGCTGGCCACGGTGGTCGGCGGGCCGTTCTTGCTCATACTGATTGGAAGGCGCACATGACCATTTTGATGGATGAGAGCTTTCGCGTGCTAACCCTGGTCGAGAGCCGCAGCATCACCCCGTTCATGCAGCGGCTGAGATTTACGGGCTCCGAGCTTCATCGTTTTGATACGCTGGAGAACTTGCATGTCAGGCTTCATTTCGCAAAACTGGGTAATGGCCCCGAGGATACCCAGGCCCTGAACGCAGATTCTTTCCATGTTCGCTATTATACGATCCGCGCGATAGACGCCGATAGCGGATGGATCGATGTCGATTTTGTCATGCATGACGACGCGGGACCGGGGTGCTCCTTTGCCCGCAGCGCACGTCCTGGCGCGATCTGCGGCATGACAGGCCCCTGCGGACTCGGAATAAAGCCGGCAAAACAGTATCTGTTTGCCGGGGACGAAACGGCCCTGCCGGCAATTGCCCGCATCTGTGAAAATCTGCCGCCGGGTGCGACGGGTCAGGTTTTCCTGCGGTCCGAGAACGTCGGATATGATATGCCTGCTCCATCCGGCATAGGCATATCCTGGCTGCCGCGCTCCACCGTATCGCCATCCATATTTGTCGACCATGTTTGCGATGCTGCGATGACGACAGCAACTTCGGCCGAGAGCTACTTCCTCTGGCTCGCCAATCCATTCTCGCATTGGCAGGATTTCCGAGACAAGCTGGGCCGCTTGTCAAAAAAAAGCTGTCTCAATGCCTGCTACTGGCGTGATGACGCGACAGCGGGCAATTGATGCGGAGCGCTCGCGGTTACCGATAGGCGTAAACATACCGCGCGATGCTGTCATAGACGTTGGACAGATAGGCGGGGATCCGCTTCAAACGGGCAAATTTGGTGTCTTTATATTCCGCCCGCGTCCCGACCAGCGTATCCGGGTTGCCAAATGGCAGGAAATCCCTGTCGGCCACGTAAACCTGCGTGCCGTAACCCCAGCCGCATTCCAGAGCCCGGTCAAAGGGCAATGTCATAACCCTTGCGGCCTTCAGAAAACGTTGCGCGGCGCTGCGTGAAATGAGGTAGCAGGCGGATGATCCCTGTGGCCCGTAGATGCAGCGCCCCAGCGTATCACCAAGAATGGTGGTCTTGCGACCCTTGAAACCACTGCGCCGGTGGTTGGTCAGCTTCACGATGGAATTGTCCGGCATCACCGTAATCATCGCCTTGATCCGCCCGGCAAAATCCGGAGTGAAGGCAACGTCGTCTTCGACGATCACCGCCACGGGCGCATCGGTCGCGAGGAAGATTTCGAGTGCCTTGATATGGCTGGCATAACAGCCATATTCCCCCGGCAGGGCATACCGGCCATTGCGCAACTCGAAGCCGCGCCGGTCGAAATCCCGCCAGTCATTCGGCGACAGGCTCTTGCCGTCCACCCCTTCCACCGGCCGCAGGTCCAGGCCCAGCCCGGAGGCACTCTCCAGCATCTTATCAAGCCGCGCCCGCGCCCGGGCAATTGAAATGATGTATATCGGGAAGGTGGAGATCGGCTGCATTCGCAAGGCACCATAAGCTTAAGATGAAGGACAGCCTCCTACAGCAAGCAAGGCCGGACGTCCATGCGGAAGGGATGTCCCGTCTCGACAGCGCGCGAAACCGCACGATTCTCGACGGGAAGGCTGAGGGAGATTACTTACGCGCAGCGGTGCGGCGGCAACGCCAGTTCCAGTCTCTCGGTTCACCCGTGTCCATATGCACCGATTCGGTGTGGCAATAGGTGCCGACGCCACCGCGATCAGGCAGGGAACGCAGATAGGTGGCAAGCTCCCATTTGGAGACGCCCTTGATCTGGATATCGGCGGCATCGCAGGTATAGTGCTTGGAGCCCTGCCTTATGCCCTTTGGCGGGCGATAGCCCGAGGTGACGATTGCGGGGCTGTTATAGTGGTGCTCCACATCCTTGATCATCCGCACCAGTTCCGGCTTGAAGCAACCGACTTCGACCCGGTCCGTCTGCAGGAAAAGCCCGTTCGGGGCAACGCGGGTGAGACCGGAAAGCGAAGCGAGCTTCATCAGGCCGGTCGGCTGGTCATCCTCTTCGTCGAGATGGGCATCGTCAAATTCATCGGACATCATCGAGCGGCCGGAAAGCGCAATGCCCATCGAGCCGTCCGAGGCACCGGGAAGTGCGGCGACCTGCGTGTTGCCCGCCGTGCCGCTTTCAATCATCTTCGGCAGGCGCTTCTTGGCCGCGCCGGCGAAAAACGCCGCAAGCGTCACGCCCTTGCCTTCGCTTTCCTGCCCTTCGCCCGTCGTTCCGGCATTGGCCGCCGGCTCAGCGGCGGCGAGCTGCGCCGATGGCGGCTGCGGCACCGGCACGGCGGCGGGCTGGCGATTTTCGCTGTGCTGTTCCGCCGGCACGTGCGCGGCTGCCGGAACCGGAACGGATACCGGCTGTGGCTGCGCCGCCTGCACCGGCGCGGAATAGACGCTGCTGACAGCCGGCATGATCTTCTGGGAAGGAGCGCCCGCTGCGGCGGGGGCCGCGCCCGGTGCACCCGCCGCAGCGGCGGGCGCGACGGCAGATGCCGTGGAATAGATGCTGGCCGTCCCGGCAGAAATTGCCGTCGGCTGCGTCGTCAATCCGCCAATATCGGCGGCAGCGCCATAAACCTGGGCGGGACCTCCGGCGTGCTGCGGCTGGGAAGGCGTGGCCGCTCCGGCGGCCGATGCCACGGCGGGATCCACATAGTGCCCCGGCTGGGCGCCGGATGTCTGGGGAGCAACGGCTGCGGTTTGCGGCTTATGCTGTGCGGCAATTTCCGGCTTCTTGGAACTGGCGGCCATCTCGTCATCCGTCACCGCCGAAACGCATCCGGAAAGCCCGAGCAGCGAAACCGCAATGACGAGACGCTGACAGGAAACGCGTTGTTTCGCGCCCTCGACAGTTTTCATGGGTGGCCTCCGTATCTTGCATTTCCAACAGCAGCACGGGAACGGAATCGTGTGCTTCCCCCAAAACGGGACTGGCCGTTTCGATTCGCGGACTATGCCTCATCCCCTCGGGATAAGGCAAGAGCGCCCGAAAACGCCGCTATTGGCCGGAAAATCCCTACCAGGAACCGGTATTCTGCATAGATATCCATGGTTCGGCTGGTGCGAGGCTTTCGCCCTTCTGCAGGATTTCAAAAGAAATGCCATCCGGAGAACGTACGAAGGCCATGTGTCCGTCGCGCGGCGGCCGGTTGATGACGATGCCGTTCTGCTGAAGGCTGGCGCAGAAATCGTAGATATTGTCGACCTCGTAAGCCAGATGGCCGAAATTGCGGCCGCCGGTATAATCCTCGGTATCCCAGTTGTAGGTGAGCTCCAGGCACGGCGCCTTGTTTTCCTTTGCCGCAGCAATGTCGTCACGCGCGGCAAGAAACACCAGAGTGAATCGGCCTTTTTCGTTCTCGATTCGGCGTATTTCCGCAAGACCCAGCAGGTCGCAATAGAATTTCAGTGATTCGCCAAGGTCTTTGACGCGAACCATTGTGTGCAGATACCGCATTTTCTTCCTCTCCATTACACGGGTCCGGGACCGTTAAACGCCTGGCGGCAAGCCCCGGACAAGGACGGCGACATAAAAGCAGCTGCGCAAATCAAAAACTAGGGCTTGCGTGGAACCGTTACCAAGATGTTAATCTGGCGCACAGGAATCAGTTGACCGATGTGTGGCGCGTAATCGAGGGGTTGGCAGGATATGGCTGATAGGATGTCATCGAAAACGATAGTCGATGTCGAGGACCTTTCGGGCGATGCCGTGGACCTGACCGAAATTACCGGCGTCGTGAAATGGTTCGATGTCGCCAAGGGTTTCGGTTTCATCGTGCCGGACAACGGCACGCAGGACGTGCTGCTGCACGTCTCCTGCCTGCGCCGCGACGGATACCAGACCATTCTTGAAGGTACGCGCATCGTCGCCCTCATCCAGCGCCGCGACCGCGGTTTCCAGGCTTTCCGTATCCTGTCGATGGATCAAACGACCGCCGTTCACCCCTCGCAGCTGCCGCCGGTGCGCACCCATGTACAGGTAACGCCTTCGAGCGGGCTTGAGCGCGCCATCGTCAAGTGGTTCAACCGCACCAAGGGTTTCGGCTTCCTGACGCGCGGCGAAGGAACGGAAGATATTTTCGTGCACATGGAAACATTGCGCCGTTTCGGCCTGACGGAGCTTCGCCCCGGCCAGGTGGTGCTGGTGCGTTTCGGCGATGGCGACAAGGGCCTGATGGCGGCGGAAATCCACCCCGACAACCCGGTCTCCATCGGGATGTCGCATTGATGGCCGCCCTGCCCCAGATGGTGAAAAGCGCCATTCTGGCGCTTCTTTTTTTCACGCTTGCGGGCGCCGCCCAGTCTCAGGAACGGCTGACATTCACGTCAGAGCCACTGACAATTGAAACCGCCTCGGGCAAAACCCACGATTTCACTGCCGAGCTGGCGCTGGACAATGCCCAGCGCGAACAGGGCCTGATGTTCCGCAAGTCGATGCCGCCTGAAAGTGGCATGCTGTTCGATTTCGGTATGTCACGCGACGTCGCCATGTGGATGCGCAACACCCTCATCCCGCTCGACATGCTGTTCATCGCCCGCGACGGGCGCATCACCCATATCCACGAGAACGCGGTTCCGCATTCGGAAGCCATCATCAGCTCCCGCGGCCCGGTGAATTTCGTTCTTGAACTGAATGGCGGCACTGCAAAACGCTATGGCATCAAGCCGGGCGATATGATCCGCAGTGCGCAAATCGGCAACCGAAAGTAAGATTGCCGCGTTATTGCGTCTGAACGGGCCGGACGAGGTTTCACCCGGCCGACGCAATAATCAGTAGACCGGCTCGATATGGCTCAAAACCCGGCAATTGGAAATGGAAGAAGCGAGATTGATGGCGATGTCGATCGCCTCGACCGAATCGGCCGTGCCTTCCAGATAGATCACGTCATTTTCGACGCTTGCCGAAATACGTGACTTTTCGAGGCCCGATTCGAAGGCCAGCGCCGAGGTAATCGCCTGGCAGACGCCCGCCATGCGATCCCCGAAGAAGCTTTCCTGAATGCCTGACAAATTGAACATATGCGTTCTCCTTCTTATGGACACAACAACGCCTGATGGGCGGTTTTGTTCATCTCCGGTTCATCTATTCGTTCATCTTCCATTCATCTTGGAAAATTGGAACCCCCTGATCGATCACATTTTAGGTGATCGGGAACCATTTCGTGAGGCAAACATTTCGCGCATGGGAGTGAGAAAGGCTGTCGAGACCAGATAAACAGGGAGGAGAATGATATGCTGATTAACAGAACGGAGCCGTGTCACCACGCCTTGTGGATGAAGCCGGTGGCGATCCACCTGCCACTGTCGGCGGCTGTGGAAATCTACAGCCCGCTGGTGGCGCTGGACATGCTGATGTACCGCTGGCCGGAGGAACACGGCCCGGAACATCAGGAAGCCTGCAAAAACTGCCTCGATGCGATCGCCGGCAAATGCGACATCGAAATAGCGCGAGAATCGTTTCTCGTTGCAAGCAGCCATGCCCATATTCTGAACATCCACTAGAATTCATGTCATCGTGACGATTGGGCCCTTCACCACGGAGGGCTTTTCTTTTGCGGCCATGTGTCTTCACCAGGTTTTCACACGCGGCGCAGCCCGTCCGCCTGCGGATGATGACATGTAACTGTCACGCAAACGTTATAATCGGCAGAGACGAATTCCATGGAATCGATTGGCGGAATAACCGCCGAAAGCTTGGGAGTGGAACTGGCCAGCATGGAAACTGTCTTTGCCCTTTGCGCAATTCTGCTCCTTGCCTTCAATCTTCTCGGCATCGTTCTGGCCGGCTGGCGGCTGACGAGACGCGATGCCGAAAACGAGCTTGTGCGGAAGAAACCGCCGGTCTCGCTGGTCGTGCCGCTGCGCGGCGTCGAAAATTTCACGCCGCTGACGCTGTCGCGCGCCTTCCAGCTCAACTGGCCGGATTACGAGCTGCTGTTCTGCGTCGCCGATGAATTCGATCCCGTGATCGCGGAAGTGCGCAAAGCCCAATCGGCCTTCCCCACGGTGCCGGCGCAATTGCTGATCGGTGACGACCGCATCAGTGCCAATCCGAAACTGAACAATTGCGTCAAGGGCTGGCGCGCCGCCCGCCACGAATGGGTCATTCTCGCCGATTCGAACGTGCTGATGCCGAAATCCTATATAACGACCATGATGTCGGCCTGGCGGCAGGATAGCGGGTTGGTCTGCTCGCCGCCGCTCGGCTCGCGGCCGGCGGGCTTCTGGGCACATGTGGAATGCGCCTTCCTCAACGGCTCGCAGGGGCGCTGGCAATATGCTGCGGAAGCGATCGGCATGGGTTTTGCGCAGGGCAAGTCGATGTTGTGGAACAAGCCGTTTCTGGAGGAGAATGGCGGCATTCGCGCCCTCGCCGCCGAAATCGCCGAAGACGCCGCCTCGACAAAGCTGGTGCGAAGCGCCGGCCGCAAGGTGCATCTGGTCTCCACTCCCTTCGAGCAACCACTCGGCCAGCGCCATGCCGGCGAAATCTGGTCGCGCCAGACCCGCTGGGCGCGGTTGAGACGCGTGACCTTCCCGCAATATTTCGCACCGGAAATCCTGACCGGCGCACTTCCCCCACTCCTCCTCGCGCTCGCCGCCGCTACCATGATGGATGTGAACCTCGTGGCAACGGCCTTTGCCGCGCTCGCCCTCATGTACGTGCCGGAACTGGCGCTTGCCGCCCTTAATGGCTGGCCGGTATCGCTCCACACGCTGCCGGCCATGATCGCCCGCGACATGATCATGCCCGTCGTCTGGGCACGCAGCTGGATCGGCAGCGCGGTGGCATGGCGCGGCAATGTGATGACGATCGGCACGGCGGAGAGCACGCTGGCCGGACCATCGGCGGAATAAATACTGGTTTTTTGAAAGAGGTTACGCCGGAAAGCTGATGTTTTGCTTTAAAATGGTCGGAGTGGAGAGATTCGAACTCCCGACCCTCTGGTCCCAAACCAGATGCGCTACCAGACTGCGCTACACTCCGCCGAGGCGATGGCTGGGGAATACACGGTTCACCTGAAGTCCGCAACAGGGAAATTCATCTTTGTTCAGTCGCGGCCTCGATCGGCAAAATCCGTCGCCGGCGTTGCAGTGGCGCGAAAGGAAAGCGCGGGATAATCGTCTTGACTCTCACCTGAAGTCAGTCCATTTCAAATTCAACGTTCCTGACACGATTTGGTTATTCTATTCAGGTACGTGAAGAATAATTCGGGGTGTTGCGCCCCACTGTCCAACCGGAGCAGTTTCGACATGTCTGCGAAGATTTACCGCCCTGCAAAAACCGCCATGCAATCCGGCAAGGCGAAGACCAATGTCTGGGTTCTGGAATTCGACGCCGAGGTTCCGCGCAAGATCGATCCGATCATGGGTTATACCTCCAGCTCCGACATGAAGCAGCAGGTCAAGCTAACATTCGAGACGCAGGAACAGGCCGAAGCCTATGCCCAGCGCAAGGGCATCGAATACCGCGTCATCCTGCCGAAAGAAGCAACCCGCAAGGTGGTTTCCTACACCGACAATTTTCGTTTCAACCGCACCCAGCCCTGGACGCACTGAAACACGACGATCAAAGTTTTTGCCGGAGTATCGATTGCCCGGCATGACGGCCCCTTAGCTCAACTGGATAGAGCAACTGCCTTCTAAGCAGTAGGTCGCAGGTTCGAGTCCTGCAGGGGTCGCCACCGCTTCTCTACTTTTCCATGAATGACTGTTCGCATTGATGTCCGATTGCTTCTTCGCCGCAGGAAGCAGTCTGCCTGACTATACGGGCGAACCGACGAGAAGTGTGCCGTTATCGTAAGGTAGACTGCACCTCTAAATGCCACAGGTCAAATCTCCAATGGTGGTGCTGGCTATCGGCCATGTTTCGATAGTTACAGCCGGATGATGTTGGGCTTTGATGCGTGGTCGAGTATTTCATTTGCCAAGGCGAAATTATCTAGTTTTATATCCGGATTGTAGACGAGATCCGTTATGGAGACGGTCGGAAAATTCTGCTCTAAAATGCGAAAGCAAAAGCTTGCGCGTGGCTCAGCCGCACTCTCCACAATATCCAAGCATGCAGCAATTTCGTCCACGGTTAAGTCAGGAATGTTAGGGGGAGGCCCCATCGAGATCAACTCGGCGAACTCTCTTTCACTCGTCCAGCTATAGAGCTTAAAAAACGTTTCTTTGTTATAATTTTGATTGCCAGAAAACGTGTTAATAGCCGCAAGCTGATCTGTGCAATCTCGTCCCTCATCGATGCTTGTGACAACATCAATGATAAGGCGTTCCAATTTATCAACTACTTCCGGAACTAGGTTGGGGATAGCGCTTTGAACTCTGTCGTGCATTCGGGAGGGTTCCTTTGATTTGATGGCCGAGAGTTTTGACTTGCTGCACAATCGCGGTCATTGGAATAATGGCATTCAGGAACGCCATCCGCCCGCTTCGGCGAACTTTTCGCCCTACCCCTGCCCCATCAGCGTGAAATAACCCCACGCAGCCACGAAAAACAAAATGACAGCCGCAATCGTCAAAGCCTTCCTCGCTTTCGGACCCAGCGGTTCGCGCGGTTTTTTCGGCGGCACCGGTTTGCGGAACTTCACCACATTGTCGTTCATTTCATCATCGTCCTGACTGTCGCTGCTGAAACCTTTTGCCGTGTCGGTGGCATCGGGCTCTCCAGTGCTTATCTCTATCAGACCAGAACTATCATAAATATTACCAAGTTTTCACTTCACCCTTGGGGCAAGCTATGTCACTTCCCACAATCAGAGGAATACAGAACGACAGATGGACGGATAAACCGCTGAGCGGAAACAACCCTCTGTGGTATTTTGAATTTTGCGGGTGACGAGAATGAATGACGCCAACGGCATTGGCCGCGATACACCAAACAGCCAACCCGATCTGCGTGAGATTCTGGGAACGAACAGAAACGGCAGGAAGAAGAAATCGCGCCGTTATCTTTATGTGGCCGCCTTCCTTGTTCTGATCGGCGGTGGCCTGGGTTATTATTACCAGTCGCGTGCGGCGGGCGTCGCCTATAGCTACACCACGGAAGCGGCGCGCCAGGGCGATCTGTCCGTCATCGTCACCTCCACCGGCTCCGTCCAGCCGACGGATCAGGTCGATATATCGAGCGAATTGTCCGGCACGGTGCGCAAGGTCAACGTCACCTATAATAGCCCGGTCAAGGCCGGAGACGTTCTGGCGGAGCTGGATACCAACAAGCTCGAAGCCGACGTGCAGAGCGCCCGCGCCAAGCTCGCCTCCGCCAAGGCCAATGTGCTGAAGGCGCGCGCCGATCTCGGCTCGGCAAAGACATCCATGGAGCGCCTGCGGTCGCTGGTGCAGAACCGGGTGTCCAGCCAGCAGGATCTCGATGCGGCGCAATTCACCCATGATGCGGCCGCAGCCACGCTGGAGGTCAACGAAGCGACCGTGCTTTCGGCCGAAGCCGATCTGCGGCTCGCCGAAGTCAATCTCGGCAAGGCCAAGATCGTCTCGCCCATCGATGGCGTCATCCTCACCCGCAGCGTCGATCCCGGCGCCACCGTCGCCTCTTCGCTCAACGCGCCTGTGCTGTTCACCATCGCCGGCGATTTGCGCCATATGGAATTGCAGGTCTCGGTGGATGAGGCCGATGTCGGCAAGGTCGAGACCGGGCAGAAGGCCACGTTTAATGTCGATGCCTATCCCGACCGCAGCTTCCCGGCCGAAATCGAAACGGTCCGTTTCGCCTCCGAAACCGTGTCCAATGTGGTGACCTACAAGGGCATATTGACGGTCGACAATGCGGAGTTGCTGCTGCGCCCCGGCATGACGGCGACCGCCAATATCATCGTTGAGGAAATCAAGGACACGCTGCTGGTGCCGAATTCCGCGCTTCGTTATACGCCGCCGCGCGAATCCGCCTCCCGTGGTGGCGGGCTGATGAGCCTGTTCCGCCCGCCGCGCATGGGACGCTCGCAGAACCGCGATGCCGGTCAGGCCGCGACCGGCAAGAGAACCGTGTGGGTGCTGCGCAACAACACGCCGGTCTCCGTCGCCATCGAAACAGGCTCCACCGACGGTCAGCATACCGTGGTAAAATCGGGCGAGTTGAAAGCCGATGATCAGGTGATTACCGACGCAACGGCCCGCAACGCCGGCTGACGGAGGAGAACCGCATGCAACAGCCGCCGCTCATCGAATTCCGCGATGTCGTCAAGCAATATGGCCGCGGCGAAGCGGCGATCCGCGCGCTCGACGGCGTCAGCCTCTCCATTCGCGAGAAGGAATTCGTCGCCATCATGGGGCCATCAGGCTCGGGCAAATCCACCTCGATGAACATCATCGGCTGTCTGGACGTGCCGACATCAGGCGAATATCTGTTTCAGGGCGTACCGACCAGCGGCTTCGACAATGAGCATCTGACGCTGCTGCGCCGGCACATGCTGGGTTTCGTATTTCAGGGCTTCAATCTTCTTTCCCGCACCTCGGCGGTGGAAAATGTCGAGCTGCCACTGATCTATCGCGGCATGAAGGCTTCCGAACGGCGCGAACGTGCCATGGAGGCGCTGGCGCAGGTGGGCCTGAAAGGCCGCGAGGATCACACCACGCAGGAGCTTTCCGGCGGCCAGCAGCAGCGTGTGGCCATTGCCCGCGCCATCGTCACCCGCCCTGCCCTGCTTCTGGCCGACGAGCCGACCGGCAATCTCGATACGAAAACCAGCATCGAGATCATGGAGCTGATCACCGCGCTCAATCGTGACAGGGGCATCACGGTCGTCATGGTCACCCATGAAGAGGATATCGCCGCCCACGCGGGACGCCTGCTGCGTTTCGTCGATGGGCATCTCGCCTCCGACAGCGCGGCGGACAAGAAGGAGACTACCGATGTTCTTTGAAACGTCGCGTCTTGCGCTGCGCGCCATCAGCCGCAACCTCCTGCGCTCCTTCCTCACCGTGCTTGGCGTCGTCATCGGCGTCGCCGCCGTCATTGCCATGGTCACCATCGGCAACGGTACGACCGAACAGGTGAAATCGGAGCTTTCGCGGCTCGGCACCAACATGCTGTTCGTCCGCCCCGGCCAGTTCGGCCCCGGACGGGCCAGCACCGAAGCCAAACGCTTCGATGACCGCGACGTCGAGGCCATCCGCAACCAGGTCACAGGCATCCGTGCTGTCGCGCCCCAGAACCGCAGTTCCGCAGCAACCGTCATTTTCGGCGGCAAGAACCACCAGACAAGCGTCATCGGCACCACCAATGATTATCTGATCGCGCAGGACTGGACGATCGCTCTCGGCCGCGACTTCCAGCCCGCCGAAGATCGCGGCGGCCAGATCGGCTGCATCATCGGCGAAACAGTGCGGCAGGAACTTTTCGGCGCGGAAAACCCTGTTGGTCAGACGATCCGCGTCAGCAACATCTCCTGCCCCGTCATCGGTGTTCTCGCCAGAAAAGGCCAGTCCGGCCTCGGCGACGATCAGGACGACACCATCATCATGCCGCTGAAAATCCACCAGCGGCGCATCGGCGGCACCACCACCATTTCTTCGATCATGGTCTCGGCGCAGGATGGCGTTTCCACCGCCAAGGTGCAGAGCGACCTGCAGAACCTGCTGCGTGAGCGCCGCCGCATCGGCATCGGCCGTGAGGACGACTTCACCGTCAACGACATGACCCAGATCGCCTCGGCCATGACGGGCACGACGACATTGCTGACCGGGCTTCTGGGCGCGGTCGCGGCCGTCAGCCTGCTGGTCGGCGGCATCGGCATCATGAACATCATGCTGGTGTCAGTGACGGAACGCACCCGCGAAATCGGCATTCGGCTTGCCATCGGCGCGCTGGAAAAACAGGTGCTGACGCAGTTTCTGGTGGAAGCCGTGATGTTGTCGGCCTTCGGCGGCCTCGTCGGCATCCTCACCGGCCTCGGCCTTGCTTACGCTGTCGTCGGTTATCTCAACGTGCCCTTCGTCACCAGCCCGTCGATCATCTTCCTCGCCTTCGCCTTTTCGGCGGCCATCGGGGTGATTTTCGGCTATTTCCCGGCACGGCGGGCGGCAAGCCTCAGCCCGATCGAAGCGCTCAGGCATGAATGAAAGCTGGATTTCAAACCGCAACCGGCTCTTGGGACAATAAACGGAAACCTCTGGTTCTTCCAGGGATTAGCCGAACCGCTTTAATCGCTCGCTAAGGCGCGCGCAGACCAACCCACTCTTCAAGTGCGCGATTTATGTCATCCTGATAGGACGGCACATTTTCCCTCTCACTGATGGCACGGAGATACACTTCCACGGCAGTCCGTTGCAAAGGGGTCAGCAAGGAAAACTTCTCCTGGCACCCGCATAAATAGGGTGCGAATTCATGCCTGTAGTCGCCATCAAGATCAGCAATCATATAGGCAGGCAAATGAAATCGCATTCCTTCAGCATCAAGGAAGGCGGGGCTGCCGGAATGTCTGTTGAGGTCCCTTGGCGGGATCGCCGCCCAATCATTCTTCTCATCGCCAGCGCGGCATGTCGCGCGAACTTCATCATTCGCATAGTCATCAAGCGCCTGCGCCTCGGAGAGACCGATGCCGCCACCCAAAGTGACACCCCCAAATGCCGCCCGCACCGCGGCTTTGGCATTCGCAATCATATCGGGTTCCGGCCTCATCAAATAGTCTGCCTGTTCAATGATGCGCTCCCCCACTCGCGTCGCCGTGCACTGTGGGCCAGTCTCCACCCTCAGTCCGTTCGAGCGGGGGGCTATTCAACGCATCACCCTTGGATGCCGCAGATCCCTTTGTCTCCTCCCAGTAAAATGCAAGGCAAACAATACCAACGATCAGCGTCAGGCCAGCCACGACGCTGGCGACGATCAGTCCTATCGTCCAGATATCAATCGAGGCGCTACTGATGTCCATCCCGGTTCACTCCCCACGATCAATCCCGCCGGTGGCCCGAAACGCCTTCCCGGAGCATGGAAGGCATGCGGTTCCGTACCTCCGCCAAACCTCGCAGAATATCCGATATCCTTGCTGATCTTGCGTCAGGGCGTCAATCGGATAGGCTCGCCCTCCAGTTTACCGGACGGAGTTTGGATGTTCAAATCGGTATCGGACAGCGCTGCCGCCGCTGACGGCGGTTCGCTCGCCCTCTTCGTGGAGCGCGTTGACGGGCAGACGGAGCAGTTTGTGATCAATCGCTCCTTCGCGGCGCGCGGGACGCCTGTCTACAACAAAATCGTCTCGAGCCTTCGGTCGCTCTCGGCAGACGATTGCCAGACGATCGCCGCCGCTCTCGAACCGTTATTGACGACGACGCCACCGATTCATCCTCTGGCGGATTTTATCAATACCCTGAAACAGCAGTCATCGTCCTTCGAAAACTGATTTCCGGTGACAATCAGTTCCGGGAAACGAAAGCTCAGACCTGTCCTCCGTCATCCTCGGGCTTGACCCGAGGATCTACGCACATTTCAAGCGATGTGAGGGGAATGGATCCTCGGGTCAAGCCCGAGGATGACGTCGCGTTTGCAGGAATGCTGCGTGCACAATGAAAGGACCCCGCGCCATCGAAGAGCCCACGCAAGCGATCAAACGCTCGCCTCAGCCTCGCGCTGCTTCGCCAGTGCCGCCAGATCGGCGGGCTTCAGCTCAACCGATTCACCACAGCCGCAGGCCGAGGTCTGGTTGGGATTGTTGAAGGTGAAACCGGAACGCATCTTGGTCACTTCGAAATCCATCTGGGTGCCGAGCAGATAAAGCACGGCGGAAGGCTGAACCCAGACCTTCGCCCCTTCGAATTCGACCAGATCGTCCTTTGCATCCGCCTCGGTCACGAGGTCGATGGTATATTCCATGCCTGCGCAGCCACCCTTCTTGATGCCGACGCGCACGCCCTTGGCGTCCGGTCCGGAATTTTCGACGATTGCTTTAACGCGAGAGGCCGCAGCCCCCGTCATGGTCATGATCGCAAAGCCCATGGGCTCATTCTCCTTCGACAATCGAGTTCAAGGCTCGATGTTTATGGAATTCAATCTAATAGCGCCTGAGAATGTCATCAAGAGATGACACCCGTCAAAATCACGTCAGTACCAGCCGACGGCGACCTGTGCTTCTTCCGACATGCGATCCGGCGTCCACGGCGGATCGAAGGTCATTTCAACGGTGACGCCGGAAACACCCTCGACGGCGCCAACGGCATTTTCCACCCAGCCCGGCATTTCACCGGCCACCGGGCAACCGGGAGCGGTCAGCGTCATGACGATCTTGACCATCCGGTCGTCTTCGATGTCGATCTTGTAGACGAGACCGAGTTCGAAGATATCGGCCGGAATTTCCGGGTCGTAGACGGTCTTCAGCGCCGCGATAACGTCGTCGCTGAGGCGTGCCAACTCTTCCGGTGGAATGGTGGATACCTTTTCCTGAGCTTCGGTCGCATCCTGGGTCTTTGCAGTGGCTTCGGCAGTCATGGTCTTAAACCTCAATCCTGATCTCTTTAATCCCGATATCAGGCGAAAAATTTGCGCGCATATTCCAGCGCCTCGACAAGAGAGTCTACTTCGGCGCGGGTATTGTAAAGGCCGAACGATGCCCGGCATGTGGAGGTGACGCCGAACCGTTTCAAGAGCGGCATGGCGCAATGGGTGCCGGCCCGCACGGCAACGCCGCGCCGGTCGATCACCATCGAGACATCATGGGCATGGATGCCCTCAAGCTCGAAGGAAAAGATGCCGCCCTTGTCCGGTGCATTGCCGATGATGCGCAGCGAATTGATCTCACGCAACCGCTCAGCGGCATAAGCCGCAAGATCCGCCTCATGCGCGGCAATCGCGGCGCGGCCGAGATTGTCCATGTAGTCAAGCGCGTAACCCAGGCCGATGGCCTGCACGATGGGCGGCGTGCCGGCTTCGAAACGATGCGGCGGCTCGTTATAGGTTACATTGTCCTCGGAAACGTCGAGGATCATCTCGCCGCCGCCCTGGAACGGCCGCATCTCGCGCAGCCGGTCAGCCTTGCCATAAAGCACGCCGATGCCCGACGGACCGTAAAGCTTGTGGCCGGTCATCACATACCAGTCGCAATCGATATCGCGCACATCGACCGGCATATGAACCGCGCCCTGCGAACCATCAACAAGCACCGGAATGCCGCGCTCATGGGCAATGCGGCAGATTTCCTTGACCGGCACGATGGTGCCGAGCGCATTCGACATATGGGTGATGGCAACGAGCTTGGTGCGCTCGGTCAGGCTCTTTTCGAAAGCCTCGATATGGAACGCGCCGTCATCATCGACAGGCACCCAGACGAGCTTCGCGCCCTGCCGCTCGCGGATGAAATGCCACGGCACGATGTTGGAGTGGTGCTCCATGATCGAGATGACGATCTCGTCGCCCTCGCCGATCTTGGGCATGCCGTAACCATAGGCAACCGTATTGATCGCCTCGGTCGAAGATTTGGTGAAGACGATCTCGTCCACCGAACCGGCATTGAGGAAACGGCGCACCTTTTCGCGCGCCGCCTCATAGGCGTCGGTTGCGGCATTGGAGAGGAAATGCAGGCCGCGATGCACGTTCGCATATTCGTTCGCATAGGCATGCGAGACGGCGTCGATCACCACCTGCGGTTTTTGAGCGGACGCGCCGTTGTCGAGATAGACCAGCGGCTTGCCATAGACCTCGCGCGACAGGATCGGAAAATCCCGGCGCACGGCTTCGATGTCATAGGGGGCCGCCACTGCGGCGCGTTCGCTCTCAGGCATGATGTTCCAGCCAGCCGGAGATGATCGTCTCCAGCGCCTCTACCAGTTCTTCTTCGTCTTCCAGTTCCTCGACGATCTCCGCGACGAAGGCGTTGACGAGCATCGCCCGTGCCTTGGCCTTCGGCACGCCGCGCGCCATCAGGTAATAAAGATGGTTGTCGTCGATATCGGCAACCGTCGCACCATGGCCGCACTGGACGTCGTCGGCGAAGATTTCAAGCTCCGGCTTTGCCGAGAACTCGCCATCATCAGACATCAGCAGCGTGTTGCAGGCCATCTTCGCATCGGTCTTCTGGGCATCGGGGGCCACCCGGATCATGCCCTGGAAAATGCCCTTTGCACGGTCGAACACCACGTTGCGGAACACTTCCGTCGAGGTCGTGTTCGGCACGTTATGGCCAAGAACCATCGTCACGTCGGTATGCGTTTCACCACCCAAGAGGTTGACGCCGCGAACGATGAGGTCACTGCCCTCGCCTTCCACGTCGATACGCAGTTCCTGACGCACCAGCTTGCCACCGGCATTGATGATGAAAATGCGAATCTTGGCGTCCGCACCGATTTTCATGCGCAGCTGGCCAAGATGGATATCGGCGGCACCCTGCTGCTGCAGGATGATCCAGGTCACTTCCGCGCCATCCTCAACGACGATGTCGCTGACGGAGGAAACAAAGGCCGCGTCCGAAGTCACCGAAAGGTGACGTTCGATGACGGTTGCCTTGGACCCCTTGCCGAAACGCACCGGGAAGCGGCTGTGAACCTGGCCTGCACCATGGATCGCCTGCAATTCGATCGGCTTTTCGATTTCGGCCTCGGCCGGAATGTCGAGCACCAGACCGTCGCGCACGAAGCTGCCATTGATGCGGCCGATCGTGTCATCCTTGCTGGCTTCTGCAAGACCTGCGGCGGCGGAACCGTCGGCCAGGCTTCCGGCAAAGCTCGAAACGCGAACCTCGTCGATCTTGCCGGTATTGGCCGTCCCATGCAGCACGTAAGCGACAGGCGAACCGGCAATGACGGATACAGCCTTCTCGATAACCGGTGCAGGCTGGTCTTCCGGGATGGTCCGCAGCAGGCTTTTCAGATCGGTATAGTGCCAAGCCTCGATACGGCGGGTCGGAAGACCACCGGTCTTCAGATCGTCAAACAGCACGTCACGAGCGGCAACCACGGCGCCATCGCCCGGCAATTCGCTGAACTTGGCGGTATAGGCATCGACCAGCGCGGTTTCCGCGGGCGTCAGCCGGTTGGTAGCTTGAATGTTCATGGACATCACCTCCTGGCCTTCGGCTTAGGCCGCTTCACCGATGATGTCGGCGTAACCATTGTTTTCCAGTTCCAGCGCCAGCGCCTTGTCACCCGAGCGGATGATCTTGCCCTTGTAGAGAACGTGAACGCTGTCAGGTACGATGTAATCCAGCAGGCGCTGATAGTGGGTGATGACGACAGTGGCGCGATCCGGCGACTTCAGCGCATTGACGCCGTCAGCCACGATCTTCAGGGCGTCGATGTCGAGGCCGCTATCGGTTTCGTCGAGAACGCAGAGCTTCGGCTCCAGGAGCGCCATCTGCAGGATTTCAGCACGCTTCTTCTCGCCACCGGAGAAACCGACGTTGAGCGGACGCTTCAGCATTTCCATGTCGATCTTCAGATCGCCGGCCGCTTCCTTGACGCGGCGGATGAAGTCCGGCGTCGTCAGTTCGGACTCGCCACGCGCCTTGCGCTGCTCGTTCATCGCAACCTTCAGGAACTGCATGGTGGCGACGCCGGGAATTTCAACCGGATACTGGAAGGCAAGGAAGATGCCCTTGGCGGCGCGCTCGGCCGCATCCAGTTCCAGAATGCTTTCGCCGTTATAGAGAATGTCACCGGAGGTGACTTCATAATCTTCGCGGCCCGACAGGATGTAGGACAGCGTCGACTTGCCGGAACCGTTCGGCCCCATGATGGCAGCAACCTCACCGGCGGCAACCTTCAGGTTGAGACCCTTGATGATTTCGGTTTCGGTATCGGCGATCTTTGCGTGCAGGTCGATGATTTCAAGCATGGATTTATCCTAAGAATAGTGTGAGCGAAGGTGCGCGAGCGTCGCGCACTCAGGTGCATATTTGGGTGACTATCAGCCGACCGAACCTTCCAGCGAAATGCCGATCAGCTTCTGCGCTTCCACGGCAAATTCCATCGGCAGTTCCTGAATGACTTCCTTGACGAAGCCGTTGACGATGAGCGCGATGGCCGCTTCTTCGGGGATGCCGCGCTGCAGGCAATAGAACAGCTGGTCTTCGGAAATCTTCGACGTCGTCGCCTCGTGCTCGAAATGCGCAGACGAGTTCTTCGCCTCGATATAGGGCACGGTGTGAGCGCCGCACTTGTCGCCGATCAGCAAGCTATCGCACTGCGTGAAGTTGCGCGTGTTGGTCGCCTTGCGGTGAGCCGAAACCTGGCCGCGATAGACGTTTTCCGAGAAGCCAGCAGCGATGCCCTTGGCGATGATGCGGCTCGACGTGTTCTTGCCGAGGTGGATCATCTTGGTGCCACTGTCGATCTGCTGGTGGCCGTTGGAAACCGCGATCGAATAGAACTCGCCGCGGCTGTCATCGCCGCGCAGAATGCAGGACGGGTACTTCCAGGTAATCGCAGAACCGGTTTCCACCTGTGTCCACGAAATCTTCGAACGGTCGCCACGGCAATCGCCACGCTTGGTCACGAAGTTGTAGATGCCGCCCTTGCCTTCCTTGTCGCCCGGATACCAGTTCTGGACGGTGGAATATTTGATTTCGGCATCGTCGAGCGCCACCAGTTCGACAACTGCGGCGTGAAGCTGGTTCTCGTCGCGCTGCGGGGCCGTGCAGCCTTCCAGATAGGAGACGTAAGCACCCTCTTCGGCGATGATCAGCGTACGCTCGAACTGGCCGGTGTTCTTCTCGTTGATGCGGAAATAGGTAGAAAGCTCCATCGGGCAGCGAACACCCTTCGGCACGAACACGAAGGAACCATCGGTGAAGACGGCCGAGTTCAGCGTCGCGTAGAAATTGTCCGTCGTGGGGACGACCGAGCCGAGATATTTCTTCACCAGTTCCGGATGCTCGCGCACGGCTTCCGAAATCGACATGAAGATGACGCCAGCTTTCGCCAGTTCCGCCTTGAAGGTGGTGACGACCGAGACGCTGTCGAACACGGCATCCACCGCCACCGGGCGCTTTTCGACGCCAGCGAGGATTTCCTGTTCCTTCAGCGGAATGCCGAGCTTTTCATAGACCTTCAGAAGCTCCGGGTCGACTTCGTCCAGCGACTTCGGGCCGGGCGCGGTCTTCGGCGCGGCATAATAATAGAGATCGTTGAAGTCGATCTTGGGGTAGCTTACGCGTGCCCATGTCGGCTCTTCCATCGTCAGCCAGCGCTTGTAAGCCTCAAGACGCCATTCCAGCATCCATTCCGGCTCCTGCTTCTTGGCCGAGATGAAACGGATCACCTCTTCCGAAAGGCCCTTCGGAGCCTTGTCGACTTCGATGTTTGTCTCGAAGCCGTATTTATACTGGTCCACATCGATCTGGCGGACCTGATCGATCGTTTCCTGAACCGCTGCCATGTCGTTCTCCAATCTCGCCGGAGCCAAGGTCCGGTGGCTTGTCAACGTATCAAGGCGGAAAGCCGCCTTATTCATCTTCGGGCAAATCGTTCCGAGCCGTCAGCCGGGGCGGAGCTTATACCCATGTAGGTGCGGGATGGCGCTTTTCACACATCCCGGCAAGCGGAAAATTGCTATTCCGCAATTCTTTGCCACATTTTACGCGGCCTGACCGGAAAGCTTGCGCCGTCCGGCAATTTTCGTGAACGCCGCAAGCGTCCTGTCTATATCGGCCTCGTCGGTCGCGTGGCCGAGGGAAATCCTGAGTGCACCGAGCTTGGGATCGTGCCCCATCGCCGTCAGCACATGACTTTCCCCCACCTTGCCGGAAGAGCAGGCCGAACCGGCAGACAACGCTATACCCTCGATATCGAAGGCAATCTGTCCCGTTTCCGCCTTCAGGCCCGGCAGGGTGAAGAAGGTCGTATTACCCACACGGGCAACATCCGCACCATGGATGATGACATCGGGCGCGTTGACCCGCATGCCGTTCTCCAGCTTCGCCCGCAGCGCGCCTAGACGCGTCGCTTCGTCCGCCAGTCTCTCGGCCGCCACGGCAGCGGCGGCACCAAAACCAATGACCGACAAGGTATTTTCCGTGCCGGAACGATGTCCCTTTTCCTGCCCGCCGCCATGGATCAGCGGCTTCGGCATCATCACCTCGCCGCGCGAGATGAGAGCGCCGGCGCCCTTGGGGCCACCGAGCTTGTGGGACGAGATGACGAGGAAATCCGCATCCAGCGCATTGATATCGAGCGGAACGCGGCCCGCCGCCTGAACCGCATCCACCACCATCAATCCGCCTGCCACGTGCACGAGCCGCGCGGCTTCCG
Organism: Rhizobium sp. BR 250; assembly: GCF_047445855.1. Taxonomy (NCBI): domain Bacteria; kingdom Pseudomonadati; phylum Pseudomonadota; class Alphaproteobacteria; order Hyphomicrobiales; family Rhizobiaceae; genus Rhizobium; species Rhizobium sp. BR 250. Next base: position 33,969 of record NZ_JARWKW010000016.1, read on the forward strand.
CCACCGGCTGGAGAATGCCGGTCTCATTATTGACCAGCATGCAGGCGACCATCGGCAGGCCGGTGGACTTGTCGTGCGACGACAGCAGCGCCTCAAGCGCAGCAAGATCGATGACACCCGCTGACGTAACGGAAACTTCCGTAACGTCATCCTTCTCAAAGCGGCCGCCTTCGCGGAACGCGGGGTGCTCGATGGCGGACACATAAAGGCGGCCATAACGCACAGGCGCACGCCCCATTCTGAATTCCGGCGTCAGCACCAGATTGGCGGCCTCGGTCGCACCGCTGGTGAAAGTGACATGGGATGCCTGCGCGCCGGCAAGTGCGGCAACGTCGCGACGGGCAGCCTCCACGGCGGCGCGGGCAGCGCGCCCTTCCCGGTGCACGGAAGACGGATTGCCGGCAAGATCGAGCGCGGACACAAGGATATCGCGCACGGCGGGCAGAAGCGGCGCCGTGGCGTTCCAGTCCATATATGTGCGCGTTAAACCCGTCATAGCGGAAAAGCTTCGCTCAATCTTATATGCGCCAAAACGCATTTTTCTTGAAATTACAGTTGCGCTTGCCTTATGACACGACCCGAGTGCTTGAGCACACGCAAAGTTTCGAATTATTCTAAACTGCGTTCTAGAAAAGATGACACAGTTCGTCAAGTCTTCTCATCGGAAGAATGCGGTTCGGGAATGAAAAAACACGACCGGAGTACCAATGCCCGAAGTCATCTTTAACGGCCCTGCGGGTCGCCTCGAAGGCCGTTATCAACCCTCCAAGGAAAAGAGCGCGCCGATCGCGATCATTCTTCATCCGCACCCGCAGTTTGGCGGGACGATGAACAACCAGATCGTCTACCAGCTCTTCTATCTTTTCCAGAAGCGCGGCTTCACGACGCTCCGGTTCAACTTCCGTTCCATCGGCCGCAGCCAGGGCGAATTCGACCACGGCGCCGGCGAACTTTCCGATGCCGCCTCCGCGCTCGACTGGGTGCAGAGCCTGCATCCCGATTCGAAAAGCTGCTGGGTCGCCGGTTACTCCTTCGGCGCCTGGATCGGCATGCAGCTTCTGATGCGCCGTCCGGAAATCGAAGGTTTCATGTCGATTGCGCCGCAGCCCAACACCTACGACTTCTCCTTCCTCGCCCCCTGCCCGTCCTCCGGCCTCATCATCAACGGCGATGCCGACAAGGTCGCGCCTGAAAAGGACGTGAACGGCCTCGTCGAGAAGCTGAAGACCCAGAAGGGCATCCTCATCACCCACCGCACCCTTCCCGGCGCCAACCACTTCTTCAACGGCAAGGTGGATGAGCTGATGGGCGAATGCGAGGACTACCTCGACCGTCGCCTGAACGGCGAACTGGTGCCGGAACCGGCGGCCAAGCGTATTCGGTGATTTGGCCGCCCGGTATCCGGGCAGGCTTGATATCCCTACAATGGTCCCCGGCGGGCTGGGCTTACCCCCCTCTGCCCTGCCGGGCATCTCCCCCTCAAGGGGGGAGATCGAATCGTGGCAACCGATCGACCAACTTCAAGTTTCGCAACTCAGGCGAAGAGCAGGCATCTGGCTGATCTCCCCCCTTGAGGGGGAGATGCCCGGCAGGGCAGAGGGGGGGTGAGCCAAGCTCACCTTCATCTATTACCCCCGCACCAAAACCCCACCCGTCACCGGCTCCTTAACCCCCGTCGTACCCGGATAGGTCAGCGGCAGCGCCTTCAGCGAGCGCACCGCCAGATAGGCCCAGGCCTCCGCCTCCATCGCCCCGCCATCGAAACCCGCCTCTTCGGCCGCGATCACCCGCGCCCCAACCTTTGCGGCAAGGCCCGCAAACTCCGCCATGATAACAGGATTGAGCCGCCCGCCGCCGCAAACCACGTAGGTTTTAGCCGCTTCTGGCAAATAACTCGCCGACTTGAGGATCGCCGCACCCGTCAGATGCGCCAGCGTCCGCGCGCCATCCGCCAGCGAGGCCTCGCCCTTTTGCGGCGGCACGAAATCGCTGCGGTCGAGCGAGCGGCGGATATTGGCCGAAAAGAACGGGCTTTCCATATAACGCTCCACCAGCGAAGCAACCACGCTACCAGCCGCCGCCGTCCTGCCGCCCTTGTCGAAGGCCTTGCCGGTGTGCGCCTCGATCCACTGGTCGATCAGCATATTGCCGGGACCGCTATCGAAGGCGGCAAGCCGTCCCGCCTCGCCGATATAGGTCAGGTTGGAGATACCACCGATATTAACGAAGACGGCGGGCGTTTCGAAACCATCAGGCAGGTTGGCGGAAAGCGCCATATGATAGGCGGGGATCAGCGGCGCGCCCTGCCCGCCATGCACCATATCATTGGCGCGCATGTCGTAAACCACGTCGATGCCGGTCTCTTCGGCGAGCAGCTTCCCGTCGCCGATCTGCACGGTCAGCGCCTCATCCGGCCGATGCAGCACGGTCTGACCATGAAAACCGATCACATCGATATCGCCGGGCTGAAGCCTGTGGCGATGGAGGAAGGATTTAACCGCCGCCGCATGGGCAAGCGTCAGCTTGCGCTCGGCCTCACCCAGATCGCCGGGGCGTTCGCGCCTTTCGACGATGGATTTGGCCGTGATCAATGCCTTCTGCCAGATGGCGCGCAGGCCCTGATCATAGGGAAAATAACCGCTCGGCCCGTGTCGGACCACGCTTTCGCCATCCGTGCGCAAAAGCGCAATATCGACGCCGTCCATCGATGTGCCGCTCATCAGCCCGATTGCCGTTTTGACCTCGCCCACGCGCCGCTCCCTTGCAATATCGAATCATGATGACGTGAATCCCGATATTCATGGCCGAAACGGGTGCACATTTCAAAAAACAATGATAAAGCCCCGGCGTTCATTGGCTTTCAATGACGGAAAAGATCAAACCAGAAAGTAAAAGGTTATGTCCAGGTTCAAGTCCGATTTCCTCCGCACGCTCGATGAGCGCGGCTTCATTCACCAGATCTCCGATGAGGCAGGTCTCGACGAACTGTTCGCCAAGGAAACCGTGACCGCCTATATCGGCTATGACCCGACGGCTTCCAGTTTGCATGTCGGTCACCTCACCCAGATCATGATGCTGCACTGGATGCAGAAGACCGGCCACCAGCCGATCTCACTGATGGGCGGCGGCACCGGCATGGTGGGTGATCCCTCCTTCAAGGAAGAGGCCCGCAAGCTGATGACGGTCGACATGATCGAGGACAACATCACCTCGCTCAAGCACGTCTTCGCCAATTACCTCGATTACGATCGCGCCAACAATCCGGCGCTGATGATCAACAATGCCGACTGGCTGCGTGGTCTGAACTACCTCGAATTCCTGCGCGATGTCGGCCGCCACTTCTCGGTCAACCGCATGCTGTCCTTCGACAGCGTGAAGACGCGTCTTGACCGCGAACAGTCGCTGTCCTTCCTCGAATTCAACTACATGATCCTGCAGGCCTACGACTATGTGGAGCTGAACCAGCGCACCGGCTGCCGCCTGCAGATGGGCGGTTCGGACCAGTGGGGCAACATCATCAATGGCATCGACCTCGGTCACCGCATGGGGACGCCGCAGCTTTACGCGCTGACCTCACCGCTTCTGACCACCTCCTCCGGTGCGAAGATGGGCAAGTCGGCATCGGGCGCGGTGTGGCTGAACAAGGACCTGCTGCCGGTCTATGATTTCTGGCAATACTGGCGCAACACGGAAGATGCGGACGTGGTTCGCTTCGCCAAGCTGTTCACCACCCTGCCGATGGATGAGATCGCCCGTCTCGCCGCGCTTGGCGGATCGGAAATCAACGAGGCGAAGAAAATCCTCGCCACCGAAGTGACGGCGATCCTGCATGGCCGCGCAGCGGCGGAAGAGGCAGCGGAAACGGCGCGCAAGACCTTCGAAGAAGGCGCGCTTGCCGAAAACCTGCCCTCCATCGAGGTTCCGGCGTCCGAACTGGAAAACGGCGTCGGTGTTCTTTCCCTCATCGTCCGCGCCGGCCTTGCCGGCTCGAATGGCGAGGCCCGCCGCCACGTTCAGGGTGGCGCGGTGAAGATCAACGATCAGGGCGTTTCCGATGAGCGTCAGGTCGTCGGCACCGGCGAAGTCACCGGCGATGGCGTCATCAAGCTGTCGGTCGGCAAGAAGAAGCACGTTCTGGTTCGCCCGGCGTAAAACCAGCGCCAAACCCGCATCAAGGGCCGCGCAAGCGGCCCTTTTTATTGGAACTCGAAAATCTGCCGGAAGACACCCGGCGCAATCAGCGACAGCGGGTTGATCGTCAGCTTCGGCTGGTCCGTCTGGCCGGAAAGCTTGAAGGTGATGCCGAGCAGGCCGCGGTCGCGGCCATTGCCGAGGAAGATGCCGATGAAGGGCAATTCACCGAACAGCCGGTTCAGCCCATAAGCAGGCATGAAGGTGCCGGTCATGTCCATGCGGCCGTTCTGATCCTTCAAGAGCCCCTGGAATGTCGCGCCGATCTGTTCACCGCGCACGACGCCGTTTTCGACCGCCACCGAGCCGTTGACATAAACGAGCCGGGCAAAACCGCGCTGGAATTTTTCCGAGCTGACGTCGATATTGCGGCGCACCGCATTGTTGAGGCTCCTGCCGTCCTCGCCGGTCGGCGTGGCGACGATATCCTGCAGCTTCGCTTCGTTGACCACGGCAAAGTTGCGCAGGTCGAGCGAGCCGCTCCAGTCGCTGCCATTGGCGGTCGTCAGGGCAAGATTGAGCAGGCCGCCACGGATACGGCTGTAGATATTGGCGAAGCGGGCGAGAGAGCCTGCGTCGCTGCTGGTCAGCGTCACGGTTCCCGTCGCCCCGCGATTGGTGGTCTGCGCCACGACCGCCTGGCCGTTACCGGTGACACCCCGCACATTGACCGACCGGACCTTGCCATCGCGCACGCTGACATCGGCACTGACATTGGCAAGAATCTCGTCGTTGAACCCGTAGACCTTGTCGAATTGCGCGGTGACCGCAAGCGTGGGCTGCGAACGGGATGTGCCGTCGCCACCGCTGGACGGGCTGCGCAGCTTCGAAATGAACGGCCGAAGATCGGCGGATTTGCCCGAAGCATTGATGGTGTAGCCGTTTTTCGAGGCGGCGACCGAAACGGCATAATTATCGGCGGGCGACAATTGCACCCGGTCGAGATCGGCTGAAATCAGCCCGTTCTTGCTGAAGACGATATCGCCGGCGGCGCCGAAACCGTCGCCGTCCAGGGAAAAATCGCTGATCGTCGTGCGGCCATCGGCGGTTTCCAAGGTGAAGGCGGCCTTGGCCGGAATGCCGACGCCCTTGCTCCAGCCAAGCCCCGGCAGGACGATCGATGCCTTGGCGAGATCGAGCCGGATGTCCTGGCGTTTCGGATCCGCGCCATTGATCTCCAGCACCGTCGTACCGCCCAGCACGGAGGACAGTTCAGGCGCAAGCTTGGCGACCTGCGTCTCGTTCAGGGTGGCCTTCAGGGACAGGGTGGGAGCAACATCGCTGTTCTTGCGCACAGGTTCCGTCATCACGATGTCCATCGGCACATCGTCCACACGGCCCTTGCCTTCCAGCTTGAGCTGGTGGTCGTTCAGCGTCATGAAACCGTCAAGCGCAGTCACCTTGTGGCCGGCGAAAGGCTTCGTCAGCGACAGGTTCTTCAGGTCGAGATCGGCCGTCCACACCGGCGGCGGCGGCTTGTGGCTGGAGAGCAGGCCGACGGTCAGTTTCGCATTGACCTTGACGTCGCCGGTGAAATCTTCCGGCTTGAACTGGGTGTCCTTCAGCGCGTTGATGGGATTGAGCGTTGCAAGCTCCGCCACGGCATCGGCCGAGCCCGATACGTTCAGCTCCAGATTTCCAAGCAGCGGCTTCTCGTAAACGGCAGAAATGAGGAAACGGCTGTTTTCAAGCGAAAGTGAGCGGTTGGAGGGGAAATAGGATGTCGCCCGCTTGATATCGACGGCCATCCTGCCGCCGACGAGGTCGAAATGCGCATCGACATCGCGCAGCGGCGGAATGTCGCCGGTGGTGTTGAGGCGCGTATCGTCGATATCGAAGCGGATCTGCATTTCGCTTTCACCAAGCACCAGCGGGCAACCGGGGCCGCACATCCGCCCCTGCGGGATGAAGATCGCGATCGAGCCATTGGTGATGGTGCCGCCGTAAAGATTGGACACCACCCAGTCGCGCGGCTTGTGGGCCATCCAGAACGGCCAGAGCTGCTTGACCGCCGTCGCCTCCATCTTCGGAATCTGACCGCCGAAGCTGATTTCCGGCGAGCCCTGGCCAAACCGGATCTTCAGCGATCCCGCCATGTCTCCGAGCGGGCCGCTGACATAAAGCGAGGGAACATCGAGCTGCTTCGTGGCTGCCGCAAAATGCCCGTCCGCCTTCAGGCTGAAGGGAACCGGCGCCTCGCCCGAGGCTTCGGAGGACGCGATCCCATTGTCTATTCTGAGCGAAAGGCCGAATCCATCGTCCGTATCGCTGATTTCACCGGCGACCGGAATGATCGTCCGCCCGAGTTCCACCCGCGAATTGTCGATGACCACGGTGCTTTTTACAAAGTCGTAACGGGCATTGACGGTGCCGGAGGTGAAGGTCTGGGCCTCGCCGCCGATAAGAAGCGTTCCGTTGCCCATGCCGACCGAGACGTCCAGCCTGGGCTCCTGCCCTTCCGTGGCGCGCCGGGCGACAATATTCACACCCGTCTTGACGTTCAGCCCCTCATGGAGATTTCCGTCGGGATCGTATTTTTCCAGAAACGGACCGATATCGAAACCATCGATACGGGCCTGAAAACCGTCGATCCTGCCGCCCGATCCCGATGTCTGAAGCGCCACGCTGGCGACTTCACCGTTAAACATCGTCTCGCCGTCCAGCGAATATCCACCCTGCTGGTCGGGTGTCAGCGACAGTTCCCGCACCTCGATGGTGCGCGGCTTTCCGAGCTCGCTCGGCGGCAGGTGAATGGAAACGCTGGAAATATCGATTTCCTCGGTGCCGCTGCTTAAAAAGGCCTGAGCCAGCTTGTCGAGCTGCCCGAAGGCCTCCTGCAATTGCTGCGGCACGGCGTCGAGCTTGATGCTGGTGAGATCAAAGCCGTTACCCTTCGGCAGCAGCGCCGTATCCAGTTCCATGCCATCGGCTTCGAGGCTTTCCACCGAAACACGGCCGGCCAGAAGCGCAAGCGGATCGAGCGCCATGCCGATAGCCCGTGCCCGGCTCAGATGCTGGCCGGATTCCTTCTCGATGATATCCACATCCTCGGCCACCAGCGCCAGCCGCAGCCCGGTGGAGAAGCGGATCGCCGAGGAACCGATGCGCGCGCTGTAGTGCGGGCCAAGTGCCCGCTCAAGCGCCTGCTGCGCCTGGCTGGACAACGTCCTGTCGATGGAGCCGGTCTCGACGGACAGAATGATGCCGCCGATGGAGAGGAAGGCCAGCACAAAAAGTGCCGCGAAAATCTTGCAGAAAGCGCGCGCCATGGAACGCGGCGGCGGGCAATGCACGATGATGGGATCTTCCGCCTGCGCCGAAGGAAGCTCGTGCAGCGCAATGATATCGCGCCTGCCGAACGTAACCTTTTCACCCCGTATTTCAGCCATACGCCCGTGTTTGCCCCTGGATAGCTTTTGTTTCGCCGCAACACCGGAGCGGGATGGCGAAAAGTGTAAGCGGTTTTCGTCCGGAATCCCGCTCTAATTCTCTAATTCAGATCACGATTCAGATTTCAGACCCTATTTGCCTGAAATCTGAATCGTGATCTGGACGACGCGCGGTTTCGCTATATATCGAATGTGGCGACTTTCCCTCAACATCCCGGCGAAAGAAAGGTAGATTATGACAGACTTGACGATTGGTGGCCCAGCTCCCGATTTTACTTTGCCCCGCAACGGTGAAGGGACGGTGACACTGTCCAAACTTCAAGGCAAGGCCGTCATCCTCTATTTTTATCCAAAGGACGATACTTCCGGCTGCACCGCCGAAGCGATCGATTTCAGCGCGCTCGGTGGCGAATTCGAGGCCGCAAACGCCGTCGTCATCGGTATTTCACCCGACAGCGTCAAAAGCCACGACAAGTTTGCGGCAAAACACGCGCTCTCCGTCATGCTGGCCTCCGATGAGGATAAAAAGGTTCTGGAAGCCTATGGCGTCTGGAAGGAAAAAAGCATGTATGGCCGGAAATATATGGGCGTGGAACGCACCACCTTCCTTATCGGGCGCGATGGAAAAATCGCGGAAATCTGGAACAAGGTGAAGGTCGCGGGCCATGCGCAGGCCGTTCTCGAGGCCGCAAGGAACCTCTGAAGGACGGAACCGTGGTGACGCCCCCGTTCAAGATCACGTCCCTGCGCGGCGGCGCGACGGAAGCCATCGCCTGTGCGGGTCTCGACAGGAAAACCGCTTTGGCGCAGGAAACCGCGACGCGCTGGTTCGAGCGCCGCCTGTCGCTGCGCTCGCCGCTCGATCCGCCCCTGCCCGAGCGGCCGGGCAGACCCGAGAAGCCCGAACTCGTTCCGCCGACCGCGGTGGAACGCCGCTCCCTTCACAGCGTCAGGGGCCGCATCGCGCTGCTGCATGCCATCGCCCATATCGAACTCAACGCCGTCGATCTCGCGCTCGACATCGTCGCCCGTTATGCCAGAGAGCCGGTGCCGCATTCCTTTTTTGACGGCTGGATGCAGGTCGCCTTCGAGGAAGCGAAACATTTCCGGCTGGTGCGGGACCGGCTGCGCAGCCTCGGCGCCGACTATGGCGACCTGCCCGCCCATGACGGGCTGTGGCAGGCGGCGCATTCCACCCGCAACGATCTGACCGCACGGCTCGCCGTCGTGCCGCTCATTCTGGAGGCGCGCGGGCTGGACGTCACCCCTTCTTTGCAGGCCAAGATGCGCGAGACCGGCGACCTCGAAAGTGCCGCGGTTCTCGATGTCATCTATAATGACGAAAAGGGCCATGTCGCCATCGGCGCCAAATGGTTCCGGTTCCTCTGCGCGCGTGAAAAGAAAGACCCGGCCGCAACCTTCAGGCAACTGGTACGCGCCAATTTCCGTGGCCCGCTGAAACCGCCCTTCAACGACCTTGCCCGCGCCGAAGCCGGCCTGACGCCCTCGTTCTATCGGTCACTCACATCCGTCAGCCATAGCTGACCACCGCCGCTACGCATCTCCGGCAAAACTTCGTTAACCTTAACGAATTATGATTTCCCATAAGAAATCGGCCAGTCCGGAGAGAGATTGTGACTGATACGGCGGAAAACCGGGTATTCGGCAAAAAGCGTGAGCCACACGTGCTCATTCTCGCGCGCGGCGAAAACGTGCGGCATGTGACCATCCGGCCATGGATGGCAGCGCTTGCCGGCTGCACCATCGGCCTGTTTTCGCTCGGTTATCTCGGCGCCACCGGCTATCTCATCCTGCGCGACGACCTGATCGGCGCGACCATGGCGCGCCAGACGCGCATGCAGAATGACTATGAAGATCGCATCGCCGCGCTCAGAGCCCAGGTGGACCGCGTCACCTCCCGGCAGTTACTCGATCAGCAGGTCGTTGAAAAGAAAGTGGAAAAACTGCTGGAACAGCAAGCCGCGCTCACCTCGCGCCACGGGCGCATGAGCGAGCTTCTGGAACGTGCCGAAAATTCCGGCATCGCCGCCGCTCCGGCCGCCCCCTCCTCGCTTTCGAACGCCATGGTGCCGGAAAAACGCGCGGATATTTCCGGCGGCCTTTCCGCCATTGAAAAGCTAATGGCTCCGAAGCCGCAGGCGGAAAAAGCAGCAGCAGACCGACGGGCCGCCTATGTGCCCGCATCCGGCGAAACACCTTCGGACCGCGCAGACCGGGTTTTCTCCAAGGTTACATTGTCGCTGAAGGATATCGAACGCCAGCAGATATCGCGCATCGCCAGGCTGACCAGTGACGCCGAAGACAAGGCAAGCGCCATGCAGGACATCATCCGGCAGGCGGGCCTGAAGATCGAGGAAAACGGCACCGAGGATGTCGGTGGTCCCTATGCCGCCCCTGAGCGCGGCGAAACCGATCCGTTCAACCTGTCGCTCACCAATCTCGACAATGCGCTGAACCGGCTTGATGTCGTCAAGGAAAGCGCGACCGCCCTGCCCTTCGGGAACCCTGCCCCCGGCCGGGCGATCACCAGCCGATTCGGCAACCGGATGGATCCGTTTCTCGGGCGTCCCGCTCTGCATACCGGCATCGATTTTCGCGCCGAAACCGGTGCGGACGTCAAGTCCACCGGCGCCGGCAGGGTGACGGTGGCGGAAAACTCGGGCGGTTACGGCAATATGGTCGAGATCGACCACGGCCAGGGCGTCTCCACCCGATTCGGCCACCTCTCCGCCATCCTCGTCCGGACTGGCGACAGGGTCGAAGCCGACGATATTATCGGCCGCGCCGGCAGCACCGGCCGCTCCACCGGCCCGCATGTGCATTACGAAGTGCGGCGCAACGATACGCCTGTCGATCCCATGCGGTTCCTGATCGCCGGGGCGGAGCTGAAAACCTATCTGAAATAGCAGCCTGATTTTAACGCTTCTTTTGCTCTTTTAACGATAAATCGCACAAATCCACGCCCAAGGCTCAAAAGCCCCGCGCGAAGCATCACGTTTCGTGCGCTTTTCCCGTTGTTTCCTTGACTTTCCGGCAATTTGGGCCTATCCCCGCGCCAAGTCTTTGCAAGTGCCGTAGCGGCACGCAGGTGTTCTTACCGAACCAGAACGGAAAAAGTTCTTCCTTTGACAACATTCTCTGATCTTGGCCTGAGCCAAAAAGTTCTTTCCGCTATTGCAGATGCCGGCTACACGACGCCGACACCCATTCAGGCTGGCGCCATTCCGCCGGCGCTGGAAAAGCGTGATATCTGCGGTATCGCACAGACCGGCACGGGCAAAACCGCGTCCTTCGTTCTGCCGATGCTGACGCTGCTCGAAAAGGGCCGTGCGCGCGCCAGAATGCCGCGCACCCTGATCCTCGAGCCGACCCGCGAGCTTGCGGCACAGGTGGCAGAGAACTTCGAGAAATACGGCAAGAATCACAAGCTGAACGTCGCCCTCCTCATCGGCGGTGTCTCCTTCGAAGACCAGGACCGCAAGCTCGAGCGTGGCGCCGATGTGCTGATCTGCACGCCCGGCCGCCTTCTCGACCATTGCGAGCGCGGCAAGCTGCTGATGACCGGCGTTGAAATCCTCGTCATCGACGAAGCCGACCGCATGCTCGACATGGGCTTCATTCCCGATATCGAACGCATCGCCAAGATGATCCCCTTCACCCGGCAGACGCTGTTCTTCTCGGCCACCATGCCGACGGAAATCCAGAAGCTGGCTGACCGCTTCCTGCAGAACCCCGTTCGTGTCGAGGTTGCCAAGCCTTCCTCCACGGCCAAGACCGTTGCCCAGCGCATCGTCGCCGCGCATGCCAAGGATTATGAGAAGCGCGCCGTGCTGCGCGATCTCGTCCGCGCCGAAGAGGCCGAACTGAAGAACGCCATCATCTTCTGCAACCGCAAGAAGGATGTGGCGGACCTGTTCCGCTCGCTCGACCGCCACGGTTTTTCCGTCGGCGCGCTGCATGGCGACATGGACCAGCGTTCGCGCACCACGATGCTGCAGAACTTCAAGGACGGCAATCTGAAGCTGCTCGTCGCCTCCGACGTTGCCGCACGCGGCCTGGACATCCCGGATGTCAGCCATGTCTTCAACTTCGATATTCCCATTCATTCGGAAGACTATGTCCACCGCATCGGCCGCACCGGCCGTGCCGGTCGCTCGGGCAAGGCTTTCACCATCGTCACCAGAAGCGACACGAAATATCTCGACGCGATCGAAAAGCTGATCGGCGAAAAGATCGAGTGGCTGAACGGTGATCTCTCCACCCTTCCCGCGCCTATGGAAAGCTTCGAAAGCAATTCCGGCCGCCGGGGCAAGGAACGGGGCGGCAGAGGCCGCGACCGCAACCGTCGCGACGCAGCGCCGGTGGAAACCATCAATCAGGGTGCACAATCCGCTGCGGACACGGACATCGCGGCTCAGGGAGACGACAAGGTGAAAGCAGAACGCAAACCGGAAAAGACCCCGCGCAATTCCGAGCGCAACAGCCGCAACCCGCTGCATGCCAACGATGACAACCGTGACCGCCGCCGCCACTATCGCGACCATGATGACGGCCCGACACCGGTTGGTTTCGGCGACGACATTCCCGCCTTCATGCTGATCGTGGCCAACGCCAAGGCCTGACCAGCGCAATGGACAGCATGACATCGACCATCAAACCAGGCCTGGATTTTCCGGGCGTTGGCGTGGGTCTTGTCATATTGCGCGAAGGCCGCCTGCTTTTATGCCGGCGCTTGAAGGCGCCGGAAGCCGGATACTGGAGCATTCCCGGTGGCAAGGTCGATCACCTTGAAACCTGCCTCGCCGCAGCGCGTCGGGAAGCCGAGGAAGAAACCGGGCTCACGATCGGCGACGTCGAATTTCTCTGCCACAGCGAATTTATCGATCCGGAAGACCGGCACCATTGGGTTTCGCTGATCTTCGTCACCCGTGACACAGAGGGCGAACCTGCCCTGACCGAACCGGACAAGCTTTCCGCCATCGGCTGGTTCGATCCGGATAAGCTCCCGGAACCGATCTCCGCCTTTGCGAAAGACGCGCTCGCCGCCCTGAAATAAAGCCGAACAGGAAACCGAGCAGCTCGCCTGCCGGGAAAAGGGCAGCCGGCGGTGTTTTCAAACGGTTACACGCGTATATATGCCGGCGTCACACCCGCCCTCTCCGCGCGATATCTTTTCTGTAAATATAAAAATGATGGAACGTCTTTGCCGGAGGCTTCACAAATTCAATTTTAAATTGCTTAAATTAGCTCCATGTAAAAAACCGCCCCAGTTTCCCGAAGCGGTTTATACGTAATGAAAAAAATAGAATATAGAATGCAATATAGTCTGGCAGTGCTTATACCGGAACACTTTCCGAGGCCTGTTACAGCCAATTTCAGTCGTCCCCTGAAACACTTATATCTAAGCCAATCATTTACTTTCCGTCAAGCAAATCTTCTCGCAATTGCGAAAAAACCACGAGAAAAAACATGCCACCAATGGGAAGCTTTATATATTTCGAATATATATCAGCAAGTTAGGGAAGTGGAAATAAAATGTGCATTTTTGTGGGCTGCACTCTAGAAGGCACAATAAATAGCGCGCACCCTCCAAATTGTATCTCTACTCCACAAATATAATAGTTTTATAAAGCAATACAGTAATTCAGCCGCGCTGAATTCTTCCCCGCGACGAGAGAGACGGACGCTTAAAGTTCCGTTGAAAATCAACGACAAGGGTCATCTTCATTCGCGACGGGCAAAAACAACTTAAAATTGACATCTTTAAAAAGCGATCCATCAAGCAATATGAACGCCAGTCTCACCAAATTTCCCGAAGTGAAACAGTTCCGCCGAACAACCAGCGGAGATCATACGGACATAAATTCCGTCGCAGTGTGGAATCCATGAATTAACGCACTTACAACTTTGATATAATCAATTGCGTGCAAAAAATAATAATCCACCACATGAAACACTCGGAAGACTGATAAACAAAGTTTATCGCGACCACGAAGTCAGGATAACCGACGATCAGCGCTTCGCGGAACTGACCAGATGGCACAACAATCTGACCAGCCGCGCCGGCCCCTCCTTCGAATGGAACGATCTCATGTCCCAGTTACCATGGGTGGAGCAAAGTCTTGGGGAGGAGCTGCGCTCAAAACGCGCAAGCCCTGAAACGAGCAAAAGATCGGCAAGCTGATCCTCAAAAACAATGCCGGCACGTGGGCAATGTGGTGGTTTTGCAGGAATGTCAGTGACGCGCACGTATTTTTCCTTTGGAAAACCGGTTGTTGCCGATAAACATCAAGCCGGGACAACAGGATTTCGCTCACGTCATGCTTTCACTTCGCCTGCTAACGATCATCGCCGGTTTTGCCTTTGCGGGCTCAGCAAGCGCGGCGTCGATCGGCATTGTTGCCCCGCAGAACGGCCCTTACGAGCTGTTGGGCCAGCAGGTGCGGCAGGGCGCGAAGGCGGCGGCTGCCAAGCTTGGCCTGGATGTCGTGGAAATCCATGAAAGCTGCGAAGATGGCAGCGGCGGCGCGATCGCCGATGGGCTGGCAGCCGCGAAGGTCAGCGCCGCGATCGGTTTTTTGTGCACGGAAACACTTCAGGGTGTTCTGCCGCCGCTGAAGGCGGCCGCCATTCCGGCGATCACGCTTTCCAGCCGTGCGCCGATTCTCATGGAAGACGCACTGAAATATGGCTGGCCGCTTTTCAGGCTTGCCCCGTCCGACCGGGCAGAATCGGACAGGATCGCCGAAATCATCCTGCGCGACTGGAAGGGACATTCCATCGGGCTGGTGGATGACGGCACGATCTACAGCCGCGAACTGGTCGACCGCATCCGCTCGGCACTCGAGGAAAACGGCCTCAAACCCACTTTTGCCGATACGATGCGCCCCAATCAGGAACAGCAGGTGGCGCTTGTGCGCCGGTTGGCGCGAACCGGCATCACGCATGTCTTCGTCGGCGCCGAACGCAACGACGTCGCCATCATCGCCAGAGACGCCGGCTCCGAAAACCTTGCCCTGACGGTCATGGGCGGCGACGCCATGAATGCGGCCAACAATCCCGTCCCTTTGGCCGCGAATGTGCTGGCGGTCACCCGCCCTGCCTTTGATACCCTGCCCTCGGCTCAGGCCGCCGCCGGTGAACTGCGCGCCGCCGGCATCGAGCCCGAAGGCTATGTCCTGCCGGCCTATGCGGCAACGGAACTCACCGCAGCACTTGCGGAGGCGGTACAGGCACAGTCGAAACCCGCGCCCGAAATATTGACGGGTGGCACCGTCTTCAAAACCGTGATCGGCGATCTCGGCTTCAATCCCTCACATGAGCTTTCGGACAATCCCTACCGCCTGCAGCGCTGGAACGGCCAGCGTTTCGAGCCGGTGGAGAAGGCCGAAAGGCAATAGGTCCGGCCGACCTTGCCGGAAATTCGCTGAAGCACGGCTGAAAACCACCAGCAACCGCGCTGCCAGCCGTTTCAAACCCCGATACTTGATGTTAAAGGCAGCTTACGCAACGCGTCGAGAGGAGTTTGCCCCATGTCCCTGCCCATCCGCATAGCCCCGTCCATTCTGGCTGCCAATTTCGCCAAGCTGGGACAGGAAGTCGCCGATGTCACGGAAGCGGGCGCCGACTGGATTCATCTCGATGTCATGGACGGGCATTTCGTGCCTAATATTTCCTTCGGGCCGGATGTCATCAAGGCGCTTCGCCCGCACAGCAATGCCTTTTTCGATTGTCACCTGATGATCGCCCCTGTCGATTCCTATCTCGAAGCCTTTGCCAAGGCGGGCTGCGACGGGATTACCGTGCATGCGGAGGCCGGGCCTCACCTGCATCGCTCGCTTCAGACTATCCGCACGCTCGGCAGGAAGGCCGGCGTGACGCTCAACCCCGCGACCCCGCTTTCCGTCATCGAAAACGTGCTGGATGATGTCGATCTCGTGCTGATCATGAGCGTCAATCCCGGTTTCGGCGGGCAGAAGTTCATTCCGGCCATGCTGGACAAGATCCGCGCCGCAAAGGCGATGATCGGAAACCGGCCGATCGAACTGGAAGTGGATGGCGGTGTGACGGCGGAAACCGCCGGCGCGATCATCGCTGCCGGCGCCAATGCGCTGGTGGCAGGTTCAGCCGTCTTCAAGGGCGATGGCGTCGAAGACTATCGCAAGACGGTTTCGCTGCTGCGCGCGGCAGCGGAAACCGCAAGGTCGTAGCCGAAAAGGCGGCAACGCCGGAAGTATTACGACGGGCGCTTGAAGGCGGGGGCTTGATGGACAGCGACAGGCAGGGTTTCCGCAACGCAATCTCGAAAGCGCTGTTTCCCCTTCTCGCCTCGTTCATCTGGGCAAGCTGTTCGGCGGCCACCGCCTTGCTTGGCCTTTATCTCAGGAACCGGCTGGAGACCGACCATGCCGCCGAGATAATCGCGCTGTTCTTCTGCGGCGGCCTGTTGGGCTGGCCGCTGGCCATGGCGGCATTGCGTCTGCTACCCGCCTCCTCGGCCCTGCCGCTGCGCTTTGCGGCAAGCTGTGCGGCCATCGCCATCTTCACCATAGCGGTCGCGGCGGCGTTTTTCGCGTTCCAGTACCGCATCTTTTATGCGCAGTGGCATGCGCCGGCCTTTTCCCGCATCTGGTTCTTCCAGCAGCTCTTCACCTCGCTCGGCGCGATCTATCAGTTCGCAATTCTTGGCCTAGGGCTGTATTTTCCCTTTGCCGTCCTTCCGCTCCTGCCTGCGGGCGCAATCCTCTGCCGGCGTGCGCAGCGAGCGACATAGCCATGCAGCTTGATAGATTGAGATTACCGGAACACTTTGCTAAACGGGCAGCAAAATTCCTCCACTAAGAAAGTCATTGCCATGATCCCTCGTTACTCCCGACCGGAAATGGTCGCCATCTGGTCGCCGGAAACAAAGTTCCGCATCTGGTTCGAGATCGAGGCATATGCCTGTGACGCGCTGGCCGAGCTCGGTGTCATTCCGAAGTCCGCGGCCCAGACCATCTGGGAAAAGGGTGGCAGCGCCACTTTCGACGTCGCCCGCATCGACGAAATCGAGGCCGTGACCAAGCACGACGTCATTGCCTTCCTCACCCATCTTGCCGAATTTGTCGGCCCCGACAGCCGTTTCGTGCATCAGGGCATGACCTCGTCCGACGTGCTGGACACCACACTCAATATCCAGCTCGTCCGCGCCGCCGATCTGCTGCTCGCCGATATGGACCGGGTGCTGACGGCTCTCAAGACCCGCGCCTTCGAGCACAAGAACACGGTGCGCATCGGCCGCAGCCACGGCATCCACGCCGAGCCGACCACCATGGGCCTGACCTTCGCCCGCTTCTATGCCGAGATGCACCGCAACCGCGAGCGCCTCGTCAATGCCCGCGCCGAAATCGCCACCGGCGCGATCTCCGGCGCCGTCGGCACCTTCGCCAATATCGATCCGCGCGTCGAAGAACATGTCTGTGCCAAGCTCGGCCTCATCCCCGAGCCGGTCTCCACGCAGGTCATCCCGCGTGACCGCCACGCCATGTTCTTCGCAACCCTCGGCGTCATCGCCTCGTCGATCGAAAACGTCGCCATCGAAATTCGCCACATGCAGCGCACCGAGGTTCTGGAAGCGGAAGAGTTCTTCTCTCCCGGCCAGAAGGGCTCGTCGGCAATGCCGCACAAGCGCAACCCGGTTCTGACCGAAAACCTGACCGGCCTTGCCCGTCTGGTGCGCATGTCGGTCGTGCCCGCCATGGAAAACGTGGCGCTGTGGCACGAGCGCGATATCAGCCACTCCTCCGTGGAGCGCGCCATCGGCCCTGACACCACGGTTACCCTAGATTTCGCATTGAACCGTCTGGCCGGCGTCATCGAAAAGCTGGTGATCTACCCGGACAACATGCTGAAGAACATGAACAAGTTCCGCGGCCTCGTGCATTCGCAGCGCGTTCTTCTGGCCCTGACGCAGGCCGGCGTTTCCCGCGAGGACGCCTACCGCCTGGTACAGCGCAACGCCATGAAGGTCTGGGAACAGGGTGCCGACTTCCTTGAGGAACTGCTGGGCGACGAGGAAGTGCGCGCCGCCCTTTCTGAAGAGACGATCCGCGAGAAGTTCGACCTCGGTTACCACACCAAGCATGTCGACACGATCTTCAACCGCGTCTTCGGCAACGCCTGAGAGAACTCCTTGAAGTTAATGCCGCCGCGGCCTTGATCGCGGCGGCATCACAACACAGATATGGGCGCATGAAAGTTTCAGAAGCAGATATCCTGATCGTCCCCGGTTACACCAATTCCGGCCCCGACCACTGGCAGAGCCGCTGGGAGCGCAAGCTTTCCACCGCCCGCCGTGTCGAGCAGGCGGAATGGTCGAAGCCGGTGAAGGAAGATTGGGTCGCCCGGCTGGTGGAAGAGGTCAATGCCTCCACCAAGCCCATCGTCCTTGTCGCCCATTCGCTCGGCGTGCCGACCGTCATCCATGCGCTGCCGGAAATCGGCAAGAAGGTGTCCGGCGCGCTTTTCGTCGCGCCGCCCGATGTCGCCAATCCCGATATCCGGCCCAAGCACCTGATGACCTTCGGGCCTTATCCGCGTGACCCGTTGCCTTTCCCGGCGATCACCATCGCCAGCCGGAACGATCCTTTCGGCTCCTATGAACATGCCGATGACATCGCCGCCGCCTGGGGCTCGCTGCTGATCGACGCCGGCATGTCTGGCCATATCAACACCGAGTCCGGCCATGGTCCGTGGCCGGAAGGCGGTATGGTCTTCGCCCAGTTTTTGAGCCGGCTGAAGGCAGTCGAGCCCTGACGGCGGTGGCCGTGTGAACCGCCTCCCCTTCGATCAGCCCCGGAAGCTGATTTTCCGGGCACAGCGGTTTCCCCGGCCTGTCACAAGAATTGAAGGGAAATATGCCAGCCGCATTGTAGAATGCACTCTTTTCCTTTATGGGACCGCTTCAAAGACCAAACGCAACGCCACCAGAATCGGCGTCAACCAAGAGACCTGCAATTATGAACCGTCGCCGCCGTATTTACGAAGGCAAGGCCAAGATCCTCTACGAGGGTCCGGAGCCAGGCACGCTTATCCAGTTCTTCAAGGACGATGCGACCGCCTTCAACAAGAAGAAGCACGAAGTCATCGACGGTAAGGGTGTGCTGAACAACCGCATCTGCGAATATGTCTTCACGCATCTGAACAAGATCGGTATTCCCACCCACTTCATCCGCCGCCTCAACATGCGCGAGCAGCTGATCAAGGAAGTGGAGATGATCCCGCTCGAGATCGTCGTGCGCAATGTCGCCGCCGGCTCGCTCTCCAAGCGCCTCGGCATCGAGGAAGGCGTGGTGCTGCCGCGTTCGATCATCGAGTTCTATTACAAGTCGGATGAGCTGGAAGACCCGATGGTCTCCGAAGAGCACATCACGGCCTTCGGCTGGGCCAACCCCGCCGAGCTTGATGACATCATGGCGCTCGCCATCCGCGTCAACGACTTCCTGTCCGGCCTCTTCCTCGGCGTCGGCATCCAGCTCGTCGATTTCAAGATCGAATGCGGCCGGCTTTTCGAAGGCGACATGATGCGCATCATCCTCGCCGACGAGATTTCGCCCGACAGTTGCCGTCTGTGGGACATCGAGACCCAGAAAAAGATGGACAAGGACCTGTTCCGCCGCGATATGGGCGGGCTTCTGGAAGCCTATTCCGAAGTGGCGCGCCGTCTCGGCATCATCAATGAAAACGAACCGATCCGCGGCACCGGCCCTGTTCTGGTGAAGTAATATCGGCCTCGTGAAGTAATATTGGCCTCGTAGGGTAAAATCAGGAGAAGATCAGGTGATCAAGGCACGGGTGACTGTTACGCTGAAGAACGGCGTTCTCGATCCGCAGGGCAAGGCAATCGAAGGCGCGCTCGGCAGCCTCGGTTTTGGTGGCGTCGGCCATGTCCGTCAGGGTAAGGTCTTCGATCTGGAACTGGAAGGCGCCGACAAGGCCAAGGCCGAGACCGACCTGAAGGCAATGTGCGAAAAGCTGCTGGCCAATACGGTCATCGAAAACTACGCCATCGCCATCCTCTAAAGCCGCAGGAGCCGCGCCCATGAAATCCGCTGTCGTCCAACTTCCCGGCCTCAACCGCGACCGCGACATGATCGCGGCTCTGACGAAAATCTCCGGTCAGGCGCCCGTCACCATCTGGCAGACGGAAACGGATATTCCCGATGTCGACCTGATCGTCATTCCGGGCGGCTTCTCCTACGGTGACTATCTGCGTTGCGGCGCCATCGCCGCCCGCATGCCGGTCATGCAGGCCATCCGCGAAAAGGCCGAAAAGGGCGTCAAGGTTCTCGGCGTCTGCAACGGCTTCCAGATTCTGGTCGAAGCCGGCATGCTGCCAGGTGCTTTGATGCGCAACGCCTCGCTGAAATTCGTCTGCCGTGAAGTGAAGCTAGAAGTCGCCAATAACGACACCGAATTCACCCGCGCCTATGACAAGGGCCAGATCCTCCGCTGCCCCGTCGCCCATCATGACGGCAACTATTTCGTCGATACGGATGAGCTGAAGTCCGTGGAAGGCAACGGCCAGGTGGTGTTCCGTTATGCCGAAGGCACCAACCCCAACGGCTCGCTGAACGACATCGCCGGCGTCATCAACGCCAAGGGCAACGTTCTCGGCATGATGCCGCATCCCGAAAACCTCATCGAAGCGGCCCATGGCGGCAATGACGGCCGTGGCCTCTTCGCTTCGGCACTCGGCGTCATCGCAGCCTGATGGACCAAGGCGGGCTTCAAGCCCGCCTTTTTTAATGCCGGTTTCCGGCTATGTTTCGGCTTCTCTTCTGGATGACCTGATGCCCCGCATTCTTCGACACGATGCCTTCAAAGCCACCGGACTGATCCTCGCTGCCGCCGCACTTGCCGCCTGCCAGCCGAAACCACAGCCGGTCGCCTCCGTCTCCCGCGCAGCATTGCCGACGATGGAAAGGATCGCGCTTGGCGCCAATGCCTGCTGGTTCAAATCGGGTGATGCCGCGTTCAAGGCCTATCGTCTGGCCCCGGAACTCAATTCTTTCTCAGGCCGCCCGCGCATCCTGCTCGTGCCGCGCAACAGCCCGGAATCGCGTCCCATGCTGGTGATCCAGGCTGAAGGCAACCCGGCAAAGCTCGATGCCTTCGGACCCGTGATGAGCGAAGCCATCTCCGGCCGCATCGCCACCGACGTCAAGCGCTGGGCAAATGGCGGCAAGGGCTGCTGATTAACGAACATGTAAACGGGCTCGCGGCGGGGTCATGGGTTAGATCCCGGCCTTGATGATGCCCTGTCTTCCTCATCCCTGTGCTTGTCACAGGGATCCAGCCAGCCCAAGTCCTTGGGCTGGAAAGAGTCTTTCCGCCGCGCGGACGCGCGCCGGCTGGATTCCTGTGACGAGCACAGGAATGAGGGAATACGCGGCGACGTTCCTCCAAGCGGTCCGCATAAAAAACCCGCCGACGCCGGTTGGGATTGGCGTGGCGGGCTGCCGAATGGCTTGATGGTGCCGGGGAAAGAAGGCACCGCTCTTCGACAAAAATCAAAGCGGCCGCGGCGGCCACGAGAGAAGCCGCGATTTTGCGGCCTCCGTCAGGGCCTCATCCCGCGTAACGCCGATATCCTCCAGAAGATCATCGGACAGCTCCCGCAAAGCGAGCCGTCCCCGTCGTTTCTGCAGCCAATGGGCCATGCCCGCAATCAGGCGACCAATAAGCGTGCGGGCGATCTTGGCCGGAAAGGGCGCCGGTGCGACCATGTCGCCGGCATCGCGGAACACGCGTTCCCGTTCGTAGCCATCAGGATAGAGTGTATCCGCTGTCGAAAGGTATTGATCCATCTTGCGCATATTGCACCTATTGTCTCCGTGTGTTTGATGTCATTCAATGCAGACAATAAATACAATTGACTTGCATACAGATACAATGCATAAATTGTCACCATGACAAATTGGCTTCCTGACATCACCGAGGGCGACGGCCCGATTTACCTTCGCCTTGCGGACAGTATCGAAGGCGCGATTTCGGACGGAACCTTGCAGGCCGGTTCGAAATTGCCACCGCAGCGCAATCTCGCTTACGATCTCGGCGTGACAATCGGTACAATCAGCCGGGCCTATGGGCTTATTCACGAACGTGGGCTCGTCAGCGGCGAAGTCGGCCGCGGCACCTATGTCAACGAACGCAAGACCCCTGCGCCATTATCGCCCGCGGAACCGTCTGCGTCGGCATTTGGTGGCACGCGCCATGCCATCGACACCGGCGCCGAATTTCGCCTGAACACCACGGCAGCACCGGATGTCGGCCAGAGCACGCTGGTCGGCAAACACGTCGAGGCCCTCGCCAGAGAATATCCGTTCGAAATTTCCAACTACACCCGCACCTTTCCCGACAACTGGTGTATGGCGGGCGCTCGCTGGCTCTCCCAGAACGGCTGGTCACCGAAACCGGAAAACATCGTCTCTACGCTCGGCGCCCATGCGGGGGTAATGAGCGTGGTAACGGCAATGACGGCGCCGGGTGACCGCATCGTCTTTGAGCCCGTCACCTATTCCCACATCAGCCGCAGCGCCACCCTCGCCGGGCGCCGTGTCACGCTCGTGGACGCGGATGAAAAGGGTATCGTCCCTGATGATTTCGAACGCGTCTGCGCCCAGCAACATCCAAAGATGATCTTCCTGATGTCGGCTGGCCAGAACCCCACCTGCGCCACCCTGCCCGAGGATCGGCGGCGGGCAATCGCCGATATTGCCCGCAGATACGGGGTATGGATCGTGGAGGACAATCTCTACGGCGCCATGACCCGTGAGGCGATCCCGCTCATTGCGGAATTCGCGCCCGACCTCACCTTCGTTGTCGGTGGCCTGTCGAAATCCGTTGCCGCCGGGGTCAGGGGCGGCTGGGTCGCTTGCCCGGCGCAGTTTTCATCGAGAATACGGATTTCGCATTCGATGTTAACCGGCGGATTGCCCTTCATGCTGGCCGAGCTGAATGCGCGCCTCGTCAATAGCGGCGACGCCCATGACATTCGCAAGGATTGCATCGCCGAAATCAATCAGCGCGAGGCGATCGCCAGACGCATCTTTGCCGGGCTGGAATTCAATTCCCTGCCCGATATCGCCTTCATGTGGCTGAGGCTGCCCGAACCCTGGCTGTCGGGCACCTTCCGCAATGCCGCCATGAAGGAAGGTGTGCTGATCGACGACGAGGACGAGTTCAAGGCCGGCCGGTCCGAAAAGGTGTTCCACCGCGTCCGCATCAGCTTTTCCGGACCTTCCACGCGTGAGGAACTGACGCATGCCTTCAGCATCCTGCGCAATTTGCTCGACAACGGTTCGTCCGGCTATGAAAGCGAGGCGTGATGCGGGCTGTGGCCTTTCCGGCATCGCCCACAACGGGTGAATAACCGCAAAAACCGCCCATTAGCCAGCAAACCGGCGCATTTTCCTGTCGCGCCATGGAGCCTCTTGCGCTAAAGAACCGGAAACTTTCCTCGGCTCGAACCGCGTGAGACCTATGTCGATTTCAAACTCCATCAAGATCACCCCGGAACTCGTTGCATCCCACGGGCTGAAGCCCGACGAATACCAGCGTATCCTCGACCTGATCGGACGGGAGCCGAGCTTTACCGAGCTTGGCATCTTCTCGGCCATGTGGAACGAGCACTGCTCCTACAAGTCCTCCAAGAAGTGGCTGAAGACCCTGCCGACCAAGGGCCCGCGCGTCATTCAGGGTCCCGGTGAAAACGCTGGCGTTGTCGATATCGACGACGGCGACTGCGTCGTCTTCAAGATGGAGAGCCACAACCACCCGTCCTATATCGAGCCCTATCAGGGTGCCGCGACCGGCGTCGGCGGCATTCTGCGCGACGTCTTCACCATGGGCGCCCGCCCGATCGCGGCCATGAACGCCCTGCGTTTCGGCGCGCCTGACCACCCGAAGACCCGCCACCTCGTGGCCGGCGTCGTTGCCGGTGTCGGCGGTTACGGCAATTCCTTCGGCGTGCCGACGGTTGGCGGCGAAGTGGAATTCGATCCGCGTTATAACGGCAATATCCTCGTCAACGCCTTTGCAGCCGGCCTTGCCAAGTCCAACGCGATCTTCCTCTCGGAAGCCAAGGGCGTCGGCCTGCCTGTCGTTTATCTCGGTGCGAAAACCGGCCGCGACGGCGTCGGCGGCGCAACCATGGCGTCTGCCGAATTCGACGAATCCATCGAAGAGAAGCGCCCGACCGTTCAGGTCGGCGACCCCTTCACCGAAAAGTGCCTGCTGGAAGCCTGCCTTGAACTGATGAAGACCGGCGCGGTCATCGCCATTCAGGACATGGGTGCCGCCGGCCTCACCTGCTCCGCCGTCGAAATGGGCGCCAAGGGTGATCTCGGCATTGAGCTTGACCTCAATGCCGTGCCGGTGCGCGAAGAGCGCATGACGGCCTATGAAATGATGCTGTCCGAAAGCCAGGAGCGCATGCTCATGGTTCTTGAGCCCTCCAAGGAAGAAGTCGCCAAGGCGATCTTCGTGAAATGGGGTCTGGACTTCGCCATCGTCGGCAAGACCACCGACGACCTGCGCTTCCGCGTGCTGCACAATGGCGAGGAAGTCGCCAACCTGCCGATCAAGGAACTGGGCGATCAGGCTCCGGAATATGACCGCCCGTGGACGCCCGCCAAGGTGCCCGCACCTCTGGCGGAAAACGACGTTCCCGCCGCCGATATCGCCGATGCGCTGGTATCGCTGGTCGGTTCTGCGAACAACTCTTCGCGCCGCTGGGTCTACGAACAATATGACACGCTGATCCAGGGCAATTCCCTGCAGCTGCCGGGTGGCGATGCCGGCGTGGTGCGCGTCGAAGGCCATGACAAGAAGGCCCTCGCCTTCTCCTCCGACGTGACGCCGCGTTATGTCGAGGCCGACCCCTTCGAAGGCGGCAAGCAGGCGGTCGCCGAATGCTGGCGCAACATCACCGCCACCGGTGCCCTGCCGCTGGCGGCCACCGACAACCTCAATTTCGGCAATCCGGAAAAGCCTGAGATCATGAGTCAGCTGGTCCATGCCATCAAGGGCATCGGCGAAGCCTGCCGCGTGCTGGAATTCCCGATCGTTTCCGGCAACGTCTCGCTCTATAACGAGACCAACGGCCAGGCGATCCTGCCCACCCCCACCATCGGCGGTGTTGGCCTCCTGAAGGATTGGGGCCGCATGGCACGTATCCGCTTTGCCGCCGCTGACGAAGTGGTGCTGCTCATCGGCGCCCCTGCCGGCCTCGGCACGCACATCGCCCAGTCGGTTTACATGCGTGACATTCATGGCCGCATCGATGGCCCGGCGCCGCATGTGGATCTGGCCGCCGAAAAGAACAACGGCGATTTCGTCCGCAGCCTCATTACCGATGGCCTTGCCACCGCCGTTCACGATTGCTCTTCGGGTGGTCTGGCGCTTGCGGTTGCCGAAATGGCAATTTCCTCCAGCATCGGCGCGACGATCGACGCGGTCGAAGGCCATAACCCGGTTCTTACCTTCTATGGCGAAGATCAGGGCCGATACGTCATGACGGTCAAAAAGGCTGATCTCGACGAGGTGCAGGCGGCAGCCAAGGCGGCGGGTGTTTCCTGCCCCGTTATCGGCACTACCGGCGGCTCCACCGTAAAGCTGGGCACGGCGCGCGCCGTGGAGATTAAAGAATTGCACTCGGCCTATGAATCGTGGTTCCCTCAATTCATGGACGGCGAAACTTTGCTCGCCGCAGAATGAATTAAGGAGAAACACCATGCCCATGAAACCCGGCGACATTGAAGACATGATTAAGGCGGGAATCCCCGGGGCAAAGGTCACGATCCGCGATCTGGCCGGTGATGGCGATCATTACGCGGCGGAAGTCGTCGCGGAGGCATTCAAGGGCAAGACCCGCGTGCAGCAGCACCAGATGGTCTATGACGCGCTGAAGGGCAATATGGGCGGCGTTCTGCACGCGCTCGCCCTTCAGACCTCGGCTCCTGAATGATTGCGGCCGTCAAAGCGGTTGCGGCAACGGCAGGTCTCTGTCCCGCCTGCGCATAAGCACTAAGACTGCGAACCCAAAAAAGGCCCGCGTGATGCTCTCACGCGGGCCTTTTCACATCCGGCAGAATGGGAAGAAACGCTTACAAAACGGGCGGGCTCTGTGAATCCAGATCGGCAAAGGATGCGGCCGGCAGAGGCCCCGCCGTCAGCAGGGTAAAGTCGTAACCGGACTTGCGGTCCGGCCCCAGCACATATTGCCGATGCATGCGCAGGAAATTGCGCTTGTTCTTTTTATAGCGCTCTGGCGAAAGCGAATGCTTGAAGCGGATCGGCACGATCTTCGGCTGCGGCGCATCCCTATGACCGGTGAGCGCCACGGTATTGCAGCGATAGAGATGGATCGGATCGGTCAGGCACTGGATATCGAACCATGTCACCTGCGGGTGACGTGCAATTGCGCCGACGCTTGCGCGAAGCCGGTCCGCGCTCGACAGGAACGCACATTGCAGCGCCGCGCCGCCCAGCGTCGAGAAAGACAGTTTCCGGCCGTCCAGCGCATCAGGCCTCAACTCCAGCACGCGGCCAATGACCGCCAGCGCGAGGCTTGCGCCCATGCTGTGCGATACCACCAGCACCTCATCCGCGGGCTGTTCGAGCGCCGACAGGACAAGCGCCGCCCTCTCCTCGATCCAGTCCCGGGCAATCGGCTCATCACGGCCGACCGCGAGCGCGAAACGCCAGTCCGCATAAAGATGCAGGGTGTGGAACCGCTCCGCGAAAGGCAGGAACGCCTTCGCGAAAAACAGGGCGGCAGCGGGAAGGCTGACCACCAGAAGCCAGAGAGGCAAACCGAAAAGCCAGGGCGACAGCGCGATGCCAGCCGCAAGCGCGCCTCCCACCAGCATCAGCAGGAACGGGAAGATGAAGAACAGGCCAAAACGCCAGGCATGGCGGAAATAACGCGCCGCACCGCCCTCGCTGACGATGCCCGCCCCGGCCTTGAATCCCAGCCAGACCTGCCGCCAGACCGGCGCACCCCGCAGCTGCGAAATGACGTCATTATGGTCATAGACAAAAATATCCGACCGCGTCCGCCAGTCGCCCGCCGAGGCTTCCACGGTGAATGCTTCACCGGCCGGCCTGCTCTCCAGTGGCCCTAGCGCATAGTTGACATCCCATGTTTTTCCCGCCAGCGCTGCGGCGCGCTGGTAACGCAGATGATGGGCGGCTGCGTCGAGCGGATCGAAACCGGGGAAATAAAGAACAAGTCGCGACTTGACGGGCTGCATGCATAAACCTTCGGGCTGGAGACACCCGAAAGGATCGCTTGATACAGTGGGCGATGCACGTATAGTAAAAATCGCGACGGAAATGTGATTTATTTATTGGCGAGGGAAATTTGTCTGGCATCGTCGACCAAGTGCTCAACGGCGTCGTCAAGGGCGCACTTTCTGAAATCCTCACCAAGACCGGTATCCGCAAGACCCGGCGCGCGCGCCGGACGAAAAGCACCGGCTCGCTGGCCGGTGGCATCGTTGGTTCTGTTCTGGAGGCTGCACTCAACGCCGCCGTCAAACCCAAGCCGGCCAAGAAGCAGGTAAGCAGGAGACGCACCGCCGCCGCCCGCAGCCGGCAGAGATATCGGTGATACGTCACGCCCATCTGCTTGTCGCCTGCGCTCTGCTGGCGATTTCAGTGCCTTTGAAAGGCACCGCAGAGGATACGAACAGCAAAGAGATCAATATCGGTTTTGGCGTGCTGTTTGATGGCAGCGATCCAATTGCTGGCACAGCCATATGTGAAATCGGCAAATCATGCCGTCTGGTCGATAAGGAAAGCCCAAAGATACGGGTTGAAGTTACGCCTGCTTATGAGAGCGGCACGTTAGTCACCGAAATGCGGGTGCGCTGCGAGCCTGATTGTTCGCTAGCGAACGGCCAGTCACGCATGAGACTCGAGAGCCAACGGGAACTTGATCTTTTTTCCGGTAAGGAAACCGGTATATTCACCTTGCTTGTCTCCAAGCCGCGCAAGACGATCGGAAAGATACTGCTCATATATCCGGATCACTGAAGGATGCCGGTTGAACAAGACGATTCCTGTCCCCTTCGTCGATGCAACACACGCAGTTTTTTACGCTCCCCGGGTGGAAATCGCGCCGCGACATGTTATCTAGGAACAAACAGAAAGCAGCGGCCTTGAACCGCATGTGAAAGGATTGAGCCTATGAGCGGCATTCACGACATGATCGACAGCGAAGTGAAGAGCAACGACATCGTTCTTTTCATGAAGGGCACCCCGCAATTTCCGCAGTGCGGTTTTTCCGGTCAGGTGGTACAGATCCTCGATTATCTCGGCGTCGACTACAAGGGCATCAACGTGCTTGCCGATGCCGACATCCGTCAGGGCATCAAGGACTATTCCAACTGGCCGACCATTCCGCAGCTCTACGTCAAGGGCGAATTCGTCGGTGGCTGTGATATCGTAAGAGAGATGTTCCAGTCCGGCGAACTGCAGAGCCACTTCCAAGAACAGGGTATCAGCGTCCGCGGCGCGGCCTGATTTCGGCCGGTTCATCCGGCCCACCCTGATTGTCAGAAATTTATGCCAGGCGTTGCTTCATGCAACGCCTTTGCCGTTCTTTTTGGGGCAATCCTGTGACAAATCTTTCACAATCCACCGCTTCGCGCGCAGGCTCGATGGGGCGCACGGAATTCATTGGGCTGGCCGCAATGCTGATGGCGCTGAATGCGCTTGCCATCGACATCATGCTGCCCGGCCTTCAGGAAATCGGCGCATCGCTCGGCGTCGAGAATGAAAACCACCGCCAATACGTCATTTCCGCCTATCTTCTCGGCTTCGGCATCGCCCAGCTTCTCTACGGGCCGATCTCGGACCGTTTCGGTCGCCGCAAACCGATGCTTTTCGGGCTCGCGATCTACATCGTTTCAGCCCTCGCTGTCGTTTTTGTTCCGTCCTTCTCCGGCCTGCTGTTCCTGCGCTTCATCCAGGGCATCGGTTCGGCGGCAACACGCGTCATCACCATCTCGATCGTGCGTGATATCTATGGCGGCCGGCAGATGGCGGAAGTCATGTCGCTGATCATGATGGTCTTCATGGTCGTTCCGGTCATCGCGCCCGGCACCGGCCAGATCGTGCTCTTCTTCGGCAACTGGCACCTGATCTTCGCCTTCATGGCCGGCATTGCCGCCGTGGTGACGGCCTGGATGTATTTCCGCCTGCCGGAAACCCTGCATCCCGATGATGTGCGGCCCTTCACGGTTCGCTCGGTCCTCGGCGGCTTCAAGATCGTGCTCACCGACCGTATCGCGCTCTGTTACACGCTTTCCAGCACCTTCATCTTCGGGGCGCTGTTCGGCTTCATCAACTCGGCTGAACAGGTCTACAAGGGCATTTATGGCCTTGGCGCATGGTTTGCGGCGGCCTTTGCCGGCGTTGCCCTGTTCATGGCCTTCTCGTCCTTCATCAATGCAAGGCTTGTCGGCCGGATCGGCATGCGCAAGCTGTCGCACGGCTCGCTGCTCGGCTTCATCGCCATCACCTTCCTGTGGCTGGTGGTGCAGATGCTTGGACCGGAACCCATGCCCTTTGCCGTCTTCATCGTGTTCTTCGCGCTGGCCATGTTCCAGTTCGGCTGGATCGGCTCGAACTTCAACTCGCTCGCCATGGAACCGCTTGGCCATGTCGCCGGCACCGCCTCTTCCGTCATGGGCTTCATGGGAACGGTTGGCGGATCGCTGATCGGCGCCGCCATCGGCCAGGCCTTCGACGGCACGGCGCTGCCCATGGTGGCAGGCTTCTTCATCGTCTCAATCATCGGCCTGGTCTTCGTGCTGATCGGTGAAAAGGGCGTGTTGTTTCAGGCTCACAACAAGCCGACACGGTAAGTTCAGGCGGACAAAAAGAAAGGGCGCGGAATTCTGTTCCGCGCCCTTTTTTATTTATTGGTTGACGGTTCACGTCATACACATTCCGTCACCCCGGCCCCGATCCGGGGTCCAGCCAGCCCAAGTCTTTGGGCTGAGAAGAGTCTTTCCGCCGCGCAGACGCGCGGCTACTGGATGCCGGATCTAGTCCGGCATGACGGGAGAAAGCCTTGCCGGCCTGCCCAGCCAGCCACCTCAAACCGTGAAAATCTTCTCGCGCAGCAGTTCCCAAGTCTGCTGATCCGGCGCCAGCAGCAGCCCGCCATCCACATGGCTCGGCAGATAAGGCGAGCCATCGAGGCGCGCGGCATAGGCGCCCGCTTCCTGCGAGATCAACGTGCCGGCCAGATGGTCCCAGGGCATCAGCTTGTTATACATCAGGAAATGCATGTGGCCGCCGCAGAACAGGCGATATTCATGCGCAGCACAACGATAGCTGGTGAAGAGCCGCACATCCGCAAGATTGAGCAGCACCTTGCGGCGGGTCTCGATATCGAAATAACCGGTATTGGCGATGCCGATCATCTGCGACAGTTCCGGCGCCGGCACCACCGACATCTGCGTCTGCGCGCCATCGGCGCTGCAAAGCCATGCGCCGGAGCCTTTCTCGGCGATTGCCCAGTCATTGCCCATCGGATCGAAGATCAGGCCGGCAACGGTCTCCCCCTTCGAGATAACGCTCATCATCACGCCGAACAGCGGCAGACCGGAGGCGAAATTATAGGTGCCGTCGATCGGATCGACCACGACCGCCAGATCGGCATCGGCAAGCTTGCCAAGCAGCGAGGCATCCGCCGCCACCGCCTCTTCGCCGATGAACAGCGCTTCGGGCATGATGTCCTGCACCCGGGCGCGGATCAGGCGCTCGGCAGCCTCGTCGGCCTCCGTCACGAGGTCGATCGCCTCGGTCTTCATCCGCACATCGCCCTCGCCCAGATTGCGGAACCGCGGCAGGATTTCCACTGCCGCCGCCTCCTGAAGCGCATTGGCAAGAGAGGCGATGTCGAGTTCGAGAGCCATGGGCGATATCCTTCTTTCTGAGCGTAAACTTTATAAGGCGACGATTTCCCGCCGCAGCATCTTCCAGCTTTCCTTGTCGGGAGCCGACAGGATGCCGCCCGTCGTCTGGCCGGGCCGGTAAGGCGTATTGTCGAAACGGGCCGTGTAACCGCCGGCCTCCTGATGAACGAGAACACCGGCGAGATGATCCCAGGGCATCAGCTTTTCATGACCGATGAAATGCAGCTTGCCGGCCGAGGCAAGCCAATATTCATGTGCTGAACAGTTGATTGAAAGCGCCATCTTGATCTTGGCCATATTGGCGGCGATCACCGGGCGGCGATCCTCATGGCTGTGGCCCCAGGAAAAAATGCCGACCATGTCGGATAGTGGCGCAGGATCGGCGACCTTGAGTTTCGCCTGCGAACCGTTCTTGCGGTGGAGATAGGCCCCCTCACCCTTGAGTGCAACGATGGTATCGCCCATGACGGGATCGTGGATGATGCCCGCCACCGTCTCACCCTTGATGGTGACCGCAAGCAATGTGCCAAAAGCAGGAAAGCCGGAAGCATAATTGAAAGTGCCGTCGATGGGATCGATCACGAAGGCAAGCGGCGCATCGGCAAGGGCTGGAATGACTGATGGGTCCGCCTCATACGTCTCTTCGCCGACGATATGGGCCTTCGGAAACCGCTCAAGCAGCGCGGTGGTGATCGCCTTTTCCGCCAGAACGTCTGCCTCGGTGACGAGATCGACGGCGGAGGTCTTTTCGGAGATGGCACCGGCACTCAGGTTTCTGAAGCGGGGCATGATTTCCTGTCGGCCGGCAGCGGCGACGGTGGAAACGAGGAATTCGATATCTTTATCGGAAAGGCTCATGGCGCGGGGCACTTCTTCATCAGGGAGGGCTGGCCTCCCTACGCTCTTCAGATGACGCTTCGGTGACAGAAAGCGCCGAAAAATCAAAAAGCCTGGGATCGAGCAGATGCGAAGGGTTCACATGCGCAAGCGCCCGCAGCATTACATCCTTGCGGCCCGGCATGCGCCGTTCGATATCGGCCAGCATCTCCTTCATGGCGTTACGCTGAAGCCCGTCCTGCGAGCCGCAGAGGTCGCAGGGAATGATCGGGAATTCCATCGCCGCCGCGAATTTCGCCATATCTTCCTCGGCACAATAGGCGAGCGGACGTAGCACCATCAGGTCGCCCTCGTCATTCATCAGCTTCGCCGGCATGCCGGCCAGCCGGCCGCCATGGAAAAAATTCATGAAGAAGGTTTCGAGAATATCCTCGCGGTGATGGCCGAGCAGCAGCGCGTCGCAGCCCTCCTCCCGCGCGATGCGGTAGAGATTACCGCGCCGAAGCCGCGAACAGAGCGAACAGTAGGTGCCACCCGACGGCACCTTCTCCTTCACCACGGAATAGGTGTCGCGATATTCGATGCGATGGGCAACGCCGATCTTCGCCAGATACTCCGGCAGCACATGTTTGGGAAAATTCGGCTGGCCCTGATCGAGATTGCAGGCAATGAGCTCCACCGGCAGGAGGCCGCGCCATTTGAGGTCAAGCAGCAGCGCCAGTAGGCCATAGCTGTCCTTGCCGCCGGAAAGGCCGACCAGCCAGCGCTTCTGGCCTTTCAGCATGCCGAAATCTTCAAACGCCTGACGCACATTGCGCAACAGCCGCTTGCGCAGCTTGTTGAAGGAGACCGAGCGCGGTGCATTGTCGAACAGGGGATGCGAGCTGCCGTTTTCTTCGGACGGATCCTGATCTGCCCCGATCTGGTCAGCCATGTCATCGATCTTGGTGAGAATGTTCATAATCAGCTCGCTCCGGCACGACTGCCGTTCTCGATGCAGGCAATGCCCCCATACGCCGGCAAGATCAAGCCCCGAATACGGACCAGCCGGTTTTCGTTGCCAGCATTTCCAGCGCCTGTGACCCGAGTGCCGAATTGCCGACTTTGTTGAGACCCGGCGACCAGACCGCAATCGACGCCTTGCCCGGCGCCACCGCCATGATGCCACCACCGACGCCGCTCTTGCCCGGCAGGCCGACATGATAGGCGAAATCGCCTGATCCGTCATAATGGCCGCAGGTCAGCATCAGCGCATTGATACGCCGCGCCCGACGGTCGGAGACGACCGTGTGGCCCGTCAGCGGATTGCGGCCGCGATTGGCGAGGAAGAGGCCCGCGCGGGAAAGCTGGGCGCAGGTCATGGAAAGCGCACACTGATGGAAATAGACGCCGAGGGTATGTTCCACCGGATGATGCAGATTGCTGAAGGAACGCATGAAATTGGCAAGCGCGAAATTGCGGAAACCGGTCGCCTGCTCGGATTTCGCCACCGTGTCGTCGATGCTGATCGTGTCATCGTCCGCGAGATAACGCACGAAGCGCAGAAGCTCGCCGATCGCCTCGCGCGGCTGGTGGCCGGAAAGAACGATATCGGTCACCACGATCGCGCCGGCGTTCACGAAGGGATTGCGCGGGATGCCCTGCTCGTGCTCCAGCTGGACGATGGAGTTGAAGGAAGAACCTGATGGTTCGCGCCCTACCCGGTTCCACACTGTTTCCCCCGCCTTGCCGAGTGCCAGCGTCAGCATGAAGACCTTGGAGATGCTCTGGATCGAAAACGGCACAAGCGCATTGCCGGCCGTATAGGTGGTTCCATCGACAGTGGTGATGGCGATGCCGAACTGGTTGGGATCGACCTTGGCGAGTTCGGGAATGTAATCCGCGACCTTACCCTCGCCGAGCCTGGGCACCATGCTGTCATAGATGGAATCGACGATCGCCTGAATGTCCTGCATGCAATGCCTTCCCCAGCAAACAAAAAAGCCGCCCCGAAGGGCGGCTTCCTGAATACTGAAACGCGTCGATTAACGCGAGTAGAATTCGACGACCAGATGCGGTTCCATGACGACCGGGTACGGAACGTCGGAGAGCGACGGAACGCGGGCGTAGGTCGCAACCATCTTGTTGTGGTCAACTTCGATGTAGTCCGGAACGTCGCGCTCTGCGAGCTGAACGGCTTCGAGAACCGTAACCAGCTGCTTGGACTTCTGACGAACTTCGATAACGTCGCCGGCCTTGCAACGGTAAGAACCGATGTTGACGCGAACGCCGTTAACCGTGACGTGGCCATGGTTGATGAACTGGCGCGAAGCGAAAACGGTCGGAACGAACTTGGCGCGGTAGACGATGGCGTCCAGACGCGACTCGAGCAGGCCGATCAGGTTTTCGGAGGTGTCACCCTTGCGACGGTTTGCTTCGTCGAAAGTGGCGCGGAACTGCTTTTCGCGCAGTTCGCCGTAGTAGCCCTTGAGCTTCTGCTTGGCGCGCAGCTGCGTGCCGAAGTCGCTCATCTTGCCCTTGCGGCGCTGGCCGTGCTGGCCCGGGCCGTATTCGCGGCGGTTTACCGGGGACTTCGGACGGCCCCAGATGTTTTCGCCCATACGGCGGTCAATTTTGTACTTAGCCGATTCGCGCTTGCTCATCGTATTTCCTTCTCAAAAGGTTATGCCGGTTTGTTGCCAAACCGGTTCAAGGAAACACGCCCTCCTCTGAAGCCCCGTTTCAGGGCCTCTGACAGGCTTCTCACATGCAAATGGAGAAACCACGGGACATGTCGGTGATATTGACCGCCGAACGTCAGCCTTTAAACTGCAAGGCAGTCAACAAAACACACCGGACATCACTGCCCGGCGTTGGGGCGGCTTCTAAACACGTTTTACAAATTTGTCAAACAACGCCCGCCGCTTTTTTCGCGGGCCGCCCCTTGAAAAGCCTGCAGGCCCTCCCATCTTTCGATCGTGATCAGAACTCGGGCCCCTCTGGCGTATTACCGGACAATACGCGATGTCGAGTTTCTTAAGGTTGGGGCCCACGTATATTCTTGACACACGTTCCCCATCCGCAAAGCCAACCTCGTCCGGCTAAAGGTTGACTGATGGACTTCCTCCTCAACGATTTTCTCGGTACCCCCACCTGGATGTGGGCGGTCTTCATTTCTCTCGTCCTTGGCCTCTTGGCGCTCGATCTCGGCGTGTTGCACAAGAATTCCAAGGAAATCGGCATTCGCGAAAGCCTGCTGATGTCGGGCTTCTACATCGCCATCGGTTTAGCCTTCGGCGGCTGGATCTGGTATCAGTCCGGCCAGCAGTCGGCGATGGAATACGTCACCGGCTTCGTGGTCGAAAAAAGCCTGGCGATGGACAATATCTTCATCATCGCCATGATCTTCTCCTATTTCGCCATTCCCCGCCAATATCAGCATCGCGTGCTGCTCTGGGGTATCCTCGGCGTCATCGTCCTACGCGGCATCATGATCGCCGGCGGCGCTGCCATCGTCGAAAACTTCCACTGGGTGCTTTATCTCTTCGCGGCCTTCCTCGTCTTCACCGGCCTCAAGATGCTGTTCTCGTCCGACCATGATGAGTCAGATATCGGTAATAACCGCATCCTGAAATTCCTGCGCAGTCACTTGCCGGTGACAGATCGTCTGCATGGCGAGAAATTCTTCATCAAGGAAACGGATGAGGCCACCGGAAAGCTGAAGACCTTCGTGACGCCGCTCTTCCTGGCGCTCATCATGGTCGAAATCGCCGACCTGATCTTCGCAGTCGATTCGATCCCGGCGATCTTCGCGATCACCACCGATCCGTTCATCGTCTATACCTCGAACATCTTCGCGATCCTCGGCCTGCGCGCGCTCTACTTCGCACTTGCCGCCCTGATCCACCGCTTCGCTTATCTCAAATACGCGCTGGCTGCGGTTCTGGTCTTCGTGGGCTCTAAGATTTTCGTCGCCGATATGCTGGGCATCGCCAAGATCCCGCCGGTCGTCTCGCTCGGCGTCACCGTCACCATCCTCGCAACCGGCATCATCGGTTCGCTGATTGCGACGCGTAAGGAAGTGAAGGCCGTCGAGTAATGATGAGCAACGAAGGCGGCGATTGTGCCGCCTTCACCTCTCTCAGAGT
This sequence comes from Rhizobium sp. BR 250, assembly GCF_047445855.1. Lineage (NCBI taxonomy): Bacteria > Pseudomonadati > Pseudomonadota > Alphaproteobacteria > Hyphomicrobiales > Rhizobiaceae > Rhizobium > Rhizobium sp. BR 250. Next base: position 69,507 of record NZ_JARWKW010000016.1, read on the forward strand.
TTCCGCTTATGGGTGAGTTTGCCAACGCTACGTAATACACGCGCCGTCACCCCGGACTTGATCTGGAGTCCAGCGCGATCAAGTCCTTGATCGCAACAGACTCTTCTCACGGCGCAGACGCGCCGTGGCTGGATGCCGGATCAAGTCCGGCTGACGGAAGGTATGTCTAGCAAGCAGCCTGCCAGACCTCACTCCGCCGCCAGTCTGGCATCATCCTCAGCCGCATCCGCATCGCCGGGTGCGGTTTTTGCATCGAGATCGGGGAACGCCACGATGCGCTTGCCCGAGAAATCGGCATGCACCACCACGAGCTCCTTCTCCTCGAAATAACCGAGGAGGCGCCGCGCGCGGCGGGCGGAATGGGTGCCATAGGCCCGGGCAATGCGGGCATCTGACGGGCAAGGCTCTTCACCCAGCGCCGCCTTGACCAGCAGCAGGAAAACGCCCTGCAGATCATCGGAAACCGAGGTCGAGAGTTCCAGCGCCTTCTGCCAGCCCTCGCTGGCCGCCATCGATGCATCCACACCGGAACGGGCAATCGCCACCTGCCGGCGGAATTCGGGAAGCGACATCGGTGTGCCGGGAATACGGCGCATGCGGGCACGTACCAGAAAGTCCTGATAGAGTACCGCATCCGTGCGATAGGCCGATTGCGGATCGTCGAGGATTTCGACCAGAACCGCCCCGATCTTTTCCCCACGCTCTTCCGGCGTCATTTCCGGCTGACCTGCACGCGGCGATTGCTCGGGTGAAGGACCGACGGCGGCAGGGGTAGAACGGGAGAGCTCAGCCAGAATATCCGTGGTCGGACGCGGTGCCGGCGGCGTGCGGCGCACGGCGGGCCGCGTGAATTCTTCCGGATCTGGCGTGAAGATCAGGTCTTCCACATCCTGGGGCGCATCCGGCAGCGGCATCAGCTTCGGCGAGGACGAGCGCGCCGAGGTTTCCACCGCGCCGATCACGATCGGCAGCGGGCGGCGCGAGAGGGCCGGGCCAAGCGCCACGAAATTGCCGCGCTGCAGATCGCGGAACATTTCCGCCTGCCGCCGGTCCATGCCGAGCAGATCGGCCGCACGCGCCATGTCGATATCAAGGAAGGTACGGCCCATCAGGAAGTTAGACGCCTCAGCCGCCACGTTCTTGGCAAGCTTGGCAAGGCGCTGCGTGGCGATGACGCCCGCAAGTCCACGTTTACGCCCACGACACATCAGGTTGGTCATGGCGCCAAGCGACGCCTTGCGCGCATCTTCCGTCACCTCGCCGCCGACGGAGGGCGCAAACATCTGCGCCTCATCCACCACGACGAGCACCGGATACCAATATTCACGATCGGCATCGAACATGCCGTTCAGGAAAGCGGCTGCGGCCCGCATCTGCTGCTCGATATCCAGCCCTTCCAGCGTCAGCACGCAGGAAACGCGGTGCTGGCGAATGCGGTTGGCAATGCCGGCAAGCTCGGCTTCCGTGCGCTCGCCATCCACCACCACGTGGCCGAACTTGTCGGACAGCGTGACGAAATCACCCTCGGGATCGATGATGACCTGCTGCACCCATTGCGCCGATTGTTCCAACAGCCGGCGCAGCAGATGCGACTTGCCGGAACCGGAATTGCCCTGCACCAGCAAACGCGTCGCAAGCAATTCCTCGATATCGAGCTTGGCCTGCTGCCCGCCCGATAGGGTTCCCATGTCGATACCGACCTGCAATGTTCCGTTCCTCGTGCTGCATGTCATCCGGCCGATTCTCTTAGGCGCGGACGAACATGCTCTTTACCAAAAAATCGCCGGTTGCGTCTGCCCCGTACCGATAATGCACAGGCAATTCGGTCTCAACCCTGTTCCGACCCTAGCCGGAAGCGTGAAATGCCGATGCGCCGGCCGAAGACGTTGAGCGCCAGCCCGAGAATGACCAGCGTCGCACCAACGATCTCGAAGACGGTGATGTGTTCGGCAAAAGCCAGATAGGCGCTGATGAACCCGACAATCGGCACCAGCAGTGAAAACGGCGCCACCGTTCCGGCGGGATAACGCAGAAGCAGATAACTCCAGATGCCGGCACCGACGATGGTTGCGCCATAGGCCATATAGATCACCACGAAAGCCATGGTCGGCGTGGCATTCGCCACACCTTCGGCAATCGCCTGCGGCCCTTCCACCACAAGCGAGAGCAGGATCAACGGCAGAACGGGCACAAGGCTTGTCCAGGCAACGAAAGAGACCGCGTTTACCTGGCCGATGCGGCGATTGACGATGTTACCGCAGGCCCAGGCAATGGCGGAACCGACGCCCATCAGAAGCGGCACCAGCGCTGCCGCCGTCATGCGCTCCACGCCGATGACGGCGAGCCCGCCAAAAGCGATGAGTGCGCCGAGGATCTGCGAAGGCAGCGGCCGTTCGCCGAGAAACACCACGGCAAGGGCGAGCGTGAAAAAAGCCTGCGACTGCATGACCAGCGAGGCAAGCCCGGCCGGCAGCCCGAGCTTGATGGCGGGATAAAGCAGGCCGAACTGCACGAAGCCCATCGCCATGCCGTAGACGATCATATGCCGCCACGGCACATTGGGTTTCGGCAGGAAGAAGACGAGAGGCACCGCCGCAAAAAGATAACGCACCCCCGTCAGAAACAGGGGTGGCATATCCGCGACGCCGACCTTGATGACGACGAAGTTGAAGCCCCACAAAAACACGGTGATCAGGGCAAGGAGAATATGCGGCAATGCCATTTTGTTATGTCCGAATTTCAGGCGATCGAGAGGTGCCTCACGGCGCAACCGCCCTTTTCCAGCCAAAGGCAATGAGACCGGCGCCAATCAGGAGACCGCCGCCCGTGCGGTTGACGATGCGCTGAACCTTGGGTTTGCGGATCGTGTTGCGGGCGGCACTTGCCAGAAGTCCATAAAGGGCCGCATTCACGGTGGCAAGCACCAGGAACGTCACCTCGAAAATCAGCACCTGCGGCCAGAAGGGCAATGTCGGCACCAGAAACTGCGGCAGGAAGGCCACGAAGAACACGATGCTCTTGGGGTTCAGTGCCGTGACGATATAGGCATGCAGGAAGATTTTGAGCGGCCGCTCCCGACCGGTTACCCCCGCCCCTTCCGCGCCTTCGCCGCTGACCGGTGAACGCCAGAGCTTGATGCCGAGATAGATAAGATAGGCGGCACCGATCCATTTCAGGCCGGTGAAAAGTGCAGCCGATGTGGCCAACAGCGCTCCGAGACCCAGCATGGAAGCCGTCATGGCGGTAAAATCCCCGAGCGCCACGCCCGTCACCGTTGCCGTACTCGCCTTGCGGCCATGGCCCAGCGCATAAGAAATCACCAGCAGGATCGTCGGTCCCGGAATGGCGAGCATGATGGCAGATGCGGCCACGAAGGCCAGCCAGTTCTCCAGCGGCATGATTGAGTCTCCCTTGTCCAATTTGTCGAGCAAGCCACCAAAATCAGGAGGTATCAAGCTCAATCTTCGAAGATTAAGCCGCCCTGTCATCCGGCGGAGGAACGGGCGGCTGCTCGTAGAGATACGACCTCCTCGACATTTCTTTGCCGAAGAGGCCGCCATCATCAAAACCGCGGCGCCCACGGCACCGACCAGTCTCGCCGCCGCTTCAATTGCCGAGGCTCAAGGCCGATATCGACCAGCAGACGGTCCGGCAGATCGGCGGGATCGGTCGGCGGTGCGCGCGGCACCAGTGCGGCCACAAGAACCGCTTTCAGGGTTTTCCAGACGCCGAATGTGACGAACAGACGGTCCACCGCATCCGGCAGCGCATATGCTACCAATGGTTGATCATTTTGCATGGGGAATCCATCCCGGCGCGGCAAAGCGGCCAGGTCCTTTATCGATGGAAAACGACATGCCGAAACGACGGACGCAGCAGTCATGCCACGCGAAGGCGCAAGTTACATGTCGAGCGAAGTGAAAATGCCAAACGGCAAGGAAATCAGGCCATAAGCCTTATCGGAGGGTCACGCCTCGGGTCACATAACCGCCGATAATCATGCCGGAAAGGCCAGACATGCCGTTAAGGCGCATATTCATGTCATTAGTCATTTCACGCCTCCATCTAGTGCGGTTACAGACGAGAATCACCTTACACGAGAAAACCGGCGCGACAAGAGGCCGCAATCTCGAATTGCAAAAGACAGGTAAGGGCGATGCAAAAATACAACAGCAGCTCAAGCCGCCGCAACGCTGAGGCCAAAACCCTGCATCAGCCGCCGTGTGGCGAAATCCGGCCTGCCGGAGGTGAAGACGGCGAAATCGAAACCATCGGGATGTTCCGCATCCTGCGGCAGCGGCACCAGATGGCGTGCACGCCGGGCAATCGCCTCGGCGGGGTCGAGCCAGTCCACCGGCCAGGGGGCGAGCCTGCGGAACAGATTGGCCATGAAAGGATAGTGCGTGCAGGCAAGAACGACGATGTCCGTGCGCTTGCCGTCACTTTCGATGAAACAGGGTTCGATTTCGGCCAGCACCGCATCGTCAGGGACCGGCTCGCCCCTGATCCAGCTTTCCGCCATGCGCGCCAGATTTTCCGAGCCAACCAAACGCACATGACATTGGGTGGCAAAGGACTGGATGAGATCGCGCGTATAGGCCCGCTTGACGGTGCCGGGTGTCGCCAGAACCGAGACGAGGCCGGAGTGTGTGCGCTCCGCTGCCGGCTTGATGGCGGGCACGGTGCCGACGAAGGTCATCTGCGGAAACCGGGCGCGAAGATCGGCCCCGGCCAGCGTGAAGGCGGTGTTGCAGGCGATGATGCAGACTTCCGGGCTGTATTCCTGCAGCAGCTTCTCGAAAAGCGAGAGAATACGCGCCCTCAGCGCCTCTTCCTCCCAGCCGCCATAGGGAAAACCCGCATCGTCGGCGACATAGATGAAACCGCGTTCGGGCATCAGCACTCGCGCCTCGCGCAGCACGGTTAGCCCGCCAATGCCGGAATCGAACACCAGCACCGGTTTCAGCACATCAGCGGCCGCCTCACTCGTCTTCAGCATTCTCCCCTGCTCCCTCGGCCGACGGCCCCGCTGCCCTGCCCGCCTGCTTCGGCCATTGCCGGGGAAAACGGTCAAGCGAATTGATCACGCCGCGGAAAACGCTGATTTCCTGCTCGGAAAAACCGCGTCTCGACAGCACCGCGCGCAGATTGTCGACCATTTTCGGCTTTTTTTCAGCCGGATGGAAATAACCGCGCGCATCCAGCGCTTCTTCAATATGTTCGAACAGGCCGAAAACCTGTTCCTTGGTCGAAGGCCGCTGCTCGACGGACTGGAAAAGCGTCTCCCCCAGATCGTCCATGCCGGATTTCATCCATTCATAGGACATCAGAAGCACGGCCTGGGCGATGTTGAGCGAGGCAAAGGCGGGATTGACCGGGAAGGTCACGATCTCATCGGCCAGCGCCACTTCCTCATTCGTCAGCCCCCAACGCTCGCGCCCGAACAGGATGCCGGTCTTTTCGCCCGCCTTGAATTTTGCGCGAAGCATATCGGCGGCAGTCACCGGCGCACGCACCGGCTTGAAACCATAACGCTCGCGAGCGGTCGTGGCATAGACGAAATTGAGGTCCTTGATCGCCTCTTCCAGCGTGTCGAACACCTTCGTTCCATCGATGACGTGATCGGCCTTGGAAGCGGCGGAGCGCGCCTTTTCGCTCGGCCAGCCATCCCGTGGGTTGACGAGGCGCAATTCGGCAAGACCGAAATTGGCCATGGCCCGCGCCACCATGCCGATATTTTCGCCGAGCTGCGGTTCGACCAGAATGATCGCCGGGCCTTCCGCCAGAAGTTCAAGCTCGCTATTTGTGCCTGCCATCGTCATTTGTCCGTTTTTTAAAGCTGCGCGTCGATTTTGCATCCGATGCGCTAAAGCGCGCTTCACTGGCACAGATCGGCACCAAAATCAAAGACGGAGCGGGCGAATGGCAGCCTTCGAGTGGGACAGAAGCTCCATCCCACACCCTGCGTCATCCTCGAGCCTGTCCCGAGGATCCACGCACGTCTCGTAAAATCAATCTGTTGCAGATGCTCGGGACAAGCCCGGGCATAACGGAGGAGCGGTTTTCAAGTGCCACGAACCTCCGTATCGCCACCCTCACTCGCCCTTGATGATCGCCGCCATCTCTTCGCGCAGCGAATCCCGGCCCTCGTCCCCCACCCGGTGAATATCGCTGATGACCGGCCGGCCATCCTCCTCGACGACATCGAAATGCACTTCGTCGACGGTCGCCTTCATCTCCGCCTCGTCCATGCAGGCCCAGAGCTTGAATTTCGCCGTCACATCCGTCACGCCGTCCTTCACCGCACCGGGCGTCACGGAAACATCGGCCAGCGGGCAGCCATCCTGGGAGTTGGTCACGACATCGTAACCGAAGGGATCACCCTTCTCCCCGCTTTCAGCCTCGTAAGCGGGCTTCTTGGAGGCTTCGCGATATTGCGTCACGAAGTCCTTGCTGAAGAGGCTGGTCAGCATGTCCTCATCAAAAATATACTTCCAGTTCTCCGCATCACCGGACCAGTTCTTGACGGTGATATCCATCACCTTCTGAACGGGATCGGCAGGTGAGGCCGCTAGGGCGCTGTGGGAAAAGAGGACGGCGGCAGTCAGAAGCAGAATATTCCGCATGATGTGATCCCGGGATGGGCCCGACAAGCGGGCGAAGCGATTCGCCTGACTGTATTCAGGCATTGTGGTTTGGCAATGCGCAAAGCGTTATTGCGCTGCGCCAAAAAAGCGCCCCCCATGGCTTTGCCTCAGGCGCGTGCGATGCTATAGCCGCACCGGATATTTTTCCGACTATTGGCGTCACCCGGCGCCACAGCTTCGAAGGTGAGGAATTCATGGCAAAGATCAAGGTAGCCAATCCGGTCGTCGATCTCGACGGCGACGAAATGACCCGTATCATCTGGCAGCTCATCAAGGACAAGCTGATCCTGCCTTACCTCGATCTTGATATCGAATATTACGACCTCTCGGTTGAAAACCGCGACGCCACCAATGACCAGGTCACGGTCGACGCGGCACACGCCATCAAGAAGCACGGCGTCGGCATCAAATGCGCCACCATCACCCCGGATGAAGCCCGCGTCGAGGAATTCGGCCTGAAGCAGATGTGGAAGAGCCCGAACGGCACGATCCGCAACATTCTGGGCGGCGTCATCTTCCGCGAGCCGATCATCTGCAAGAACGTTCCGCGCCTCGTTCCCGGCTGGACCAAGCCGATCGTCGTCGGCCGTCACGCCTTTGGCGACCAGTACAAGGCAACCGATTTCAAGTTCCCCGGCAAGGGCAAGCTGACCATCAAGTTCGTCGGTGAAGACGGCCAGGTCATCGAAAAGGACGTCTTCGACGCCCCGAGCGCCGGCGTAGCACTGGCCATGTACAACCTCGACGAATCCATCCGCGAATTCGCCCGCGCCTCCATGAACTATGGCCTGATGCGCAAGTGGCCGGTTTACCTCTCCACGAAGAACACCATCCTCAAGGCCTATGACGGCCGCTTCAAGGATATCTTCGAAGAAGTATACCAGAACGAATTCAAGAAGCAGTTCGACGAAATCGGCATCACCTATGAGCACCGCCTGATCGACGACATGGTCGCTTCCGCGCTGAAGTGGTCCGGCGGCTATATCTGGGCCTGCAAGAACTACGATGGCGACGTGCAGTCCGACACGGTCGCGCAGGGCTTCGGTTCGCTCGGCCTGATGACCTCGGTTCTTCTTTCGCCGGATGGCCGCACGGTCGAAGCCGAAGCTGCACACGGCACGGTTACGCGCCACTACCGCCAGCACCAGAAGGGTCAGGAAACCTCGACCAACTCGATCGCCTCGATCTTCGCCTGGACCCGTGGCCTCGCCCACCGCGCCAAGCTGGACGACAATGCCGATCTGGCCAAGTTCGCGGCAACGCTCGAAACCGTCTGCGTCGATACCGTCGAAAGCGGCTACATGACCAAGGACCTCGCGCTCCTCATCGGACCGGATCAGCCCTGGCTCTCCACCACCGCCTTCCTCGACAAGATCGACGAAAACCTCAAGAAGGCCATGGCGGCCTGAGCCTGCCTTCTCAGCGACTTCAGAACCCGGCCTCAGTGCCGGGTTTTTCATTTGTGCCGTAAAGACGGAATATCAGCTCCGCGGCGCGGGCCGAGCGTGCCGCCATCTCCTCCTGCGTCGGCAGGCCAATCGCCCCCGTCGCACGCCTGATCTGCAAATCCCCGACCAGAAGCGACAGCCAGAGTTCCGCAGGCTCTTCCGATGCCGCCATGCACAGGACACCCTGTTTTTCCAATGCCTGAAAATATGCCGCAAGCTTCGGCATGACCTGGTCACGACCCTTTTCCGCCAGAAACGCACCGAGTGCAGCATCACCGCCGACCTCCGCCGCCGCGACCCGATTGAGCAGGACTGCCCGCTCCCCCAGGAGCATCGACAATAATTCAGCCCCGAAACGGGAAAGCTCATTCACCCCATCGGCCACCTCCGCCGAGGGCAATACCAGCCTTGCGGCATTTTCTGCCACCATGGCTTCGTAGAGCCCGGCCTTGCCGCCGAACCAGCCATAGAGCGTCTCCTTCGATGACCTGCTCACCTTCGCCAGCGCCTGCATGGAAAAGGCGGCATATCCCTCCTGCGCGAGCATGGCGAAGGCATGTTCGACAATCTCGCGCCGGCGCAATTCCCTGCTCTCGTTACGCATCCGCATTTCCTTGACAATAACCGTACATATGCGTACGGATAATCCGTACGCATATGTACGGTTATTCGATGGAGATTTTCATGTCCAGCTCATTTCTGCACGCGATAAGAACAAGGCAATTTCCTGCGAAGACCCTTGTGAGAGAACCGGCAGCATCGGCCCTGCGCATCGTCGCGCCCCTGAGCCTCGGCATCATGGCCGGCTTCTTTTTTGCCTTCAGCAATCCCGTGATGATGGCTTTCCCGCAGCTTGATGCGGAAATTTTTGTTGCAGCATTCAACAGCATAAATTTCAGCGTCCGAAATGGCGTATTTTATGCCGCCTTCTTCTCCCCGCTGGCGATCCTTTTCGCCGCCGCACTGGTCGACAGGCACAACCGCCTGATATGGTTGTCCGCTTTGGTCATCTACGCTGTTGTCGTGATCCAGACCCGAATGGTCAATGTTCCCATCAACGAGTTCTTCAAAACCGTTTCAACCGAAATACCGTCAAACTGGCAGGAATTGCGCGATCACTGGGCGCTTTCCAATCTCATCCGCACCGTGCTGACCAGTATTGCCTTTTTCCTCGCACTGCTGGCCGCAACGCGGCAGGCGGGAAAGAAAACAGACGATTAGGCCGCGGCGTCCGACGACAACGATAGCCGGCTAGCTTCATGCGCCATCAGGGAACGGAACCCGGCCGTAACGCCGGGTTTTCTTTTTTGTTCACAGTATCTTGATTAGCCGTGACACTAGGCGCAGACTTCGATTCCGCGTGCCACGGCCAGTACAACAATAAGACAAAGCTGAAACAGCATCTACTCGCACATAACTTGCCAGGCACAGTCAAACGTTCATCGGAGCATCGGCGCGATCTTTAGGGAATACGCGAATGACGCTGCGGATTGTTAAAGAGCGAAGCACGAGTGCGAAATCCCTACCGGTTTTCCCGTGATGCTTCGACGATTTTGCTTGGGGAGGCAAAAGCATGAGTGAATTGATCTTTTACACCAACCCCATGTCGCGCGGACGCATCGCGCGATGGATGCTCGAGGAAGTGGGCGTTCCGTACCGCACGGAAATACTGGGCTTCGAGACCTCGATGAAATCGCCCGCCTACCGGCTGATCAACCCGATGGCCAAGGTGCCGGCCATCAAACACGGCGATACCATCGTCACCGAAGCGGCCGCGATCTGCGCCTATCTCGCCGATGCCTTTCCCGGCGCGAACCTTGCGCCCACACCCAAGGCACGCGGGCTCTATTACCGCTGGATGTTCTTTGCCGCAGGCCCGCTGGAAATGGCAGTGAGCATGAAGGCGATGGGTTTCGAAGTGCCGAAGGAAAAGCTGCGCATGGCCGGCTGCGGCAGCTATGCGGATGTGATGAACACGCTTGAACGGGCCGTCAGCGAAAACCGCTTCATCGCCGGCGATCTCTTCACCGCGGCGGACGTCTATGTCGGCGCCCATATCGGCTGGGGGCTGCATTTCGGCACCATCGAAAAACGCCCGGCCTTTCTCGATTACATGGCGCATCTCACCGACCGCCCGGCCTTCAAGCGCGCCGCCCAACTCGATGAAGAAGCGGCAAAGGATTTGCAGGCGGCGGCAAGCTGACCGGCCTGCCAGCTCCCATGGTCATGCCAGCGGCAGGTAAATATCCGTCAGCAGTTCGGTTGGCGGTGTGTCCCTGGGGCTTCTGTGGTTGCCGCCCGTAATGCAAGAAGTTTCTGAACCATTGGGTGTGATCGAGTGCGGTCTTCTGTCAGGCCTTTAAATGCGGCACTTTAGAAGCCGCTGGCCGATATGGTGATCAGCGGATCAGGTCCAAATCTATTCAGCGAGCTGATTGGCTCTATGCCCCGAACTGGTTTTCCTGATCCAGATCTGTTCGATCATTTTGCCCATATGGGTCGTCGACTTTCTCACACCTCCGTCACCGGCTCTAAACTACCTTGTGCCACACCTCTGTCACGCAGCAGCAGTCTGTGCCGGGTTCTGATAATCCTTGCCTGTTGTCAGCATGGCCCAGATCGCTCTGGCCATTTTGTTCGCGAGCGCTATAGCCACAAGCATTCTCGGTTTCCTGGCCAGCATTCCAGATAGCCAAGACCTTTCCGGGATCGTTCTCCGCCCGAGCCAGTTCAAGCGCGACATCGCTCCCATGATCAAAAGCCGGCGTATATCGGCTTGTCCGGCCTTTGATATTCGTCCGAGCCGCTCCTTTCCTCCCGACGAATGCTGCCGTGGCACCAGGCCTAACCAAGCCGCGAAGTCTCGCCCACGCCGAAAGCTTTCCATGGGTGGAGCGAACGCTTCAACGGCCAACGCGCTCATTGGTCCAATGCCCGGCATTGTTTGCAAACGGCGTGCTGTGTCAGTCAGTGATGCCAGAGCGCCGATCTGTTTTGTCTTCCCCTCGATCCGTTGCGTCTTCTCGGCGATCTGCAGCAGAAGATCGCGGCATTCGTCGCGAACCAGTTCTGGCAGATCGCTGTTCTCAGCCTCAACCATCGCCTCAATCCGCGTAAGCTGCCCAATGCCCGGAGGAATTGGATGCCCGAACTCGTAGAGGGCTGATCGCAATGCGTTTACCAACTCAGTACGCTGACGTACAAGTCGTTCTCTCCCACGAAAAAGAAGCGCCTGTGCCTGCTGCTCCTCGAGCTTCGGCGTAACGAAGCGCATCCCAGGTCGCTGTGCGGCTGTGACAATCGCTTCGGCATCCGCGGCATCGTTCTTCTGACGCTTCACGAACGGACGAACGTACTGTGGCGCTATCAGCCGTACTTCATGACCGAGTTTCGTCATCTCGCGTGACCAGTAATGAGCACTCCCGCACGCCTCCATCACGACGATCGAAGCGCCTTGCCCGGCCATAAATCTTCGAAAATGCTGCCGGGGTAGCTTCCGCCGGAACTTCACCTCTCCGGAAAGCAAAGCTCCGTGAACCTGAAAAACGTTCTTCGCCAGATCGATCCCAATCATCGTGTCGTATGTCATGCTGCCATCCTTCCACCCGTTGGATTTAACCCGACCATCCTCTGACAGAACGTGCCGGGTGGGTAGAGCGGCAACCACGCCATCTATTCA
>NZ_JARWKW010000017.1:0-63272 GCF_047445855.1 Rhizobium sp. BR 250
GCCGCCCAGATCGCCGGCGGCGGTGGCCCGGGCGTTGCGGCCTTCGCCACCACGCTCGCCTCATCCGCCCTCGGCTTCCTCGGCGCAGGCGGTATTTCCTCGCGTGAGGGCGTCGTTTCCGGCCCGAGCCCGCGTGCAGATGCGGGTACGGCGCTTGCCGGCTCCGGCTCGGGCGTCGGTTCCGATGCTTCGGGATTGTTTCCGCTGCCGGGCATCATGAACACGATCGTCAGCACGTTCAAATCCGACAGCGTCGGGGTGGCGCGGGCAGAACAGATCGGGGTGAGCAAGGTTACGAATGTCGGCCAGACGTCGCTGGAAAGCGTCGGAAAGACAAAGAAGACAACCGTTGGAGAGCGTTACGAAATAAACGTTGGCAAAGCCATTTTCACGCAAACTGAAAATCACACGGTGATCGTCAGCGACAAGATAGTGCTTGCGGCACCGGGCGGCGTTATCGAGATCAACAAAAATGGGGTGTTTATCAAGGCAACCAAGTTCGAGGTTAAAGCAAACGCTGTGAACTTCAAGCGTGGCAGTGCCGGCAAAAGCACGAACAAGCCTTTTGCTGAAGACTGCTCGAAGAAGTAGGGGTTGGCGTGGAACTCAATAGCGAGAAGAGGCAGGAAGTTCTTTCCAAACTGCGTGAGGAGCAGGGGGCTGGCGGAGCCGCGCGTCTTTATGCCGTGGTCGATGCGTCCCGGGCGCCGATGATTATTCCACCAGCGCTTCAAGCCATGACGGACAAGGTAGCATGTCTTTACAGAGGCAATGCGCTTGAAGAGTTTGGAGACGATACGGCCTGGGTCGCAGAGATGACTTCTGACGAAAGCGTATTGCAATGGCTTATCGATAAGGGCTTTGGCAAACGCTGGTCAATTTTTCTGCGAACGTCGCATTCATTGGAAGATGTTGTCCGGCATTTGAGGAAATTTACGATGGTCAAAGATAGTGAGGGGACTATTCACTTCTTTCGTTATTACGACCCACGAACGCTGCGCCAATATCTGCCAGTCCTGACATCAGAGCAGGCCGCCGTTTTCTTCAACGGAATTGAGTGTTTTTATTGTGAAAACGACCTGAAGACGGGAGAATTCCTCAAGTTCCGCTTTGGAAATGGCACTGTACATCGTGAGATCGTTTTGCCTTCTGAAGACACGGGCCAGGCAAAGGCAGTTGAGAGGACATTATCATGATCATTGAATTCGATCCGCGTCAGATGAATGCGATGCTGCACGATGACGACGATTTTACGAATTATTTCACCAGAGAGGTGATGCCAAAGCATCTACCCAGTTTCGCCGATATGGCGGGGTCGCCCCAGGCTGCCGAAATGACACGGTGGGGCAGGCGCTATGCGGAGCATTTCGGCTTTTCCGATCCAGTTTATCAAATTCACTTTGTCGTTTTGATGTGGCGGATCGGCCCGGATTTCTTTCTCTTCGGACCGTATAAATCCATCCTGGGAGACCGAAGCCAAACCGAGGAACAACGTATCGAGCGCTGTAACCTCGAGCCGACCATGAGCCAGGAGGGAAATGCGATTGCGCGGAGCGACAATGCCTTCTGGTTCCCGCAATATATGAAGAACAACATTCTCGGCGTCCCTTATGACGACATCGAGGAGGAGTTCGAGCGTGAGCGTGCTGCCAGGGCGAGAGACGTTCAATGAGCCAGCATCTTGATGATCTCGTCAATGTCCCGGATACACGCGAGCTTGAACTGGCCCGTCGTGATCTGGACATGCTGAACCAGCGCTACACCGAAATCGCGAAAGAAGCGGGTTGGCTGGCTGCTTCGTCCGTTCCCGTCGTGGGAGGTGTCGTGGATGTTGCAAGCGCTATTGGAAACGCCTGGACCGGCAACTGGGCAGATGCCGGGCTTGATCTGGTCGGTCTTATTCCTGTCTGGGGTGACGGGGCCAAGGCCGCTGCCAAAGGTACCAAGATCGCGCGGTATGCCGAAAAACTGATGAGCCAGGTTGCCGCCGCTCAGCGCAAGGTCAAAGCGCTCGAAGACCATGTACGAAAGTCGGCGGCGGCATCGAAATATTGGGCTTCCAAGCGTGGCGAAGCCTACCGGAAGCTTCAGGAAGATCTGAGGAAATGCAATACGAAGGCATGCCGCCAGAAAAAGATCGACGAGTATAAGGATGGTGGCAAATACAAGAACATTCCCCGGGAGAAGGGGACGTGGGCCGGAGAACCGGGAAACAGCAAGTGGTCTCCTGAACCGGGATCGAATGCCGATAAAGCCCTGAAAGAATACGGTCAGGATGGGATTTCTTACAAAAACGGGAAACCCGATTTTTCACCATTCGTGAAAAAAGGCCCGGATGGGCAGCCGATTCAGACCCGCATATCTGATATGAAGGGTGACTTGGCTAGAGGGCCGGATGGCGACGTGGGTCAAGCCGTTGGTCCGCTCAAAGAAAGGTATGGCAGCTGGAGCAAGGCTGCCGATGAAAATGGCTTTACGTGGCATCACAATGAAGACACATCAACGATGCAGCTGGTCGACTCGCGGATACATAATACCGGCCAGGGCGGCGGTGCCCACAGCGGCGGCGCTTCTGCAGTCAACGATCCTTCCTATTAGAACGGAGTTGTTCCAATGGTTCTCTTAAAAGATGCGGTTCAATTCCTGGAGGAGAACAACGATTTTCAACGCGTTCCGGATACGACGTGGACTGACCGCGATTTCAGTCGCTTTACGGAACTTACCGGGCTGATCGTTCCGAAACAGCTGGAAGAGGTTCTGAGGCAATACGGTCACTGTGGAACCGAATACAACGATTCATTTCTGGTCGAATACGATGACGGCAGTCGGTCGGTACATGATGTACAGGTGCTTGTTTCGAATTTCGATACCATCGTTTCGTGGCATGACACCTTTATTGCGAATTCCAGTTGGGAAAAACAGTTCACGCTCCCAATGATATTCTTTGGATCGGCGGATTCGGGACATGCCTATTTGTTGATGGATGGCAAAAATCCTGAAAATGGGGCCGTTTACTTCTGGGAAAGGGCGACAGACCCATTTGGTACAGGAAACAACGCAAAAGGGATCGTCAAGCTGGCGGACAGTCTGCCGGAATTCCTGATCAATCTCTCCGCACCAGAAAACCTTTGATGTGTAACGAATATGCTTGGTCTACACAAAAAATGGCGAGCAACCTTTATTGAATCCTGGCCGGACGAAGTGTGCGAGCTAGGGTTACCCTTTGAGCAGTTGCTTATTTCGGAGCAGGATCGTGTCGCCATAGGGAGCAGGACCGCGGCTTTCCGGGACCTGTTCAGTGTAGATGAACTCCCTCAACTGTCAGATGAATTCCGCGTAGCCATTGACGCAAAAACCGCGGTTTTCAAAGAGGGCGCCCATTTTCGCTTCGGTGGATGCAGTTTCAAACAGCCCGGACAATACCAAAAGGGGCCGATCTTCAACAGCGCCCAACTCATGTCTCATATATTGCGGGATAACCCCCGTGTGGCGGGACTTCTTGCCAGTTCACTTCAAGATAAATTTGACGTTTGCATGTTCATACGGCCTTGGAAAGACATTCCGAAATGGTCTGAGTTCAGGCTCTTCATGAAAAACCGGGAATTCCTCGGCGCTTCCCAGTATTTTCATACGGCTTTTTTTCCTGAGATAGAGGCAAATGCCAAATCCATCGCGGCAGCTCTGGTGGATTTTGCGGACCGTTTCAGGGAGGTCGCTCATATTGATGATGCTATCGTCGATATTTACCTGAAGCCTGGTGATGTCGCCGGATTTGAAGCTGTGCTTCTGGATATTAACCCGCTCATCGTGCGGTCCGACCCGTGCCTGTTTCAATGGAGGAACGGGGGGGATTTTGACAGGGGGCTACGCTTCCGGGGCGGGTATAATCGAGTGCTCGCCATAGCACCGTTGCCTTTTGCACGTGCGGCTTGATTTAGTTGAGAAGGAGGAGCCAATGACCGCCAGCCCAGTCTCCCTTAAAGGCCACATGCATGTCTGCCCCAAGGTCGATCCCGGCCCAAGACCGCATGTTGGTGGTCCCGTCATCTCCACCCAACAGAGTTTTGTTACGGTTGAAGGAACGCCGGTCGCAACTGTCGGTGATACCTGTTTGTGCACGGGAGTTCCGACGACCGATACAATTACTGCCGGCTCGTCCTTTGCCGTTATTGATGGAAAGAAGATAGTGCGGCAGGGGGATGCATGCGCGCATGGTGGAAGATTGGTGCAGGGAACCTCCTGGATTACTTTCGAGTAATCTGAAATACGGTGCCGTGACGACAATCTGCCTCATGCAATTGTTTGACTAGCGGAGCCTGTTTCTGCGTTTGCCAGCGGAAATTCTGCCTCTAGTCGCCTGCTCCGAAAGAAACGCACCGGCATCCTCTTCCCGAAGCGGCGGCGCATAGATATAGCCCTGCACCAGCGTGGCGCCGAGGCCTTCGAGTGCGGTGAGCTCGGCTGGTGTTTCCACCCCTTCCACCACGCATTCCAGTTCCATGTCGCGGCTGAGGGTGAGAAGGGATTTCACGATTTTGTAGCTGGCCGGTTTTTCGTGTAGGTCCGTGACGAAGCTGCGGTCGATCTTGATCTTGGTCAGCGGCAATGCGTGCAGTCGCGTCAGGCTGGAGTACCCGGTGCCGAAATCGTCCAGCGAAATGCCGCAGCCGAGACGCCGCAGCATTTCGACCGATTGCCTGACCTGTTCGAAATCATGGGCAAAAGCCGTCTCGGTAATTTCAAGGTCCAGCCGTCGTGCATCGAAACCGCTGTTTTCGATGATGCCGAGCAGGGACAGCACGCCCTCATGGGAATTGAGGTCCTGGGCGGAAAGGTTGAACGACAGGCGCAGGGAGGGTTCCCACTTGGCGGCGGAGGCGAGCGCCATCTTGAGAAGCGGCCGCGTCAGCGAACCGACGATGCCGGCCCGTTCCGCGATGGGGAAGAACTGGCAAGGCGGCACATGCCCGAGAACCGGGCTGTGCCAGCGCGCCAGCGCTTCAAAACCTGCCGTCCTTCCGTCGCGTATATCGACAATCGGCTGGAACACGACCGAAAGCTCGTTTTCCATATCCCGCTGTTTGAGCAGGTGCTCGACGCGGGCTTCGATATTGATCTGCTTTTCGTGCTCCGCATCGAACAGAACGGCATCGCCACGCCGGGTTTTCTTGGCGTGATAGAGGGCATAATCCGCCCTGTCGAAAAGCTGTTCAAGCGTGGAGGCGAGGTTCGGAAACACGGCAATTCCCATGGAAGCGGAAACATGCACGGTGCCTTCCGGCATATGGTAAGGCGCCCTCAATTGCTCGGAGATCGCATTGGCATTGGCGACGAGTTGTGCGTCATCTGGTATGATCGGGGCGACGATGGCGAATTCGTCACCGCCCAGCCGAAAGGCCCTGCTGGCTTTCAGATTGGCGGTGAGGCGTTTGCTGACATTGACAAGCAGCCTATCTCCCACGGAGTGTCCGTAAAGATCGTTAACGGGCTTGAACCCGTCCAGATCGATGACACCCAGCGCCAGCCGGGTTCCGTTGGCCCTGGCTTTTTCGAGTTCGGCCTCAAGATGGGCGAAAAAGGCGCGGCGGTTGGGCAGTTCCGTCAGGCTGTCGATATTGGCAAGCAGCAGGTTTTCGTTGCTGAGCGCTTCCGTGCGCTGTTGTGAAATGACCATGCGCTCGAAATTGCGGTAGTTGGTCAGCAGAATGGACATCATGCCGGTGCAGACCAGCAAAACGTTGATGGCGATGGCAACAAAGGTCGGTTGCCGCGAGGCCAGAAAGAAGGCGATGAAGGCGCCATTGACAATAAGCGTCACCATGAAGGCGGCTGAGCGCACATACATCAGACAGAAAATGCAGGAAATGACGGTAATCGCCATATAGAAAGCGACGTGGGATTGCGTATAGGCATTCCCATAGGGCACCAGCAGGAAAGACCAGAGCGTGAATGCCATGGCGATGCCGGCAGCGAGGCGATTCGTGCGCCGAAGGGCTGAATGCGCCACCCGCGGTTCGGGATCCATGCCGCGCGTCCTCCACCAGAAGGCGACCCTGAGCGTGCAGCCGAGTGTGAAGAGGGCGGGAACTCCAACGGTGAGCCAAAGCGGCGCCAATCGCATATGCGTCATTGCAAGCGCCCATGTGCTTGAAAGCAGGATGAAATACATCATCGGCATCTGTCGGGTGAAAGCGCGGTACTGTGCTTTCAGCAGATCAGGATTGTCGGACCGGACGGACATGAAGTCCTGCAGTTTTTGTGTGGCGGTCAGTATTTTCATTCATGGCTCTTCAAATACAGAGCAGCATTTGTAACATAATTCCCGTTACATCATTGGAAATACACAGGGTTAACCGACAGACAACTGCATCAACCGCAAGATGCAGGCGCTTCGCTTCGCAACATTCCAATGTTTTCGATATTAAATGTTTCCTGCGGGGATATTGTTAGCGGTGAAGCAACCCTTTGCTTCATGCCACGTGTTGCGGCGCATCCATCGAATTGGCATGATCGGCCCGCCCGCTTCCAATGTTCATTAGCTCCCTTTCAACGCCCCTTGAAAAATTTGAACACGCGTGCAATATGAGCGCGTGTTCAAACTTTGAGAAATGGTTCTTGCGCATGGATTCGATCCACTATCCCGATACATTGGCGGCGCGTGCCGAATTGTGCCGCAGCGTTATTCTTTCCGCCGGGGAGTTGGTGCTGAAAGGTTTTCAGGGTGACGCGACGCGCAGCTTTTCGATGAAGGGGCCGCAGGACTTTCTGACGGTGACGGATGCCGCCTCCGAAGCGCATATTCGCGGTGCGATCATGGCCGCTTTCCCGGAAGACAGTTTTTTCGGGGAAGAGGGCGGCGGTGAGATCGGTGAGCGCGTCTGGGTCGTGGATCCCATCGACGGCACCGCCAATTTTGCCCGTGGCATTCCGCATTTCTGCATCTCCATCGCCTATGTTGAAAACGGCCAGACCGAAATCGGGGCGATCTATAGTCCCGCCCTTGGCGAGCTTTATTTCGCCCGTCGCGGCGAGGGAGCGACACGCAACGGTCAGCCGATCCGGACTGCGGAAACGGAGCGATTCGATGCAGCTTCGATCGAGATGGGGTGGTCCACCCGTATCGCGAATGCGACCTATCTCGATGTCGTCAGGAACCTGCTCGATATGGGCGCCAATGTCCGCCGCGCCGGCTCCGGCGCGCTGGCGCTTGCCTATGTGGCTGACGGCCGTTCCGATGGCTATCTCGAATTGCACATGAATTCATGGGATTGTCTTGCGGGGCTGCTACTCGTCAGCGAAGCTGGCGGCGATGTGTGCCCTTTTCTGGAGATCGGCAGTCTTCGGGAGGGCGGGCCGGTGCTGGCCGCAGCCGCCGGTGTTGCCAAAGGCGTCAGTCAGGCATCGAATATAGCGCTCGCCGCGCGGCAGCTGTCGGATCGTCCGCGGGCGGTATCGGCGTGATTTATGGCGGAGGCCCTTTTGCAGAGGGGGCCTCGTGCTTCATGCATGTGGAGGAATGAAATGGATGGACCCGTTTATGCCCGGCCTGCAATCAGCCTGATTGCGGAAGGGCTCGGCCCGCACAATGCCGCGCTTTACATTGGCGGCAGCGATGGTGCGAGCGATCTCGGGCTCCTTCGCCGGCATGGCATCACCACCGTCGTCAATTGCGCCGTCAATCTGGATATCAATCTCGTGCAGGCGGTGGCGGAAGAGGGCGACAGGCGCGCCGTGGGTTATGGCGATATCCGTTATTACAAGCTCGGTCTTATCGATGGCGAGGGCAGCCCCGACACCATGATGCTGGGCGCCTATTACATTCTCGACGGCGCGCTTCGCCAGACCATGCCGAAGCGGGAAACCTATCCCTTTGCAGATGGCGGCAATGTGCTCGTCAATTGTCGCAGCGGCCGCAGCCGTTCCGTCTCACTGGTGGCGCTTTTCCTGCACAAGCAGCAGCCGGATCTCTATCCGACCCTCGACGATGCGCTGGCCGTGATCCGCACGAAGCGGGAATTGCGGCCTGACGAATGGTTCGAGACGCCGAAACCGATGCTTTACGCCGCCGCCCGCCGTGCTTCCGACTGGATCGACATGGTCGAGGGCAGAAAGACCGCTCAACCATGCTGACACGCACGCTTCCCTCCGTTGCCGTCATCGCCGACGCGCATTTCCATGACACGGCAGCCGATTTCGGATTTCCCGGCATCGAAATCGACGGTCAGCGCATCACCATGCGCAGCTGGTCGGATACGCGTGAATCCACCCGGGTTTTCAACGAAAGCGCCGATGCATTGCATGCGGCACTGGAGGAGGTGCGGCAGCGCGGCATTCGCCATGTGGTGCTGCTTGGCGACTATACCGATGATGGCCAACGGGTGACGACCGAAACGCTGAAGGGCATCCTGCAACGCCACGGCGACGCCCACGGTACGGCCTTCTACGCATTGCCCGGGAACCACGATATTTTCGGCCCGTGCGGCCGGCACCACACCAAGGAGTTCCTGACGGAAAACGGCAAATGCCTTTCCGTTTCAAGCGATGCGCGGCGGGCCGGTGAGCGCGTCGTCGTGAGCGACGGGATGTAT
Source organism: Rhizobium sp. BR 250 (assembly GCF_047445855.1). Lineage (NCBI taxonomy): Bacteria > Pseudomonadati > Pseudomonadota > Alphaproteobacteria > Hyphomicrobiales > Rhizobiaceae > Rhizobium > Rhizobium sp. BR 250. The sequence goes on from NZ_JARWKW010000017.1 coordinate 8,589, forward strand.
TGCGAAGGTTATCCTGCGGGCCTTGGCCCGATGGCGGCTTTCGGCTATTTCCGCCAGCCGGATTATCTGCATTGGGAAACCCCTTTCGGTGTTTCCGATGCGCCGGAGGACCGGCTGTACGCGGTGCGCTCACCCGATGGGCGCAATGTCTACCGCCTGATGGATGCCTCCTATCTGGTCGAACCGGAGCCGGGCCTGTGGCTACTGATGATCGACGCCAATATTTTCGAGCCGCTCGATGGTGAGTTCGAAGCGGGCGAGGAGGCGGCTTTTATCGACAGCACCTCCGGTGGCTGGAATGCGCTTTTGCGCTGCAAGCCCTTCCTCATCGACTGGATCGCTGATGTACGCCGCAGGGCGGAGCTGCACGGCAAGACATTGCTCGGCTTTTCCCACTATCCGGCGCTCGATCCTTTCGATGGCGCAAGCGGTGCGGAAGGCGCCCTGTTCGGTGAAACCAATGTCGTGCGCCGCACGCCGCGCAAGGCGGTGGAGGATGCGCTGTTAAAGGCCGGGCTTGCCGTCCATTTCAGCGGGCACCTGCACGTGGAAGGTGTGACCCGGCGCGGGGAGGGCGAAAATTCGCTCACCAATATCGCCGTGCCGTCGCTCGTCGCCTTTCCGCCCGCCTTCAAGATCGTCCACCCGTCGCGGCAGGAAATCCTTGTCGAGACGGTGGAGATGGCCGCTCTGCCGGTCAATGGCCGCATTTGCGATGGTTATGCACAGGAAACCGCACTGACGGGCGAGGCGAACGACCGGGCTTTTGCCGCCGGCAATTACGGTGAATTTCTGCTGGGCCACAAGCGGGCGCTGATCAGGCACCGTTATTTCCCCAAGGAATGGCCGGCCGAGGTCGTCACGGCAATCGCCGACAAAAGCGTTCGGGAGGTTCTCGGCCTGCTTGGAGGGGAAGGCCAATCTTCGTCTGATGCTGCTGTCCTGTCCTTGGACCTGCCGATGTTCGAGCTGATCGCCGACTGGTATTGCCTGCGCCAGGGCGCAGGTCTGGCGCTGCCGCACATCGCGCCGCAACGGCTTTCCCTTTATCGAACGCTGGCGGAGCGCTTCGGTCACGGGCCGGATCATCACGATGGTTCGGTCGAAAGCTTTCTCGAAATCTTCTTCGGAGCCCTCGGCCTGTTTCTCGAGCGTGCCGAAGGCAGCCCCGGCGATCTGGAGCTTAGGCTTGTACCGCAGCGTGAACGGGTTGCGGTTTGATCTGAGGTGTTTGCAACAAGCGCGGCCGCCATGGTGGGGCTGAACCCAGACCGGCGGCGAGGATAACAAGCGGGGTGATCCGATGGAATCTGTCGTGGTCAGCATCAATCTGTTCGGCGCAGTGGCGCTGCTGCTTTTCGGCCTTGGACAAATCAAGGACGGAATGTCGCGCGCCTTCGGCGCCCGGCTTCGCATTGGCCTTGCGGCCGGCACGCGGGGTGGATTTCGTTCTTTCATCGCCGGCCTCGTGGCGACAATCGCCCTGCAGAGTTCGACCGCCACGGCGTTGATGGTCGCCTCTTTCGTCGAAAAGGACCTCATCGCGCCGGCCATGGCGCAGATCGTGCTGCTCGGGGCCAATGTCGGCACGGCGATGACCGCCTGGATTGTGGCGCTTGGGCTTGGCTGGCTGTCGCCGATGCTCATCCTTGCCGGTGTTGTCCTGTCACGCGGAAAATCGGTGCAACGGCAGGGGGCCGGTGCGGCGCTCGCCGGTGTCGGCCTGATGCTGCTTTCGCTGCATCTTCTTTCGGCTGCGACAGATCCCATAAGGCAATCGCCGGCGCTCGGTCTCTTCATCGGCATGCTCGGCAATGCCTGGCCGGTGGCGCTGATCTTCTCCGCCGTATTGGCCGCGCTCGCCTCCTCCAGTCTGGCGATTGTCGTTCTCATCCTGTCGCTTGCCGCAAGCGGCGGGGTTGAAACGAGCCTCGTGATCGTTCTGGCGCTCGGCGCCAATCTCGGCGGCGCGGTGCCGCCGGTGCTGGCGACGCTGAAAGCACCGGTTGCAGCGCGCCGGGTGGCCGTCGGTAACCTCATCGTCAGGGCAATCGGCTGTCTCGCGGCGCTGCCTCTTGCCGGATATGGCGCTGCGCTGCTGGAGATGTCGCCTTTCTCGCACGCCAATCTTGCGGTCGATGCGCATCTTTTCTTCAACCTAGCCGTCGCCGCCATCGCCTGGCCGCTCTCGCCGCTGTTGCTGCGGGTAACGACGGCGCTGTTTCCGGAAAAAGAGAAAAGCGAAAGCCATCGGAGCTATCTCGACAGCCACGATCTCGATCAGCCGGTTGCCGCCCTTGCCGGCGCGAGCCGCGAGGTTCTTCTGGTCGGCGATCTGATCGAGCGCATGCTGCGGCAGGCGGGCGAAGCCATGCGTGACAGCGACGTTGCAAAACTCAATGATATCAGCGCGCTGGAAGGCCGGGTCGACCGGATACAGCACGACATTAAGGTCTATGTCTCGAAGGTGGGGCAGGACGGCTTGAGCGGGAAATACCAGAGGCGTGCGATGGATATCGTCGAATATGCCATCAATCTCGAACATATCGGCGATATCATCGAGAAAGGCATCCGCCCGGAAATCGCCAAGAAGATCGATCTCGGACTGCGGTTTTCCGATGATGGCAAGAGCGAGCTTGAGCGTCTTTTTACCGTCACTCTCGACAATATCCGCATGGCGCAATCCGTCTTTACAACCCGCAATGCCGCGCTTGCACGCCGGCTGGTGGAGGTGAAGGAAGATGTGCGGCGCCTCGAAAAGCAGTCGTCGGAGCGCCATCTCCAACGCCTGCGCGACGGGCGGGCTGAAAGCATTCAAACCAGCTCGGTGCACCTCGACATGTTGCGCGATCTGAAACGCATCAACGCCCATATTGCCGCCGTCGCCCATCCGATCCTCGATGAAAGCGGCCTTCTTATCGAAAGCCGCATCAAGCAGGTCAGTTAGGGGATATGGTAAAGCCGCATGACGGCTTATGCCCGGAATGCATTTGCTCTAGCGCGCGGTGATACGCTCGACCATGGAAACGGGTACGACCTGAAGCCGGGTTTCCGGCTCATCGCTATCGAGCGCGGTTAAAACCTTCTCGGTCAATGCGTCGAAGGATTGGGCAACGGTGGTCAGCTGGTAGCTTTTCCAGCCCGCCTGCGGAATATCGTCGAAGCCGACAATCGAGATGTCTTCCGGCACCCGGCGGCCCATTTCCAGCCGAGCGGCGTCCATGAAACCGAGCGCCAGTAGATCGGTCACGCAGAAAGCGCCGTCTATCGTCTTGTCGGCGAGCAACTCGCGGCCGGCCTGATAACCGCTGTCATAGCTCGTCGGCCCGCCGGACCATGGAACGACCTCGATGCCTTCGATGGTCATGCGCTGGGTAAAGGCGGCGGCGCGGCGCAACTGCGCCGGCGTCTGGCTGCCGCTGGAAATGACCGCGACCTTTTTGCATTTCGCTTCCACAAGCCGCATGGCGGCAAGATCGGCGCCGCGGGAATCGTCGCTCAGCACCATGTTCGTATCGGTGCGATCAAGACGCTGATTGATGAGAATGAGGCGCACGCCATTGGCGATGCATTCATCGACGATCGAGGCCGGCGGTTCGCCGGAGAGAACGACGATGGCCTGCGCACGGAATTCGAAGAGAAGCTCGATCAGCGGCGCAATGTCCTTGCGGGCATCCGCCGCATTCAGCAGCAGGCATTGCAGGCCACGACGCAGAAGGCCGATGCTGAGGAGATCGAGCTGCTTTGAAATGAAGGGAGAGCTGAGGTTGGCGCCGACGACCCCGATGAGATTGGAGCGGTCATTGTTGAGGCCCTGCGCCAGCCGGTTGACGCGGTAGCCGAGTTCCTGCGCGGCTTTCAGTACCTTGCGCCGGACGGCCTTCGATACGCTGCCGCCGGGTGTGAAGGTGCGCGAGACGGCGGAGCGCGAAACCCCGGCCTTTTTCGCCACTTCTTCGGCCGTCACGAACCCTCTCGCCATTCAACTCCCCCGTTGCGAAATCCTATGCCTGATATCACAGGCCATATGATGTCGGCTATTCCAATTGAAATTTTTCACCCGCGCTTGGCAACGCTGAGAAAAGGCCGCCTGCATTCCAGGAAAATGTCTCATCCGTTCTATTGTCGCCATGCAGGGGAAAAACATTTCCCACGCAAGCTTGTTCAAAAATTACAGTTTTGTGACAAAAAATAGTTTTAAAACAAATAAATAAGTTAGTGATCACGTGTGCATTTTTTCATTGACAAAATGCCTTTTAACACGGATCATGCATTCCAAGGTCAAGGAAGATATGGAATTTTTATTCTACATCGGCCTTGCCGGCGATGTTTTAGGGAGGAGCTGGATCATCGTTATTTGTGGGCTGGACGCCCGCTTGTGAAGCATTGACGCATTGCTGAAGGTCAACGCACGTGCCGCCTGTTCTGCGGGTCACGCGAAGGCGGGTGCTTGCCGGCGTGTGGTGGCAATTGCGTGGCCATATGGGGAGAGATAATGGCTCTTTTAAGCGAATCGACGAAGGCGAAGGCGCTGGGAAGTCCCCCGGCGACCGCGCCTTCGGCATGGCAGGCCTGGCGGTATCGTCTCAAGGTCGCGCTCAGGGAACCGACGACGCTGATCGGCGTCCTGACAGCGCTGCTTTTCACCTATCTGATCGTCGTTCCGATCATTTCGATCATCCTCGACGCCGTCCGCGTCCAGTTCGGGCACGAACGGCGTCTCGGCAAGGATGTCGGCGATCTCACGCTTTATTATCTCGACAGGGCGTTTTTTTCGCCTGTCGCATCGGATATTTTCTGGCGTCCGCTCTTCAATACGCTGACCGTGGCATTCGGGGCGATTGCGCTTTCGCTCGTCATCGGCACCGTGCTCGCCTGGCTTATCAGCCGGACGGACATGTTCGGCCGTCGCTGGTTCGCCACCGCCTTGATCGTGCCCTATATGCTGCCGGCATGGACCTTTGCGCTTGCCTGGACGACGCTGTTTAAAAACCGCACTGTTGGTGGTCAGCCCGGCTGGTTCGAGGCGATAGGCCTCACTCCGCCGGATTGGGTGGCTTATGGGCGTTTCCCGATCACCATTATCCTTGCCCTGCACTACACGCCTTTCGTCATCCTGCTGTTCGGCTCGGCGCTTCGCCGCTTCGACTCGCAGCTTGAAGATTCCGCCCGCATTCTCGGCGCCCATCGTTATCAGGTGGCGTTGCAGGTCATCCTGCCGCTGATGCGCCCGGCGCTGCTTTCTTCCATGGTGCTGATCTTCGCGAAGTGCCTCGGCGAGTTCGGCGTGCCCTATGTTCTCGGGCTGCCCGTGAAGTTCGAGGTCCTGTCCACCTCGCTGTTCCGCAGCATTGCTTCGCGCCAGACCGGCGTTGCTGGCGTCGTTGCGGCCTCGATCATGCTCATCGGCATCATCACGCTCATGATCGACGCCCGCCTCGTTCGCGAAGCCCGCCGTTTCGTGACCATCGGTTCGAAGGGTTCGATGAACCGGCAGAGCCGTCTCGGCAAGATGCGGCTTCCGGCAACCGGCTTTGCGGCCGCCATCTTCATCCTCAGTGTCGGCCTGCCGCTTCTGACCCTGGCGCTTTCGACCGTCATGAAAATGCCAGCCCGCTTCACGTTCGACAACTTCACCCTCGATTACTGGATCGGCAGCAATCTCAACACCGTGGCTTTGCAGACCGGCGTGCTCCTGAGCCCCGATCTGTGGGCAGCCGCGAAAAACACGATGATGATCGTCGGTCTTGCCTCGCTCACATCGGGTATTCTCGGCCTGCTTGTCGGTTATGTCGTCATCCGCACGCCGGCGCGGGCCCTGTCGGTCTATCTGAGACAGGTGACGTTCCTGCCTTATCTCGTGCCCGGCATCGCTTTTGCCGCCGCCTATCTGTCGCTCTTTGCCGTTCCGCGCGGGCCGATGCCGGCGCTTTATGGCACGGTGACGATCCTCATCCTCGCGTTGATTGCCGACCAGATGCCCTATGCCTCGCGCGCCGGCATTTCAGCAATGACGCAGCTTGGAAAGGATCCGGAAGAGGCGGCCCAGATCGCCGGCGCGGGCTGGTTCCGCCGCATGATCTCCATCGTCATCCCGATCCAGAAGGGATCGCTGGTGACCGGGGTTCTCCTGCCCTTCATTTCGGGCATCAAGGGCTTAAGCCTCTTCGTGATCCTGGCCGTGCCGAGCACGGATGTTCTGACCACCTATTCGCTGCGGCTGGTCGACTATCACTACACGCAGGCCGCCAACGCCGTGGTGCTGATCATCGCCGCCATCGCTTATTTCGGCACGCTGTTGGCCCAGAAGCTGACCCGCACAAATCTTGCAGAAGGACTTGGAAGCTGATGCCTACCATCAACCTGCGCGGTGCGCAGAAAAACTATGGCGTGAACTCCGCAAATGCGGTTTCCGATCTCGATCTCGAAATTCGCGACGGCGAGTTCATGTGTCTGCTCGGCCCTTCCGGCTGCGGCAAGACCACGACGCTGCGGATGATCGCCGGCCTTGAAAACCTCTCCGGCGGGGAAATTCGCGTCGGCGACCGGGTGATCGATTCCGTTACCGAAGGCATCTTCGTGCCGCCGGAAAAGCGTGAAATGGGCCTGGTCTTCCAGAGCTACGCTCTGTGGCCGCATCTGACCATCGAGCGCAACACGGATTTCGGTCTGCGCCTGCGCAAGCTGCCGAAAGCGGAGCGCGAAGCACGGGTGGAGCGCGTCATGCAGGCGCTCGATATCGCCAAATATCGCGACCGCTATCCGTCGCAGCTTTCCGGCGGACAGCAGCAGCGCGTGGCGCTCGCCCGCATGCTTGCGGTCAATCCGGGCGTTCTGCTTCTCGATGAGCCGCTCTCCAATCTGGATGCCCGGCTGCGGCTGGAAATGCGCGCCGAGCTGAAGCGGCTGCACAAGGAGTTCAAGACCACCATCGTCTTCGTGACACATGACCAGTGGGAAGCCATGACGCTTGCCACCACCATCGCCGTCATGAACGAGGGCACACTACAGCAGATGGGCACGCCGAACGATATCTATGACCGTCCGGCCAATCGTTTCGTCGCCGAATTTGTAGGAAGCCCGCCGATCAACATCCTGACCTTCGGCCAGCCCGGTGTGTCGGATATAGCCGATAGCGCGGAATCCTATTTCGCAACGCGTTATCCGCAACTACGCGGCATTGCCTCTATCGGCATGCGGCCGGAGACGATGGGTTATGCGATGAAGCCCGAGGATGTGCCGCAGGGCAGCTTCTCCGGCGAGATGACGGTGACCGGCGTGCTGCCGACCGGCGGCAGCTGGATTCTCGAACTCAGAAGCGAGAACCATACGCTGTTCCTGACCACCCATTCCCTGCCGCGTATCGACAGCGGCGACCGCGTGTTCTTCCACGTGCCGCCCGAGGCCCTGCACGCCTTTGACGTGATGGGGCAGCGGATCACCGAGGCGGACGCCGTTCTGCGCAACAGCACCTACAACTGAAAACGCCGCCGAGACGGCTGAAGGAGAAGCAGTATGAAGCGGACAATGACGAGCCTGAGTCGGCTGTTGTGCGCAACGGCGATCGCCGCAACGCTTGGCGGCGCGGCGAAGGCGGGAGAACCTTTCGACCTCAATGCCCTGATCGAGGCGGCGAAAAAGGAAAAGCCGATCACCGTCTATGACAGCACGGGCAAGATCGTCGAAATGGCGAAGAACTTCGCGACAAAATATGGTGTCGGCGCAGAGGGCGCGAAGGTGAAGGTCTCGGCCCAGCTGGAAATGATCATCCGCGAGGCGCGCGCCAACAATATTCAGGGCGATGTCTCGATCATCAGCGATGCGCCTGCGGCGATGGCGCAGCTTATTCCGCTCGGTTTCGTCGAAAGCTGGCTGCCGCCGGATAAGGCCGGCAATATTCCCCCGGAATATCAGGACCCGCTTACCGTCGTCACCAGTGCCAATGTCTGGGCCTATAACAGCGAGCTTTTCGACAAATGCCCCGTTTCCAATATCTGGGAACTGACCGATCCGAAGTGGAAGGGCAAGGTCGCGATGCAGGATCCGCTGGGCAAGGCTTCCTATGTCGACTGGTTCAACCAGATGGCCAGCCACGGCGACGGCGAGGTGAAGGCGGCGTATAAGGCGCTTTACGGCAAGGACCTCGAAACCGGGGAAAAGAGCGCGACTGCGGCCTGGGTGAAGGCGCTCGCCGCCAACGCTCCGCTGCTGACCGACGCCGATGCGGCCGCCGCCGAAGCCGTTGGCGCTCCCGGCCAGAAGGAGCCCTTCATGGGCCTCATCAGCTCGGCGAAGTTCCGCGACAATGCCGAGAAGGGCATGAAACTCGGCCTCTGCAAGGAGCTGAAACCCTGGGTCGGCTGGCTCTATCCGGGTGTCGGGCTGATCACCAAGGGCACGAACAGCCCGAACGCGGCGAAGCTCTTCATTCACTACATCATGACTGCTGAAGGCATCGCACCGCAGGCGATCGACGGCAAGATGTCGACCAACAAAGAGGTGAGCCTGCCTGCGGATGAGCCGTCGGGTATCGGCGCCGTTCTCGATGACATTCTGCCCTACAGCATGGCGACCAGCCTTGACGACTGGGACGCGCGTGAAACCTGGCAGGACTTCTGGCGTGTGAACTACAAAAAATAACGGGGGACCATCTGGTGACGATCACTACTCAGAACAAGAATGGCAATGAGCGCAGGCGGCGGAGGACCGCCTCCGCACTTTGCCTCGGCTTTTCGCTGGCGCTCAGCGGGGCCGCCCATGCGCAGGATGCCTTCAATCTCGATGCGCTGATCGACGCCGCGAAGAAGGAAAAGCCGATCACGGTTTATGCGGTGACCGGCAAGATCGTCGATACGGCACAGGCCTTCACCGCCAAATACGGCGTGCAGGCGAGCGGCAAGAAGGTGAACGAGGCAACGCAGGTCGAGTTGATGATCCGCGAACATCGGGCGGGCAATGTCGTCGGCGATGTGAGCGTGGCAACCGATGTCGCCTCTGCCATGGGCGAGCTTTTGCCGGAAGGCATCGCCACCAGTTGGACGCCGCCGGATCTCGAAGGCGATATTCCGCAAAAGCTGCGCGATCCGCTCGTGGTCGTCTCGGACCCGCATGTCTGGACCTACAATACCGAGAAATACGACACATGCCCGGTCACCAACATCTGGCAGATGACGGAGCCGAAGTGGAAGGGCAAGCTCGCCATGCTCGATCTCTTCGACAAGCCGCTTTATGCCGACTGGTTCAACCAGATCGAAACCCATCACGATGCCGATGTCGCCAGGGCCTATGAGGACCTTTACGGCAAGAAGCTGGAGACGGGCGAAAAAAGCGCAACGGCGGCCTGGGTGAAAGCCTTTGCCGAAAATGCACCGCTGCTGACGGATTCGAGTTCGGTGGCGGATGCGGCCGGTGCGCCTGGGCAGGCCGATCCCTTCTTCGTCATCACTTCGGTAGCGAAGTATCGTGACAACGAGGCCAAGGGGCTGAAGCTCGGTCTTTGCAGCGGCGTAAAGCCCTTTTCCGGTTTTCTCTATCCCGGTTTCGGGCTGATTGCCGGGCAAACGAAAAGCCCGAATGCGGCGAAGCTTTTCCTGCATTACCTGATGACGGAAGAAGGCATCGCGCCGCAGACCGCTGACGGCAAACTCTCCGGCAATATGAAAATAGCCCTGCCGGCGGATGAGCCCTCGAAGGTCGCCAATCATCTCGATGAGTTGATGGCTTTCGACGCCGCAACGGCGGCCGACGACCTCGACAAGCGCGAAGGCTGGCAGGATTTCTGGCGTGTGAACTACAAAAAATAAACGCAAGGCGGGTGCGAGCCCGCCTGTCTTTTCCTTGGGAGGGGAAACGATGCGAAGAACGAATTTGAGGACCGCCTTGGCCATGGCCGCAGCTGCAGCGATTATGGGCGTTTCCGCACTGATCGCCGCGGCTGAAGAGACTTTCGATCTCGATGCTGTTCTTGCGGCTGCGAAGCAGGAGAAGCCGATCAACATCTATGACAGCACTGGCAAGATCGTTGAGATGGCCGATAAATTCAGCGCCAAATACGGGCTGAAGGCGACGGGAGTGAAGGTTTCCGCCAATAGCCAGCTGGAGATGATTATCCGCGAAAGCCAGTCGAACAATGTGCAGGGCGATGTAGTGCTGATCACCGATGCGCCATCGGCGCTTGCCCAGCTTCTGCCGGCAGGTTTCGTCGAGAATTATCTGCCGGGCGACATGACCTCTAAAATCCCGGCGCAGTTTCAAAACCCGCTGGCCATTTCCACCAATGCCAATGTCTGGGCCTATAATACCGAAGCCTATGACAAATGCCCGGTGACGAATATCTGGGAACTGACCGAGCCGAAATGGAAAGGCAAGGTCGCCATGGTCGATCCGCTCAGCAAGAGCACCTATACGGACTGGTTCAACCAGCTTGAAGCCCACGGCAATGAAAAGGTGGCGGCAGCTTACAAGGCTCATTCCGGCAAGCAGATGGAGGAAAAGGGTGCGGCAGCCGCCTGGATCAAGGCGCTGGCCGCGAATGGTCCGCTCGCCACCGATGGCGACGATCCGGTGGCGGAGGCGGTGGGCGCGCCGGGTCAGAAGCAGCCCTTCTTCGGCCTGCTGAGTTCGGCCAAATTTCGCGACAATGCCGACAAGGGCTACAAGCTCGGCCTCTGCACCGATCTCGATCCCTGGGTTGGCTGGACCTATATCAAGCTCGGCCTGATGGCCTCCAAGACCAGAAGCCCGAACACGGCCATGCTCTTTATCCACTACGTCCTGACGGAAGAGGGCATCGCCCCGCAGATGAAGGACGGCAAGCTGCCGACCAATACCGACATCAAGATACCAAATGACGAGCCTTCGGGGCTGATGAAGGTCGCCGACCGGCTGATGGGCTACGATTCCGCCACCGGTCTCGATGATTTCGACCGCCGCGAGGAATGGCAGGATTTCTGGCGCGTCAACTATACGAAATAACCCCGGTTGGCGCGGTCCTTGCCGCGCCGCCTCCTCCTTTTTGCGAACGAACGGACTGGACATGCCGATGCAGACTTCATTGAGCGAACGGAAACCTGGAGACGAGGATGCGTTTTCCCGCTCTGTGCGGTTGATGAAGATCGCGGAAACGGCGGCGCGTGCCGTGCGCGATCCGTTGCTGGCGGCGTTTCGGTCGGATATGGCGGTGGATTACAAGGTCGATCTCCACGATATCGTGACCATCCATGACAAGCGCGCCGAGGCTGCCATCCGCGCCGTCATTCTCGAACGGGAGCCCAATTCGGCGATCATGGGCGAGGAGGGCGGCCAGATCGGTAGCGGTGAGGTGCAATGGTATGTCGACCCCATCGACGGCACGGCAAATTTCGCCCGCGGCCTTGCTTTCTGGTGCGTGTCCATCGCTGCCGTCATAGGCGGAGAAGCCGTCGCCGGCGTGGTTTACGATCCCGTGGCGGACCAGATGTTTTCCGCCGATCTCAAAACCTCCTATCTTGATGGCGAAAGGCTGCATTCCCGCAGCGTTGCAGATGAGACTCGTGCGACGCTCATCACAGGCTATCCCGTCTCGCGCGATTTCCGGCTGGATGGGCGGGAAGCGGCGCTCGCCAATTTCGGCACTCTTGCCGAGACCTTTTCGACATTGCGCCGGCCCGGCAGCGCTGCGCTCAGCATTGCCCATGTTGCGGCCGGCTGGACGGATGCGGCCGCCGGTTTCGGCGTCAATGCGTGGGATGTGGCCGCCGCCATTCTCATTCTCAAAAACGCCGGCGGAACCTATGAGCCGCTGCCCCTCGGAAAGGTGGCGGAAGGTTCCGCCGATTTCCTTTGCCCGGGCTATATCGCCATGGGTGAGGGGGCCAGCTATCCGACATTGCAGCGGGTGGCGCGATCCATATCCGAAAGCCGCATAGCCAATGCGGCGATGAAACTGAACCAGTCGGCCGCCGCGAAGGCCTGAAGACGCAATAGATGACGGCGGCCGTATAGACGCCGATGGAGACATGACATGCCGCAATCGCAACCGACCCCATTCCGAGAGCAGGAAACAGGCGAGCTGCCGAAGCTCAGCCGCATCTATGAGCAGCATCCGCTTTACGGTGTCGATCTCTTCATTTCCGGTAAGGAGGGGGCGAGCGACCTCAATCTTCTACGCCAGAACGGCATTACCACCGTCGTCAATTGTGCCGTCAATCTGGATTTCAATTTCGTGGAGCAGTCACAGGTCGTTTCCGACCACGAAGGCAGCGTCTATGGGCCGGGCGAAATCCGCTACTACAAGATCGGCCTGATCGACGGGAGCGGAAATCCCGATACCCAGATGGTTGCGGCCCATTATATCCTGCGAGCGGCGCTGGAGCAGATATTGCCCGACAAGCCCTCCTATCCCCGGCGGGAGCGTGGCAACGTGCTCATCAATTGCCGGGGCGGACGTTCGCGTTCCGTCGCCGTCGTTGCGCTTCTCCTGCATCTCACGTTGCCAACGGAGTTTCCGACGCTGGATGACGCCATCGGCTTCGTTCGCCTGAAACGCGAATTGCCGGAGAACGAATGGTACAAGGCGCCGAAACCCGTGCTTGCGGATGCTGCCCGCCGGGCCGCCGGCTGGATTGCCATGATCGACGCCGCGCATTGAAAGGCGGAAGACTGTCTGGTCAGTTTTGCGGTTCCAGCGCGCTTGCCGCGGCCTCGGCACGCGCGGCGGCCTCTTTTGCCTCCCGCTCGGCGCGGGAGGCCGCTTCCGGGTTGCTAGAACCGTCATAGCCTCCCATGGCGCGTTCCCCGATGGCGATGTGGACATCCTTGAGCTGGATGATGACAAGACCGGCGAGGATGGCCGCACCGATAAGGAATACTGTTTCCCCGTTCATGGTCATTCGACTCCACGCTTCGTGTTTGCCGGCGGAGGAAACAGCCGGCAAAACCGCCGCTCAGCGGGTCAGGAGGCCGACGCCTGTTTCCGCATCGAACAAATGCATATTGGAAGGGTCGATGTCGAGGCCGATCGTTTCACCGGCCTTGACTGCGCTGCGTCCCTGCACCGCGATGACCAGTTCGGTGGAGGTTCCCGTGGTGAGGAAAGTGACCGAGCCGGTCGTCTCCACCGCGGAAACCGGCAGCGTCAATGCCGCTCCGGCTGCTGCGGCCGGCCGGATATGTTCCGGCCTGATGCCGACGATCACATTTTTGCCGGGCGGCAGGGAGCCCGGATTCCCGATCGATTGCTGCGGCTCGCCTTCGCCGAACACGAGCTGAAGGGATGCGCCATCCGGGCTGACGGTCGCCGGAATGAAATTCATGGCCGGCGAGCCGATGAAACCTGCAACGAAACGATTGACCGGGCGGTCGTAGAGTTCCAGCGGCGTTCCCTGCTGTTCGATGACGCCATCGCGCATGACGACGACATGATCGGCCATGGTCATCGCTTCGATCTGGTCATGGGTGACATAGACCGAAGTGGCATGCAGGCGATCATGCAGCGCGCGGATTTCCTTGCGCATATGGACGCGCAGTGCGGCATCGAGGTTGGAAAGCGGTTCATCGAACAGGAAAGCCTGGGGATTGCGGATGATCGCCCGGCTCATGGCCACACGCTGGCGCTGGCCGCCGGAGAGTTCGCGCGGATAACGTTTCATCAGCTTGGAAAGTCCGGTCGTGGCGGCAACCTCTTCCGCCGCCTTGCGGGCTTCCGCCTTGGCGACGCCGCGCATGCGCAACGAATAGGTGAGGTTCTCTTCCACTGTCATGTGCGGGTAGAGCGCATAGGACTGGAACACCATGGCCACGTCGCGTTTACGCGGCGGCACACCGTTCATGAGCGTGCCGGCAATGCGCATGTCGCCGGCCGATATGCTCTCCAGCCCGGCGAGCGAACGCAAAAGGGTGGACTTGCCGCAGCCGGAGGGGCCGACAAGTGCGACGAAGGTGCCCTTCTTGATGGAAAGGTTGATATTTTTCAGAGCATGGAAGGCGCCGTAATATTTATTGACGCCGGAAAGTTCGATCTGAAGGGTCATTTGAGCGCTCCTGATGTCAGGCCGGAAACGATGCGGCGCTGCAAGAGAATGAAGAGGGCGAGAATGGGCGTCACATACATGGTCGCGTAGGCCATGATGTTGTTCCATTCGCTGGTATTGGGGCCCATGAAGGAATTGAGGCCGACGCTGGCGGGCTGCAGTTCCGCCGCCTGGATCATCGATTTCGAATAAACGAACTCACCGAAGGCCTGCATGAAGATGAGGATGGCGCTGACGAGAATGCCGTTTCTGGCAAGCGGCAATACGATGTGGAAGAAAGCACCCACCCGCGAATTGCCGTCCACCAGCGCCGCCTCTTCCAGTTCCTGCGGCACGGCCATGAAGGTGGCCCGCACCAGCACAACAAAGAAGGGCATGCTTTTGGCCGCAATGGCGAGGATGACCGACAGACGCGGATAATCCAGAAGCCCGAATTGCGAGAAGCCGACGAAGATCGGCGTGATCATCAACGATGCCGGCAGGACCTGCAACATGAGGATCAGGAACAGGCCGATATCCACCCAGACGTTTCGATACCGGGCCAGGACATAGGCACAGCCGACGCCGAGAATGGTGATCAAGAGTACCGCGCTGGAGGCGATCAGCACCGAGTTCCACAGGTAACGCCCCATGTTGCGGCTTTCCCAGACATAGGCATAGGTCTGCCACTGCGGGTCGCTGGGCCAGAAGGCGGGCGGATTGGCGAACATTTCCGAGCCGCTTTTGAGCGAGGTCAGATACATCCAGTAAAGCGGAAAGAGATAGATGATCGCGAGAATGATGGCGATGGCCAGCATCAGGCGGTTGCGGTTGGTGATGCTCATCCGCGCACCTCATGCCGTGTCGAGCGCACATAAACGACGGAAGCCAGCATGACGAAAACGATCATGATGACGGAAATCGTCGCGCCCTTGCCGAAATCATATTGTCGGAAGGAAAGGTCCCAGGCCCAATATTGTGCCACGTTGGAGCTGTTGTTCGGCCCGCCATCGGTAATGGCGGCGAAAAGGTCGAATTGCTGCAGCGTGAAGATCAGGCCGAGCGAGACGATCGCGCCGATGGTGGAGCGCATCATCGGCAGGGTGATGGTGTAGAAACGCTGCCAGGCGCTGGCGCCATCCAGTTCCGCCGCCTCGTAGAGATCGCCGGGAATGGAGGCGAGGCCTACCGAAAGCAGGATCATGTTGAAGGAGGTGCCGAGCCAGATATTGGCGATGACGACGGCCCAGAGCGAAAAATTCGCATCCGAACGCCAGAAGATATTGCCCGATATCAGGCCGCTTTCCCGCAGGAAGAAATTCAGGACGCCGAAATCGCCCGAGAGAATCCAGTTCCAGATGGCGCCGACGACGAGGCCGGGCATGACCCAGGAAACGAGGAACAGGCCGCGCAGCCAGGTGGCGCCCGGAAAATTCACCCAGAAGAACAGCGCCAGACCGAAGCCGATGGCGAACTGCCCGGCAATGGAGGCGACGACGAAAGTGACGGTGTTCATCAGGATCGGCAGGGTTTCAGGCTGCCGGAACAGATCGACATAATTGCGGAAACCGACGAACGGGCGCACGAAGGTGCCCAGACTGAACATGTCGACTTCCTGAAAACTCATGACGATGTTGTAGATAAGCGGCAATCCCGCCATGACGAACAGGAAGCCCAAAGGCAAGGCGACCAGGACGATGTCGAAACCGCGACCGTCGCTGACGCTGGAAAACAGTCTTTTCATGAAACATCCTCACAAGCTCCGATCGGGGCCGCCGCTGCATGTCGCAGCAGGCAGCCCCACCGGGAGGAACCCCGTGGATGGGGGGCCGGATGAACCCGGCCGCCCGCCCATATGGATCAGCCGTCGACCAGCTTTATCTTTTCAGCTGCCTGATCAAGTGCCGCCTTCGGCGTCATCTGACCTGACAGGGCGCCCTGTATGGCGTCCTGAATGGCCTTGGAAATCTTCGGCCATTCCGGCGAGGGACCGCGCGGCTGCGCATATTTCAGCTGCTCGACGAAGGTCTTGAGCGCTTCGTCCTTCAGCGCATTGCCGGTGGGCGGAACCGGAATATCGGAACGCGCCGGCAATTGGCCGAAGTTCTTGAACATGTCCTTGTCCTGCGAGACGAAGAACTCGATCGCCTTGAAGGCTTCTTCCGGATGTTTGGTCTTGGAGAAGATCGCCCAGTTATAGTCGCCCATGGCCGAAGATCGCGGCGCATCCGGTGCCGGAACCGGCAGCAGGGCCACGCCCCAGTCAAATTTCGCATCCTTCAGCATGCGGTCGATTTCCCACGGGCCGGAAATCACCATGGCGGCATTGCCGGCGTTGAAGGTGGCGGTGGAATCCCACTGGCTGCGCGTCAGCGTATCCGGTGAAGCGAGTTTTTCATCCAGCAGCAGCTTCCAGGTCTCGAGCGCCTTCACGGCACCTTCGGTATTGATGTTCTTGTAGGTCGCACCGGCCATCTGCGCCCAGGGCAGGAACTGGAAGGTGCCTTCCTCATTCGCCTTGGCGCTGAAGCTGATACCATAAATGTTCTTTGAAGGATTGGTCAGCTTGCGGGCTGCCCCCACCAGCTCGTCCCAGGTCTGCGGCGGTTTTGCCGGATCGAGCCCGGCGGCCTTGAACAGGTCCTTGTTGTAATAGAGCGCGATCGTATTCGTCGCCTTCGGCACGCCGAAATATTTGCCGCCCCACATCACCGATTTCAGCGGACCCGGAAAATAGTTCACCGTCTTGATGATGTCCGACTTGGCGATCATGTCGGTCACGTCGAGAAAGGCGCCGCGTGCGGCGAACATGGCATGGTTGGGGTTGTCGATGGCGATGATGTCGGGCGCTTTGCCGGTCGAATAGGCGCGCATGGATTCGCTCACCACATCGTCGAACTGCAATTGCCGGTATTCGATCTTGATGCCGTTATTGAGCTTGTTGAACTCTTTTATGAGGTTCGGCGCGGGCTGGATATCCCTGTCCAGCGACCACAGTGTCAATGTCACGTCTTCCGCATGCGCCGTTATCGCACCGGCGGATACGCTTGCCAGAACAAGCGCACCGGCCATCATGCATTTCGCGATACCCATAATCTCCTCCTCTTGGTTATCGTCGCTGCAATATCTGGAAACCTTCTCCCGAAAGGCTTCCCTTATGTCGGGTCGACGACGAAATCGCCGCCGCGGCATTTTTTCAGATAGTTCAGGCCATGCACCTGGCCCGTCATTTCCAGCGCATCGCGGTAGACGGGGTCATGCCAGCCTTCGATATCGATCGAGCCGGACCAGCCGGCGAGGCGCAGTTCGGAAATAATGTCCGTCCAGTTGCTGTCGCCGAAGCCCGGCGTGCGCATGAAGACGAATTTCTCCTTGCCGAAAATGCCGTGCTCGCGAATGACGTCCCAGCGAATGGTCGCGTCCTTGCCGTGCACATGGAAAATCTTGTCCGCCCATTTGCGGATCTGCGGCAGCGGGTCGATGAGATAGACCATCTGGTGGCAGGGTTCCCATTCAATGCCGATATGCTCATCCGGCGTTTCGTTGAACATCAGTTCCCAGGCGTCGGGATTATGCGCGATGTTCCAGTCGCCGGTCTGCCAGTTGCCGTCCATGGCGCAGTTTTCAAAGGCGATCTTCACGCCCTTGTCGGCGGCGCGTTTGGCAAGCTCGCTCCAGATTTCCTTGTATCTGGGCAGGCTTTCCGGCAGCGGTTTACCGCGCAGCCGGCCGGTGAACCCGGCAACGCAGGTGGCGCCGAAATGATGGGCGTTGTCGATGCAGTCTTTCCAGCCCTGCAATGTCTCAAGGTCGATGTCGGTTTCCTCAAGCGGATTGCCGAACATGCCGAGCGTGCTGATGGTGATGTCGCGGTCGCCGATCGCGTCAAGGCAGCGCTTGCCCAGATCGGCCAGGTCCTGACCGTTGGTTGTCTGCCAGAAGAACGGCTCGAAGCTTTCGAAGCCGAGATCGGCGATCTGCCCGATGCGTTCGGCCGCCTGGCCTTTGGTGGCGCTGACCATGGTGCCGATGCGGATGGATGTTGCCGGATTGCTCACGTCTTTCAGTCCTTATGCTGCAATTGAAACACGCTGGCCGAGGCGGGCGCTTTCAATCGCGCCGATCACCATGGCAAGGCTGTTGATGTTGTCGAAGGAGGCCGTCTCCGGCATCTCACCGGTGCGGATGGATTCGAGGAAGGAGAGAATGACGCTGGCATGGCCTCGCGTATCCTTCTCGGAAACGGCATCGGAAACGTTTACGGCCTTGAATCCACGCAGAAGTCCCTGGTCATCGCCGGCCACGGAGGCGGAGAAATTGTCTTCACCGTCCCAGAGGATCATTCCCTTCGAGCCGATAAGCCGCCAGCGCGCTTCCCAGCTGGTCCGCTCGCCTTCGGCGCACCATGAACCGCGATAGGTGAAGACGACATCATTCGAGAACTCGAAAATGGCGTTGGCGCTCGCCCCATGGGCATACCAGGAACCGGCCGGGTTCTTCTCCACGCAAAAGACGGAGAGGGGCTTTTCATTGGCGACGAAACGGGCTGCATCGAAGGTGTGGATCGCCATGTCGAGAAGCAGGACGTTCTTCATCTCCTCACGGAAGCCGCCGAAATGCGGGCCGAGGAAGAAATCGCAATGGATGGCCGTCAGATCACCGATGACGCCGTCTTCCAGCGCGCGGCGCAGCCGCCGGATACCGGCAATAAACCGCCGGTTTTGCACGACGGCATGAATTTTGCCGGCTTTTTTCGCCAGTTCCACCAGCGTGGCGGCTTCCTCCATCGAGGCGGCAAGCGGCTTTTCGCTGAGGACATGGCACCCGGCATCGAGACCGGCTTCAACCACGGCGAAGCGCGCCTGCGGGATGACGATGTCAAAAAGGATGTCGGCTTTCGTTTCGGCAAGAACCGCGCGAAGATCGGTGCCGATGACCGCGTCGGTGAGGGCGAATTCTTCGGCAAGCGCACGGGCCGTGTTCTCGTTCAGATCCACCAGACCGGCGATCCTGATCGCGCCGGAAATCTCCGGCGTGGATTGAATGGCGCGCAACCAGCCTTTGGCCATGGCTCCGCACCCGCATAAAACGGCATTAAATGTCATCTCATCTCCCCGGGCTCTTTCGCAAACTCCTCTTTGCGCAGAGCGTCGTAAACGTTTACGAGACTATGCCAATGATGTTAGATATGTCAAGACCGTTAAGGGACGCGTTGATTGCGCGTCAGGCCTGGGAGGGGAATGCATGAAAGGAATCCGTCAGCTTGCCGACTATCTGGAGATATCGATAGGCACCGTTTCCCGTGCCCTGAACGGCAAGCCCGATGTGAACGAAGAGACGCGGCGACGTGTTCTCGAAGCGGCGGAAAAGCTCGGTTATGTGGCTAACCAGTCCGGGCGCAGCCTCAGACAGGGAACCACCAATGTCATCGGCCTGATGACCGGCAGCGACGCGCAGACCGTTGAAAACTCCGACAACTTCTTCCTAGGGGTGACGGACGGCCTGCAAAGCGTGTTTTCCGGACATAATCTCGATCTCATCGTTCTGCCATGCCCGGGGGAAGAGGACCCGGATGAATATCTGAAGCGCATGGTGGCGCGGCGCATGGTGGATGCGATGATCATTTCCGCCACCCGGCGGACCGACAAGCGCGTGGATTTCCTGAAGCAGACCCGTCTGCCTTTCGTGTCGCTTGGACGCACCGCCTCCAGCGATAATCACGCCTGGATCGACCTCGATTTCGAGGGTGTGGCGAAAAACGCCGTCGATCGCCTTGTTGCTGCCGGACATCGTTCGATTGCGGTGGCGGTGCCCGACAGCGATATCAATCTCGGTTACGTTTTTCTGGAGGGGTACAGGCGTGCGCTGGAAGACAATGGCATCGCTTACGATTCTTCCCTGGTCATCCGCGCGAAATCGAGCGAGCAGGGCGGTTATCACGCCGCCAGCGAATGGCTGCAGATGCGCCCTCGGCCAACGGCGATCGTGCTGATCTACGAGCTGATGGCGGTCGGTCTTTATCGCCGTCTTGCGGAAGTGGGGCTGAAACCGGGGCGGGATCTCGCCGTCATCGGCTTCCGCGACGGTCCGCGCGGCCAGTTTCTGGAGCCGCGGCTGACCAGTTTCCGCATGTCCCTGCATGATCTCGGCGTGACGGTGGCCCAGACGCTCTTGTCGACCATGCCGGCCTATGCGCCCTTCTACCCCGAGCGGGCCCGCCATTGCATCTGGCCGATGCTGCTTGTGGCGGGGGAGAGCGACCCTGCACCCGCGCCATAGGCGAGGCGCGCGGGAGCGCCGAATTCGAAGGCCGGGATCACGGGGACAGGCTGGCCCTTGTGTGCGTCAGAGTTTGTAATCCTCAATGCTCACGACGCCGAACGGGTTGAATTTGTAGCTGTCCTCCTCATACCGCGTGTCATCGGACAGGGCTGCATGACGCGCCTTCACCGTCTTTTCCACGCCGTCGCGGGCCATCTGATCGGCAATGTTGTCCATCAGGGCGGCGATCTTCAACTGCTCGGCATTGGTTGAGGGCAGTTTGTCGTCTTTGCGGATGAAATTCACCCGCACGTCGGGCAGCCCGACCAGATGGAACCCGACGCTCGCCATGCCATCGGCATCGCCGCCGATGGGGCGGCGTGCGAAGGCGAGGCGGCAGGTCCTCGCGAGCGCCAGCGGATCATCGGATGCGGCTTCACGGCGCGATTGCTCGAACAATTCCTTCCAGCGCCGCGCTCCATGCGCGACACCGGCGCTTTCGCCCTTTACCGCAATGGCGCCGTGGCCAAACATATGCTGTGCGAACTGCAGGGCTTTCGCGGATGTCACGACCGCATTTTCCGCGGCCATTGACGGGCCGAGCACATAAAGAACCGAGCCATGCCCCGCGACGGCCTCGTCATCGGTCTTCTGATAGGTCTCCGGATCGACACGATCCCAGCAGACGGCGAAGGACCGTTCCATCCGGTCGTCCGGCTCATCCTGCGAATAATCCTCATCGATACTGAAATCGGCGGCAAATGCGTCGATGGCGGCACGCGCGCCCAGCTGGAGCGTCGCAAGGCCGTTCTCCGTTCCGAGGAAACACAGAATGTGCCGGGGTTCGTATTCCGAACGGGACACGGCAAAGGCCGATGGTTTGTTCGCCGCCCTGCCGAGGGACGGCGTCCCCAGAACGAGACCGCCCAAAAAAGCGAGAACGCCGCGACGCCCTGAATTCATCCTCTGCCCCCAATAACTCCACCAACGGATCGGAGCGTTTTATATCGGCATCTTCATTCAGGCCATATTGCCTGCGTCTTTTTTTAACCTCGCGGCCATCGAAAGACGTGTGGTGGCAAAAACGCCTGCGCGTTTCGCCACCACACCATGAATGCGGATCGCAGGGGGATTATTTGGTGGTGTAACCGCCATTGACCAGAATGGTCTGTCCGGTCATCCACCAGCCGTCCGAGACGAGAAAGCGGATATAGGGAACGATGTCCTCGATATCGGTGAGGCCGGTCTTCGAGAAGCCGGAAAGGGCGGCGGCGCTCTTGTGATAGGCCTGTGCGTCCGGTGTTTCCTGACCGTAGAAAAACGGCGTGTCCATCGGGCCGGGACCGATCGCCGTCACCGAGATGCCGCGTTCGCCGAATTCCTTAGCGGCAGCGCGGGTGAAGTGCTCCACCGGCGCCTTGGTGCCGGCATAACTCGCGTAAAACGGCGTGAAGGCGCCCAGTAGCGAGGTGACGAGGGTGCAGATCCTGCCATTGTCATTAACGTGGCGACCGGCTTGCTGGAGGAAAAAGAAGGCCGACTTGGAATTGACGGCGGTCATTTCGTCATATTCGGCTTCCGATGTCTCGAGGATCGGTTTTTTCAGCACCTTGCCGACCGTGTTGATAGCGATATCCGGGCGGCCGATGGCGGCGACGGCATCGCTGAACAGTTTTTCGGCGGCGCCTGCCGTGGTGAGATTGGCCTGGAGAGCGACTGCCTCGGCGCCAGCCGCCTTCACGGCCGCAACGGTCGCGTCCGCATCGGCCTTGGCGGCGGCGCTGTTATAGTGGATGGCGATTGCGCTCGCGCCCTGGGCGGCGAAATCGCGGGCGATCAACCCACCGAGATTTTTCGCGCCGCCGGCGATGATGACTGTTTTGCCCTTGATGGAATGATCGGTCATGGATCGGCCTCCTGTGCCTGGGTCCGGCCACGTTTGCGGCCGCTTTCATGGCGACAGGATATCGTCTAGGATTACGCGATAAAGGTGATCATTCTGACATGACCTGTCAGGAAATCCGCACAATAAAGGTTTTCCATTGGACCGCATCGACCTGTTCCGCATCTTCACCCGTGTCGTCGACTGTGCGAGTTTCACACGCGCTGCCGATACGCTCGGCATTCCACGTTCTTCGGTTTCGGCGGCCGTGCTGGAGCTGGAAGGACGCGTTGGTGCGCGGCTGCTCAACCGCACCACCCGCAAGGTCTCGCCGACCGAAGATGGTTCGGCCTTTTACGAACGCTGCCAGCGGCTGATCGCCGATGTCGAAGATGCGGAAAACCTGTTCCGGCAGACGGCGGCGCAGCCTTCCGGCCGGCTGCGGATCGATGTGCCGGGCCGGATCGGCCGGCTGGTCATTGCACCCGCCTTGGCGGAATTTCTCGATCTTTATCCGCAGATCGACATAAGCCTTGGCGTCACGGATCGTGCCGTCGATCTGGTGGAGGACAATATCGATTGTGTGCTGCGGGTCGGGTCACTCAGCGATTCCGGCCTGATTGCGCGGCCTATCGGCAAGCTGCCGCTCATCAATGTCGCAAGCCCTGCCTATCTGGAGCGTCACGGCACTCCGGGGGCTCCGCAGGATCTGCCCCGCCACTGGGCCATCAATTACGCATCACCCTCCAGCGGGCGCGTGGAAAACTGGGAATGGATCGAAGGCGAGACGCTGCATTCGGTTTCCATGCGTGGCCGTGTCACCGTCAACAATGCCGAGGCCTATATCGCCTGCTGTCTCGCCGGCCTCGGCTTGATCCAGATACCGGCTTACGATGTCAGGCCGCATCTGGAGAGCGGCGAACTTGTTGAAGTCATGCCGAACCATCGGGCCGAGCCTATGCCGATGACCTTGCTTTATTCCCATCGCCAGCATCTGTCGCGGCGATTGCAGGTCTTTGCGGAATGGCTGGAGGCCTTGCTGCGGAGGCAGCTTCTGTAAAGGCGGTGGCCGCAGTTAATCGGCTGAGGATGGTTCGACGCGATGCCGCTGTCGGGTCGCTGCGGCCATTCGCCCGCTGCCCCGTCAACCGCCATATTGGGCATCCGTCACCTGTTCCATCCAGTCCACCACCTTGCCGTCCTTGACCTCCTGAAGCGCAATATGGGTCATGGCGATATTGGGTGCGGCGCCGTGCCAGTGCCTTTCACCCGGTGCGAACCAGATGATATCGCCGGGGCGAATCTCCTCCACCGGCCCACCTTCGCGCTGTGCGCGGCCAAGGCCGGACACCACGATCAGGGTCTGGCCGAGGGGATGGGTGTGCCAGGCGGTGCGGGCACCGGGTTCGAAGGTGACCTGGGCGCCCTGTACCCGTTCGGCATCGAAGGGGTTGAAGAGCGGGTCGATGCGGACCGTTCCGGTGAACCAGGCTTCGGGGCCCTTTGTTGATGCCCGTGTTCCTGCGCGCAATATTTCCATGGTCATTCTCCTGACTGGTATCGTGTGGCGATTTGATGCGGGAATTCGCCTCTTGTCCACAGGGGAGCGTGAAAAGCTGATCGAGCGGCAAGCTCCGGCGTGCTTCGAAACCCGGCGCAGCGCTCTTTTTCGAAGGGCTTATCTTGCTCTTTTATTGGCATTTTCCACCGCTGCCGGCCGGCCTTCCATTCCCCTCGCACGCCTCCCGATAAAAATCATTCTCGGGATTGACTCAAATATGAAACCGGTTACATTTGCCAATGTAAACGGTTTCATGGTTAGGAACCGTGCTTGGAGGAGCAAATTTCATGTTTAGACATTTGATGGCTGCCGCGGCGATGGTGCTGGCGGCGGGCACGTCGGCGCTTGCGCAGGAGCAGAGCTTCAAGATCGGTCTTTCCAATTCGTTCGTTGGTAGCGAATGGCGTACGCAGATGATCGAAGAAGCCCAGGCTGCCGCGAAGGCGTGGGGCGAAAAGGGCGTCAAGGTCGAAGTCGTCGTTCAGAGTGGTAATGTCGATGTGCAGGGGCAGATCGGTCATATCCGCAATTTCATGAACCAGGGTGTTGATGCGATCCTCATCAATCCCGGCAGCCCGACCGCTTTCGATCCGATCTTCGCCCAGGCCAAGGCACGCAACATCCTCGTCATTGCCACGGATGCGGAAGTGTCCTCGAAGGATGCGATCTATGTCGGCATCGACCAGAAGGCATGGGCGGCCCAGTCCGCCCAATGGCTTGCGGATGCGCTGAAGGGCAAGGGAAGCGTCGTCGCCATCAACGGCATCGCCGGCAACCCGGCAAATGAAGCCCGCGTCGCCGGTTACCGCGAAGTGTTCAAGAAATATCCCGATATCAAGGTGCTGAACGAAGCCAATGCGAGCTGGGATCAGGCGCAGGGCCAGCAGGCCATGCAGAACCTGCTTGCCACCTATCCCGATATCAGCGGCGTCTGGGTTCAGGACGGCATGGCTGATGGTGCATGGCGCGCCATCGAGGCCGCCGGCAAGACCAAGGACATTGCTGCAACCGGTGAAATCCGCAAGGACTTCATGACCCGCTGGGAAAAGGAAAAGTTCAATTCCGGCGCTTCGGTCAATCCTCCCGGCGTCATGGCCAGCGCGCTTAATGTTGCTGTCTTGAAGCTGCAGGGCAAGGAATTCAAGGACGGCGTCTTTGGCGGCACCTATGGTAACGCCATCTATATTCCGATCCCCTTCGTCAGCAATGACAACCTTGCCGACAATATCAAGGCCGCCGATGGCAAGCCCGGTTACTGGTCCGTCACGGCGACTGTGACGCCGGAGCAGGCTGGCGAGTTCTTCAAGTAAGACCCGTCCCGGGCCGGCGGTAAGAGCCGGCCCGAACCGGAATTTCGAGTGCGGACCGGGCCTTGGCCGTCCGCCTGTAACAAGCATTATTCGGGGACATGCGATGGCGAACGCTTTGGAAGCGGCCGGCATAACGAAGAATTTTGGCGCCGTGCGTGCGCTTTCCGCTGGCCGGCTGACCGTTGGTCGCGGCGAAATTCACGCGCTGCTGGGCGCCAATGGCTGCGGCAAGAGCACGCTCTGCAAGATCGTTGCGGGCGCGGTGGCGCCGACCAGCGGCACCATTCGGTTCAATGGCGAAGACGTGCGCTTCAAAAGCCCACGCGACGCCGAAAATGCCGGCATCGCCCTGTTTTATCAGGAACTCAGCCTCATTCCGCAGCTTTCCGTTGCCGATAATATCTTTCTCGGCCGCGAGCCGAAACGCGGCATCTTTGTTGACGGCAAGGTGCTGAAGGCCGAAGCGGCCAGGCTGATTGCGCTGTTTGATGGTGTGGCCGGCGAGGGGCTGGAGCCGGATGCGATCGTCGGCAATCTGCCGCCCGATCAGCGCCAGCTCGTCGAAATCCTGAAGGTGTTTGCCCAGAATGCCAGCCTGATGATCATGGACGAGGCGACGGCGGCGCTCGATGGCCGCCAGTCCCAGCGCTTTTTCGAAATACTCCGGGCCAAGAAGGCCGACGGTGTCTCCACCATCATGATTTCTCATCGTCTCGATGAGGTCTTTGCTGTCTGCGACCGCATCACCGTGATGCGCAACGGCGCGACGATTTCCGAACTCGACACCGCAGCCACCACCCGCGAAGCCGTCGTGCACGATATGGTCGGTGATGTTCGCGCAGCACCCGCCCGCCAGCAGGGGCGCGCCGCCGCGGTCCCCAGCCTCAAGGTAACGGATGTTGCGGGCGAAGGCGTGCGCGGTGTCTCTCTGGAAGCCTATCCGGGCGAAATCGTCGGTCTGGCAGGCCTGCAGGGGCAGGGACAATCGGCGCTTTTGAAGGGCCTCTTCGGCGCCAGTCCCTTTGCTGCGGGGAAAATCCGGTTCGAGGGTCGTGAAATCGCCATCGGCAAGCCTTCGCAGGCGGTTCATAACGGTTTTGCCTATGTCTCGGGTGATCGCGGTCGCGATGCCTCCCTTCAGGGGCGGTCGATCTTCGAAAATCTCGTCGCCGCACTGATGGTGCGCGAGAAGATGCGGCTGGTCCGTCCTGCAACGCTGAAGCCGCGGGTGCAGAAGGTCGCGGATGACATGAAGACGAAATTTGCCGGCATGGACATGGCCATCGGCACGCTTTCGGGCGGCAACCAGCAGAAGATCTTCATTTCCCGCTGGCTCGCCACGGCACCGAAACTGCTTTTGCTCGATGATCCGACCAAAGGTATCGATCTCGGCGCCAAGGCCGATCTCTTCGCGCTGATGCGG
This sequence comes from Rhizobium sp. BR 250, assembly GCF_047445855.1. NCBI lineage: Bacteria > Pseudomonadati > Pseudomonadota > Alphaproteobacteria > Hyphomicrobiales > Rhizobiaceae > Rhizobium > Rhizobium sp. BR 250. The sequence continues at coordinate 35,014 of NZ_JARWKW010000017.1, forward strand.
CAGCAGGCCGATGCCGGTGCGACCATTCTTCTTTATTCCTCGGAAGATGCGGAAATCCTCGAATATGCCGACCGCATTCTCGTCTTCAACGGCGGACGCATCTCTGCGGAACTGACCGGAGCCGACATGACATCCGTCAACATGACCCGCGCCGCCTATGGAGACGCCGCATGAATTCCCAAGGCGTTCTGCGCAGGCAACCCTGGATCATCACCCTCGTCGTTCTGGCCGTTCTCGTTGCCGTGAACACGTTTCTGCAGCCATCTTTCGTTCAGCCCTCCGTGCTGCAATCGAACCTGACGACATTTCTGCCGCTGATCCTGGTCGCCATCGGCCAGACCTATGTCATTCTGGCGGGAGATATCGATCTGTCGGTCGGCAGCATCGTGGCGCTCGCCAATGTCGTCACCGTCAGCGTCATCGCAGCACTCGGCGGCACGACCGGTGCTGTCTTCGCCGGCATGGCGGCGGGTGCGGCTGTCGGGCTGCTGTGTGGACTGGTCAATGGCCTCTTCATTTCCGGCCTGCGCTTCCAGCCCATCGTCACCACCTTCGCGACGGGCATCATCTTCGCCGGTCTGGCAATCTGGGTCTTGCCGCAGGCGGGCCTGCCGGTGCCGGAAGCCTATTGGCAGACCTATTCCGGCAGCTTCATCGGCTTGCCCTTCGTGCTCTGGGTATTGCTGGCGGGCATCGCTTTCACGCTGATCGTGTCGCGCATTCCTTTCCACACGCATCTGCTTGCGGTGGGTGGCAATCGCACCGGCGCCTTCCAGACGGGCCTGCGCCTCTCCGGCATCCGCATCGGCGCATATATGATCTCGGGCCTGTTCTCGGCGCTGGCGGCGCTCTGCCTCACTGGCGAAACGGCATCGGGCGATCCTCTGCTCGGTGCAAGTCTGGCGCTGTCTTCCATCTCGGCCGTTGTTCTGGGCGGCACGGCACTTTCCGGCGGCTTCGGCAGTTCGACCGGGTCGATCGCCGGCGCGCTGGTGCTCGGCATGATCGGCAATGTGATTTTCTTTGCGGGGCTGCCCTTCGAGTACCAGACGCTGGTGCAGGGTTTGATCGTGCTGACGGCGCTGGCCGGCGGTGTTCTGGTGACGAGGCGCTGATATGACCAATCCTGGCTTGCAACTCAAAACCCTTCTCACCGATCCGCTCACCATTGCCATTGGCGCATCCGCCTTCCTGCTGCTGGTCGGCGAATTATTGTCCCCCGGCTTCGCTCAGGGATCGCAGATCGTGCGGCTGCTGACGATTGCCGCCATTCTCGGCATCGTCGCGGCGGGCCAGAACCTCGTCATCCTCGGCGGACGAGAAGGCATCGATCTTTCCGTCGGCGCGATGATCTCGCTCGGTGCGGTCCTTGCCGGCAATATGATGAACGGCCAGAATGCCGGCATTCCGCTTGCCATTCTGGTTGCGGGCGGCATTCCCTTCCTGATCGGCCTCATCAACGGCCTTGGCATTACCTTCGTGCGCATTCCGCCGCTGGTCATGACACTTGGCATGACGGCGGTCATTCAGGGCGGGCTGGTGGTCTATTCGCAGGGCGTTCCCTCCGGCGCGGCGGCGCCACTGCTGGCAGGCTTCATCAACCGTCCGCTCATCTTCGGCATTCCCGGTGTACTCTTTGTCTGGCTGGGCATCGCCGCGATCATGCTCTTCGTGCTGCGCCGCACGGCCTTCGGTTTCGCCATCTATGCCATCGGCTCGAACGAGCGGGCGGCAACGCTCACCGGTTTGCCGGTCTCTTTGATCCGTACACTGCTTTATGGTCTCTCCGGCCTGTTCGCCGGGCTGACCGGGGTCTGCGTCATCGGTTACACCGGCACTTCCTTCATCTCCGTCGGCGACCAATATGTGCTTCCGTCGATCATTGCGGTCGTCATCGGCGGCACCTCGCTTGCCGGCGGTGCGGGCGGATATGTCGGAACCATGGCCGGGGCAGTTGCGCTCACCATTCTGCAAAGCGTACTGATAACGCTCAACCTCGATGTATGGGCACGGCAGATCATATTTGGTGTCACGTTGCTAGCGCTGATGCTGCTTTATGGCCGCCAAAAGCAGTTGCGTGTGTGACAGATGAGCAAAGACCAAGGTTCGAATATCAGAGAAGTTGCAGCTCTCGCGGGCGTTTCCATCGCGACCGTTTCGCGGGCGCTGCAACAACCCGACAAGGTTCGCCCGGAAACCCGAAAGAAGGTTTTCGATGCCGTGCGGCAGGCGAACTTCGTTCCCAATGCGCAGGCCGCGAGCTTCCGGCGTCAATCCAACAACACCGTCATCCTTCTCGTTCGCGATATCGGCAACCCGTTTTATCTCGAAATCTACAAGGGTGTTGAGGAGGCTGCCGGCGAAGCGGGCTTCAAGGTGCTGATGGGCGACGCCCGCAACGATGAACACCGCGTGGCGACCCATATCGATATGGTGCGGCAGAAACATGCCGACGGCCTGATACTGATGACCGGCCAGTTCCCGTCTGAGCTTCTCGAGCAGGGCGATGCGTTGCCGCCGATCGTCATTGCGTCGGAGATCATCGCCGGGATCGCGCTGCCAACGGTCAAGGTCGATAACCGTGCCGCATCCCAAAATGCTGTGCGCCACCTCATTGAGGCGGGGCATAAGAAAATCGTGCATCTCGCTGGTCCCTTTCCCGAAAGTCTGGCGCAGGAGCGTTTCGACGGTTACCGCGATGCGCTTGCCGAGGCCGGCATCGCTTATGCCGATGAGCTGGTTGTGACGGGCGATTACAGCATCGAGGCTGGCCGCCAGGCGATTACGGGCCTTCTCGAAGGTGGCATCGCTTTCACCGCGATCTTCGCATCGAGCGACCAGATGGCGATTGGTGCGATCAGCGAGCTGCGCGCGCGGGGGCTTTCGGTTCCGGCCGATGTCTCGGTCATCGGTTTCGACGACATCATCTTCGCCAATGCCTTCGAACCGCCGCTGACGACGGTGCGCCAGCCCCGGCAGGAAATGGGCCGCAGGGCCATGGCGCTGATGGTGGACCGGCTGAATGGCAAACGCACGGCCGAAACCATCGTGCTGGATACGGAACTCGTGGTGCGCGGCTCGGTCGCGCCCTGCCGCCCGCCGCATCGGTAGCGGCCAGACTGTGAATGCAAGGAGTGTAAGGACATGAAGACGATCAAAGGCCCGGCGATTTTCCTCGCGCAATTTGCCGGAGATGAGGCCCCTTTCGACACGCTCGATAATCTCGGCCAATGGGCGGCTTCGCTCGGTTACAAGGGCATTCAGGTGCCGACCGATCCCAAACTCTTCGATCTGGAAAAGGCTGCCGCCTCCAAGGCCTATTGCGACGATATCAAGGGCCGTCTCGCCGAGATTGGTGTCGAGATCACCGAGCTTTCGACCCATATTCAGGGCCAGCTCGTTGCCGTTCATCCCGTCTACGACGAAATGTTCGACGGTTTCGCGCCGGCAGAACTGCGTGGCAAACCGCAGGCGCGGCAGGAATGGGCGGTCAAGCAGCTGAAGTGCGCGGCGAAAGCCTCGCAGCATCTTGGCCTCAAGAGCCATGCGACTTTCTCCGGTGCGCTTGCCTGGCCGTTCGTTTATCCGTGGCCGCAGCGTCCGGCAGGTCTCGTCGAAATGGCCTTTGCCGAGCTCGGCAAGCGCTGGACACCCATTCTCGATGCCTTCGAGGAAAATGGTGTCGATCTCTGCTATGAGCTGCATCCGGGCGAGGACCTGCATGACGGCGTCACCTTCGAGCGTTTTCTAGGCGCCACCGGCAATCATGCGCGTGCCAACCTCCTCTACGATCCCTCGCATTTCGTGCTGCAGGCGATGGATTATCTCGGCTTCATCGACATTTACCACGAACGCATCCGCGCCTTTCACGTCAAGGATGCCGAGTTCAATCCGACCGGCCGTTCCGGCGTTTATGGGGGGTATCAGAGTTGGGTCGACCGGCCGGGCCGTTTCCGTTCGCTGGGCGACGGGCATGTCGATTTCGGCGCGGTGTTTTCCAAGCTCACCCAATATGACTTCGATGGCTGGGCGGTGCTGGAGTGGGAATGCGCGCTGAAACACCCGGAAGACGGCGCGCGTGAGGGCGCGGGCTTCATTGAAAACCACATCATCCGCGTGACCGAGCGGGCTTTCGATGATTTCGCCAAAAGCGGCATCGATGATGCCGCCAATCGCCGCCTTCTCGGCCTTTGAAAGGAAACCCCATGTCCTCCCAAACAGCAAAATTCGATAGCCGCCGCATCCGTCTCGGCATGGTCGGCGGTGGTCAGGGCGCCTTTATAGGTGGGGTGCACCGCATCGCGGCCCGGCTGGATGACCGTTACGAACTGGTGGCCGGCGCACTTTCCTCCGATCCGGCCCGTGCAGCCGCATCGGCAACCCTGCTCGGCATCGCAGCGGACCGTTCCTATGCCTCGTTTGAGGAGATGGCGGCGGCAGAGGCGGGCCGGGAAGACGGTATCGAGGCTGTCGCCATCGTCACCCCCAATCACCTGCATTTTGCCCCGTCCAAGGCGTTTCTCGACGCCGGCATCCACGTCATCTGCGACAAGCCGGTGACCGCGACGCTGGAGGAGGCAAAGGAACTGGCGGCGATCGTCAGGGCATCCGACAGCCTGTTCGTGCTGACCCATAATTACACCGGTTACCCCATGCTGCGGCAGATGCGCGAGATGGTCGCCAATGGTGACATCGGCAAGCTGCGCCATGTGCAGGCAGAATATGCGCAGGACTGGCTGACCGAAGCCGTCGAAAAGACCGGCGCGAAGGGCGCGGAATGGCGCACCGACCCCAGCCGCTCCGGTGCGGGCGGAGCCATCGGCGATATCGGCACCCATGCCTTCAACGCCGCTGCCTTCGTCACGGGTGAAATTCCGACGAGCCTTTATGCGGATCTGACCTCCTTCGTGCCGGGCCGGCAGCTGGATGACAGTGCCAATATTCTTTTGCGTTACGGAAGCGGCGCCAAGGGCATGCTGTGGGCAAGCCAGATCGCGGTCGGCAATGAAAACGCGCTGTCGCTCCGGGTCTATGGCGACAAGGGCGGGCTTGAGTGGCACCACCGTGTGCCGGACGAATTGTGGTTCACGCCCTATGGCGAGCCGAAGCGGCTTATCACCCGCAATGGTGCAGGCGCGGGTGCCGCTGCAAACCGTGTCAGCCGTGTGCCGCCCGGGCACCCGGAAGGATATCTCGAGGGTTTTGCGACGATCTACCGCGAAGCCGCAGATGCAATCATCGCAAAGAGGGAGGGAAAAACAGCTGCCGGGGAGGTGATTTACCCCGGCATTGAGGATGGTCTTGCGGGTCTCGCATTCATCGACGCGGCCGTCAGGTCCAGCAGAACCTCGTCCTGGGTGGGGATCGACCTGTAGGTCGCCGCATCTCGGGACGGACGGCGCAGGGCATTGGAGGTTGTGTCCGGCATGACCCGGTTCAGAGACCGGGGAATTCAGGGGTAGACGCGTCGTCACATTGATCAAACGGAAAGGGAGTTACGCGTTTGAAAACGTTGAAGTCAAAATTCGTGAAGATGGCATTTGCCGTTGGACTGGCAGCCGGTATAGCAAATCCGGTTCTTGCCGATGACAGCAAGACGCTGCCGATCGCCGCGCAGATGTTCACGCTGCGCAATTCCGGAACGCTGGAGGAGCAGCTTGCCATCCTCAACCGTGCCGGCGTTTCGGCCGTGGAAACGGTGGATATGCAGAAGGTCAGCGCGGACGAGCTGAACACGCTGCTCAAGAAGCACAAGATCCAGGTCATTTCCTCGCATGTGCCGATCGACAAGCTGCGCGGTAACCTCGATGAGGTCATCACCGAGCAGAAGGCCGTCGGCAATCCGGTCGTGACCGTGCCGTTCCTGAAGCCGGAAGACCGCCCGAAGGATGCCGCAGGCTGGACCGCCTTCGGCAAGGAGCTCGGCGGCTATGCGGACAAGTTGTCTGCGGCAGGCCTCTCCATGGCTTACCACAATCACGACTTTGAAATGGTCAAGTTCGACGGCAAGACGGCGCTTGAACTGCTCCTCGATGCCGCCGGCTCGAAACTGCAGGCCGAAGTCGATGTTGCCTGGGTGGCGCGCAGCGGCAATGATCCGGCCGAATTCCTCGGCACCTTGAAGGGTAAGGTTTTTGCCATCCACGCCAAGGACAATGCACCTGCCGGCACGGCAGAAAACGAGCGCGGTTTTGCCACACTCGGCACCGGCACGCTCGACTGGAAGACGATCCTGCCCGCAGCCAAGCAGGCCGGCGCAAAATGGTTCATCCTTGAGCACGATCTTCCGCTCGATGCCGAAGCGGTGCTGACCAAGGGCAATGCGTTCCTGAACGAACGCCTTCCGACCATTCAGTAAACACTGCCAGTAAAACCAGAACCGCTCCCCGGCGGCCGGTTTCGCCGGGGCGCATGAGGTTCGACAGACGCATATCCAGTTTCCGCCGCCTTGCGACGGGAAGCGTTTCGTCTCGTCGTTTTTCCACGTCACATCGGAGGAGTTATCATGGCAGACAATCACTATGATGCGATTGTTGTCGGCTCGGGCATCAGCGGCGGCTGGGCCGCAAAGGAACTCACGCAAAAGGGCCTGAAGGTCCTGATGCTGGAGCGCGGCCGCAATATCGAGCACGTCACCGACTATCAGAATGCCGACAAGGAAGCCTGGGATTATCCCCATCGCAACCGCGCCACGCAGGAAATGAAGGCGAAATATCCCGTCCTCAGCCGCGATTACCTGCTGGAAGAGGCAACGCTCGGCATGTGGGCCGACGAGCAGGAAACGCCCTATGTCGAGGAAAAGCGCTTCGACTGGTTCCGCGGTTATCATGTCGGCGGCCGCTCGCTGCTCTGGGGACGCCAGACCTATCGCTGGTCACAGACCGATTTCGAGGCCAATGCAAAAGACGGCATCGCCGTCGACTGGCCGATCCGCTATGAGGACGTCTCCCCCTGGTACGACTATGTCGAACGTTTTGCCGGCATTTCCGGCAGCCGCGAGGGGCTGGATATTCTCCCCGATGGTGAGTTCCTGCCGCCCATTCCGCTTAACTTCGTCGAACAGGATGTGGCAAACCGGCTGAAAAAAGCCTTCAAGGGCACGCGCCACCTCATCAATTCGCGCTGCGCCAACATTACCCAGGAGCTTCCCGATCAGGAGCGCACCCGCTGTCAGTTCCGCAACAAGTGTCGGCTGGGCTGTCCCTTCGGCGGTTATTTCAGCACGCAGGCCTCGACCCTGCCTGCGGCGGTCGCCACCGGCAATCTCACTTTGCGGCCTTTCTCCATCGTCAAGGAAGTCCTCTACGACAAGGACAAGAAGAAGGCGCGGGGTGTCGAGATCATCGATGCCGAAACCAACCTGACCTATGAATATACCGCAGACATCATCTTCCTGAACGCCTCGACGCTGAACTCGACCTGGGTGCTGATGAATTCGGCCACCGATGTCTGGGAAGGCGGGCTCGGTAGCAGCTCCGGCGAGCTCGGCCATAACGTGATGGACCACCATTTCCGCATGGGCGCCACCGGCCAGGTGGAAGGTTTCGAGGACTTCTATTTCAAGGGCCGCCGCCCGGCGGGCTTCTACATTCCGCGTTTCCGCAATACCGGCGACGACAAGCGCAAATATCTGCGCGGTTTCGGGTATCAGGGCTCCGCCAGCCGTTCGCGCTGGGAGCGGGAGATTGCCGAACTCAATATCGGCGCAGACTACAAGGAGGCGCTGACCGAGCCGGGCGGCTGGACCATCGGCATGACAGCCTTCGGGGAAATGCTGCCCTATCACGACAACCGCGTGAAGCTGGATCATGAGAAGAAAGACAAATGGGGCCTTCCCGTCCTCTCCATGAATGTCGAGATGAAGCAGAACGAACTCGACATGCGCGAAGACATGGTCAATGACGCCGTCGAGATGTTCGAGGCGGTCGGCATCAAGAACGTCAAGCCCTCTCGGGGCAGTTACGCCCCCGGCATGGGCATCCATGAAATGGGAACGGCCCGCATGGGACGCGACCCGAAAACCTCCGTCCTCAACGGCAACAACCAGGTCTGGGATGCACCCAACGTCTTTGTCACTGACGGCGCCTGCATGACCTCGGCCTCCTGCGTTAACCCGTCCTTGACCTACATGGCGCTGACGGCGCGTGCGGCCGACTTTGCCGTTTCCGAACGCAAGAAGGGGAACCTGTGATGAACAGACGCGAACTCTTGAAACTGATAGCCATTGCCACGGGCATTCCCCTGATTGGCGCGGATGTCCTCACGGCTGCGGAAAACGCCGCAAAACCAGCCGGCGGCGGCCATGTGTTCAGCTCGGAGGAAATCCGCTTTCTGGACGAGGTGGCGGAGACCATTATTCCGCGCACCTCCACGCCGGGTGCGAAGGATGCTGAAGTGGGTGCATTCATGGCCGTCTATGCCGCCGATTGCTACACCGACGAGCAGCGGACGCTTTTCCTTTCGGCAATCCCTGAAATAGAGAAGCGCAGCCAGGCCGACCATAAAAAGGGTTTTCTGGATCTGACGGCAGAGCAGCGGCAGGCACTGCTTTCCGCGTTGGACAAGCAGGCCAGGGTGGAGCAGACACCGGCAAAGCCGCATGCCTTCACGCTGGTCAAGCAGCTGACATTGCTCGGCTTCTTCTCCTCGAGGATCGGAGGCACGGAAGTCCTCGTCTACGACGAGATTCCCGGTGGTTTCGAAGACCGCGTTCCCTACAAGAAGGGTACGCCCGCCTGGGGCACGACCTGAACCGAGAACCACCGGCCCGTCCGCATTTGCGGGCGGGCTGTATTCATGCGGCAAGACAAGGATGACATGATGCGCAAGACACTCATCATCGCGGCGGCAATGCTGACCGCAAGCACCGTTCCCGCTTTTTCGGAGGGCGATGTCGCCAAGGGGGAGGCGGTCTTCAAGCGCTGTTCCGCCTGTCACGCCATCGGCGAGGGCGCGAAAAACAGGGTCGGCCCGCAACTTAACGGCATCATCGGCCGTGCAGCAGGCGGTGTGCCTGACTATACTTATTCGGCTGCGATGAAAAAAGCGGGCGAGGACGGGCTCGTCTGGACGCCGGAAGAATTGCGGGATTTCCTGAGCGCGCCAAAAAAGAAAATACCCGGCAATAAGATGGCGCTGGCCGGCATCAGCAAGCCGGAAGATCTGGACAATCTGATCGCCTATATCGAAAGCGCGGCTTCCAAGCCGGCTGAATGAGAGCGGCGGAGCTGCCCGGTCGAGGTGCGGTCCTTGGCGAAGGCCAAGCATGTGAAGGCAGGCGTCTACACCCTACACTTGGCTGGTTTCGCCTTCCGCCAGCTGGGCTAGGCCCGGTAGATTGCAGACCAGAAGTTTCTGCCGCCCGCCCTGCACCAGCCCCTTGCTCTCCCAGCTGGAAAGGATGCGGGAAACGGTGTGCAGCGTCGTTCCGGTCATTTCGGCTATATCCTGACGCGAGATCGGGAAGTCGATACGGATACCGTCCAGCTCCTTGCGGCCCGCCTGCTGCGAAAGGCGCAGCACGGCGTGCGCTACCCGGCGCTCCACTTCCTGCGTCGACATCTCGCGGATGCGGGTATGGGCTTCCTCTAGACGCTGGCCGATCGTCTGCATGGCCGAGACGGCAAGATGCGGGTTCTGCTCGACGAATTGCGGCCAGAGGTCCGTCTGCCAGGACAGGATAACGCTTTCGGCCGCCGTCGTGGCGGTGCCGGGATAATCCGACCTTTGCAGCGCCCTGGCGAAACCGAAGAGATCGCCGGGATGCACCACACGCACGATGATCTGCTGGCCGTCATGGGTCACCTGCGTCACCTTCAGGCGGCCGTGAATGAGCAGGAAAAAATGCGTGGCTGACTGGCCCTGCTCGAAAATGGCTTCGCCCGGCGGCACCAGCCGGGATGTGGCGTGGGTCAGCAGTCCGTCCAGCTCATCGTCGGCCATCTTGGCAAACAAGGCCAGCGACCGGATGACGCTTCGGTCAATCTTCACTTGCACCCTCTCCGGTGATTGGCCGCCGCCTCGGTTCCCGCAATGGGCAACCGGGTGTCGGCCTTTTCTGTATCTTCACAATACAGCACTATCACCGGCTGAAGAAGATCAAATGATATGAATCAACCGATTGTTTTAATTGACAATTATCAAGAAAATAAAGTGCTGGCGCGGAGCTTTTCGACAAGCGGCGCATACCACCGCGTATCCTTCACGAGCCTGAAGCCGAGATTATCCGGCGGCACGCCGACGGCGCAGCCGCCGCTTTTCGGGTTTTTGACGAAAGCGCTCATCGCCGCCCGGTGTTTTCCCGAAGCGACGGGAATGCCGCAGGCGGCGGCGGTGTCGACCACGTCGCCATCCTTGCCGAGCGTCACACGGTGGCTGCAGCTCGAGGTCCATTCCCAGATATTGCCGCCGAAATCGGCAAGGCCATATTCGTTTTCGCCGAAGCTGCCATAGGATTGCGGAACGGGATTACCCGCCGCCTTGCGGCTGGTCTGCCGCTCGTAATCCGCGAGCCAGCGCAAAGCCGGGTTTTCACTGTCTGCGGGCACGCCAAGCGTCTCGTCCGGGAAAAGCGATCCGGCAGCGAAAGCGAGTTCTGCGTCACTCGGCAGGCGCCAGACAGCGCCGGTCCGCTCGCTCAGCCACTTTGCATAGGCGCGGGCGTCATCCTGGCTGATGCCGGTTGCCGGTATCTCGCCACCGACGGGGGCGGCAAAGCCGGGTTCCGGCTGCTGACAGCCACCTTCCGCCACGCAGCGCGCATAATCCGCGCTCGATACCTGATATTTCATGATCGTCAGATTTTGCCGCATCGTCACGTCGACCATCGGGCCATCGACGGCATAACCATTGCGGAAATATTCGCCCTCCGCCCGATAGGTGAAATGTCCTGCGGGCACTGTAACGACCTGCGGAGCCATCATGGCCGCGCGGTCATCAACGCCGCTGCGGATGATCCCGGACTGGAAACCGATGGCCGTTGCCAGCAGCGTTGCAATCGAGAGCGGCAAAAGAAGCGAGACGGCATTTGGGAAGTGGCTGTTGCCGGGAATGCCCATGGGAACCTGCCTGCGTCGTGGAGACGCCAAAGTTCGGGCCTGCCTTCAGGCCGCAGAGAGCGGAAGGGGGAGCGCGCCGAGCCGCTGGCGGCGGCGCGCTCCGGTTTGCGTCAGATGCTCGAGGGGGCGAGCACTGCCTGCATCAGGCTGTTGTTCCACTCACCGGTCACCTTGAAGTGGGCGGCTGCACCCAGCTCGAAGGCCTCAATGAGGTTGTGGTTGACATAGGCATAGATGCCGGGCTGCTCGAAGGTGTAGAAGGCCGCGCCCGCCGTGCCGCCGGGAATGAACCAGGTTTCCTGGTCGAGATCCGGCGGGTTGCGGAACTTGCCCGTTGCCCAGACATAATCGCCATGGCCGCCGATGAGGTGCGGACGGGTATCACGGTTTGCCTGCGAATGGACGATCAGTACCTTCTCACCAACGGCGGCCTGAAGGGCATGTTCCCCGGTCAGGGCACCGACTGCGCCGTTGAAGACGATGTGGCTCGGCGTCAGCTTGCGCATCACCTCCAGCGTGTCGGCCATGGCGTCGCCGGCGCTTTCATATTTCTTGAAGTTGCCGTTCTCGTCACGCGGGATGTAGAAGTCCTGCTCGCCGACATAATAGACCTTGTCATAAACAAGCTCCTTGCCGTGGCCGTCCGTCAGGCCCTCACGCGGCAGTACCATGATCGCGCCATTCATGCCCGAGGTGACGTGCCACGGCACCATGCCGGGAGGTGCGCAGTGATAGACGAAGACGCCGGCCTTGGTGGCCTTGAAGCGCAGGATCGCCTTTTCCCCGGGGTTGACGATGGTGAGCCCGCCGCCGCCGAGCGCGCCGGTGGCCGAGTGGAAATCGATATTGTGCTGCAGCTCATTGGTATCGGGGTTGATGAGGGTCAGTTCGACATAGTCGTCCTGGTGCACCACCATCAAGGGGCCGGGAACCGAGCCGTTGAAGGTCATCGCGTGGACCTCGGTGCCCTTGTCGTCGAGGATCATCTTCTGTTCTTTGATCGTGAGCGTGAACTCGACGATCTTCGGTCCGCCTTCGGCTTTCTGCGTGTGGGCATGCACGAAGGGCGGTTTAACGAGATCAACTTTTACGCGAGGAAGCGCCGCAATCTCAGCGCTCGTCAATGGCTTGGCTGCGGCCTTCTTTTCCTCTGCCGCGCTCGCTGCCGATGGCATGATGACGGGAGCTATAGCCCCTGCAAATGCTGCGCCTGCGAGAATATTACGCCGTGTGATGTGGAAGGTTTCCGTCATCATTCTTCTCCTATCCCTCTTGGGGCAGAGCATGTTTCGCTCTGTCACAGCATTTGTAGCGGAGGGGCGGAAATACAATTTGAGATGGAGCAAACTTCGCTTTCGGCACCCTGCGACATTTTGGCAGGCGGCTGAAGGCTGATGTGGAAGCGTCGCACCTCCTCTTTGCCTGTTCGCAAAGAAGCCGGACGGGCTTGGGCCTAGACATATGTCAAGACCAAACCAGGAGCATTATAATGAGTGGCAGCGAAACCGTTCTCACCCAAGGGCGCAGCCGGCCAAAGGGCGGCATTCCAAGAGGGCTGGCGCGCACCGGCCCGGTTATCTTTTCTTACGGCTTCCGGCCGTTTTTCCTCGGCGGTGCCCTCTGGGCCATCGTGGCGATGGTGTTGTGGATCGCAGCCCTTTCCGGCTTTGTCGACCTTGGCGGGGACTATGGCGCGCCGAACTGGCATGCCCATGAGATGTTGTTCGGTTTCGCCTCGGCGGTGCTGGCCGGCTTTCTCCTGACGGCCGTGCCGAACTGGACGGGGCGGCTGCCGGTGTCGGGCAAACCGCTGGTCTGGCTGTTTGCGCTCTGGTGCGCTGGCCGGCTTTTCCTGCTTGTGCCGGATCAGGTAGGCGTGGTCACCGCCGCAGCCGTGGACGGGCTTTTCCTGCCGGCACTTCTGGCGATCTGCGCGCGCGAGGTCATTGCCGGGCGCAAATGGAAGGACCTGAAGGTGCTGGGCGGGCTGCTGGCGCTTTCCGTTGCCAACATCATATTCCACGTTGCGGCGATTGGCGGCGATCATAGCCAGATCGCGACCCGCCTTGCGGTCTCGGCCTATACCGTGCTTGTCATCATCGTCGGCGGCCGCATCGTGCCGAGCTTTACCCGCAACTGGCTGAACCGTTTCGGCCGCACGGATTTCCCCGTGCCCTATAACGGCTTCGATACTGCCGCCATCCTCACCGGCATCGCGGCGCTGGCCGTCTGGACGATAGAACCCGAGAGCATCGTGGCGGTGCCAACGGCGCTTCTGGCCGCGTTCATGCACGCCGTGCGTCTGATCCGCTGGCGCGGCTGGACGACATGGCCGGAGCAGGTGCTGGTGGTGCTGCATGTGGCCTATGCCTTTATTCCCGTCGGTTTCATCACCATAGCGCTGGCGGCTCTTGACGTCATGGATACACGTTCCGTCCTGCATGTCTTCACCGTCGGCGTTATCGGCTGCATGATGCTTGCTGTCATGACGAGAGCGAGCCTTGGCCATACCGGACGCAAGCTCGCGGCCAGCAGGGTTACCATTGTCGCTTATGTGGCGCTGATCGCCTGCGCGCTGCTGAGACCGGCAGCCGAGTTCTTCCCCGGTGCGATGATGCATCTTTATGCCTGCTCGGCGCTCTTCTGGATCGTGGGTTTCGGCCTCTTCTGCGTTGAATATGGGCCGATCCTGATGCGCGAGCGCAAACCGCTGAAAGCCTAGATTGCTTGCGATACTGCCAAAAACGAAACGCCCCGGAGGCAACTTCCGGGGCGGTTCGGTTTCGGGGAATTTGATTTATGGCTTAATGCGCGCCGGCACCGGCGCGGATGAAGATGCGGAACGCGGTGCGCGCCTCGTCGAAATTGCCGGCCCATTGATGGCCCCGGGCCAGAAGTTCCGGGTAAAGAAAGGTCGGCTCCTGTGGCATCAGCACGAAGATCACGGCGCCCGGCGGAAGACGGTCGAGTGCGGCCAGCGTGCGGCTCGCCTGGCCTTCGGCCGTCTCATCGCTGAGATCGAGATAGATGACCGGGTCCGGCCATATCTGCGGTTCCTCGGCATTGCCCGCAAGCGCCGGTGACACGGAAATCTGCTCGGTTTCACTGGGTTGCGGGGTGAACAGCACTTCCCAGTCGCCGCCGCCGATTTCCCTCACCTGATGGTCGAAACCGCGCTCGGCCATCACCTTGAACAGCGGAACGGGCCGGAAGGTGGCGTATAATCGCAGCGCCTCACCGGGGGCGAGCCCGGCCACGGCTTCCATAATGGCCGGAAAGGGCTCGCCGCCGCTCAGCAAAAGCGGCCGCACATCGAGTTCCCTGATCATTTCCGTCATTACATCACCTCATCTGTCGGCTGGCGGCGGCAAGGGCCGTCCGCCAGAGGTCTTTTCACCATGCCGCAGGGCAGGGGTCAATGTTCGGAACCGCAGCAGCATTCGCAGCCGGACATGTCGTCCTCGGAACCTTCGGCCTGTTCTTCCAGCCGGCCGATATCGAGACGCCAGACTTCCGGGCCCTGTTCGAGATATTCCCAGCCGAACTGGCCTGGGAAATTGGTGGCCAGCTGGTAGAGCAGGGGGCGGGGATCGTGATCGCTGGTGATCTGCAGCGATTGACCCTCGGTCAACGCACCAAGCGCACCGAAAATGCGCGGATGGCGTTCGCGATGCGGGATGATGCGCACATCTATATTGGTTGCGGTCTGGGCTTCGGACATAGGCTGGCTCCACGGCCGCAGATGGAATGATGTCCGGCGGTGCGGCCGGCCGGCGGACTGGAAAAACCTATCCGCCGGGCGGTCGGGAGACATTGTCGCCGCGCAAACAAACCTGAGATTCGTCAGGTCCGCTCGCGCGACGTGCTTCAGCCGGCAAGGCTACGATAGATTGCCGGCAGCGCCGATGGCAGCTTGGCGATCCTGCTGACGATGGCATAACCGTTCTGGCCGAACATGGCCGGAATATAGGATTGCGCCTTGCTGTCGACCGTTACCCCAAAGACGCTGACGCCCGAGCGTCGCGCCTCGGAGACCGCGCGGCGGCTGTCCTCGATGGCGAAGCGGCCTTCATAGTGGTCGACATCGTTCGGCTTGCCATCCGTCAGCAGCAACAGCAGCTTTCGGCGCTCCGGCCTTTCACGCAGCTTGGCACTGGCGTGGCGGATGGCGGGGCCGATGCGGGTGTAGAAGCCGGGCTTCAGCGCCGCGATGCGCCGCTCGATAGTGTGGCCCATCGGTTCATCGAAATCCTTCACCGTTTCCACCCGCACCCAGGAACGGCGGCGGGAGGTGAAGGTCAGGATGGAGTGACTGTCACCGCAGGCGGAAAGCCCGTGGGCCAGCACCAGCAGGGCTTCCTTCTCCACGTCGAGCACCCGGCGATTGTCGAACCAGGCATCGGTCGATAGTGATACGTCGACAAGAATAGTCACGGCGAGATCGTGCGCCTGCGGGCGGCTTGCCATATGAATGCGGTCGCTGCCCTGTCCTCCGGCAGCGATATCGCTTCTGGCGCGAACCACGGCGTCAAGATCGAGATCGTTGCCGTCAAGCTGGGCGCGCAGCATCTCGTGACGCGGCCGCAGCACCTCGAATTGCCGCCTGACCCGGCGGATGAGGCTCTTGGTGTCCGGGTCGGGTTCCGGTGCCGTCTCGGCGTCTTTCGCCGGACCGGCGATGACCCGGCAATGATCGGCGAGATAGGTGCCGCTCCGATAATCCCATTCGGGATAGGTGTGTTCCGCCGTCAGGGCGGTATGGTTCAGTGCTTCAGGCGGCAGGTCGAGATCGAAGCGGAAGCGGGCGGAAGGCCGTCCCTTTCTTTCACCCAGCGTCATATCGTCAAGCTCGTCCGCCGCGCTGCCATCGGCATCGTCGCTGTCGTCACCCGGCCGGTCGACATTGACCATCTCGGCCATGGCGAGGATTTTTTCGAAACGGTTGAGGATGAAGGGGCTGCGTTCGGTCTGGCGGTTCTCGGTCTTTTCGCGCACGGCGATATGGCGGGCCGCTTCCGCGCCCTGTGGCGCGGCCGCCGCTGCCGGCTGGTCCTCGCCCTGCCGGGCATCGGATGTCTCCCGCAGCAATGTGTCCGGCCAGAGTGGAACAGGCAGCATCGGCAGGTAGCGTGGCGGCGCTTTTTCCGGAGGGCTCGCAGGCGGTGCATAGCCCTCTATCCCTGCCGCCGCGGCCAACATGAATAACACCCGTTGTTCCACCCGCTGTTCCGCCTGCGGCAAAGGCCGCGTCTGCCGCACCGCGAGCATGGCGGCGCACAGCCGGCGATAACGGGTCTTCATGCCGGGAAAAGCACGGGTTACGGTTTCTGCCAGTTCTGCGGCGCGGTCGAGCCGGGCAAGATCGTTGCGAAGCGGGTCGGCGGCCATGACTGGTTCAAGCGGCATCATCGCCATGGCGGCGGCGAGCCAGAGATAAAGATCGCGATTGAGACGCCGGTCGGGAAACAGATCGAGCACCGGCGGCAGCATCAGCGTGGCATGATCACGTCCGGGCTGGGCAAGCTTCTCTTCGCCAAGACCCATGCGCTGGCGCAGCCTCAGCCGGTGGCTGGAGGTGCGGGCGCGGGCCGGAGCGATCTGCACCGCATGTTCACCGCCAAAACCGCGGAAACATATGGCCAGTACGGCCTGCATATCCTCCAGCTTCACGGCATGATCCGGGAAGCGCAGCCATGTGCCGGTTTCGCCGATCAGCCTGTGCCAGGCGCGGCCGACGGTTTCCTCCAGTTCCAGAAAGTCCAGCATGGTTTATCCTCATGGCATCGGACCGGAATGCGCGGGGCAACCGCGCAACCCGGTGTGGATATCAAAGCGCCTATCGGATGATCGCATCCGCTACTTCATGCAGCGCGGCCTTCACATCAGGCTCGTCGGTCAGCGGTTCGATCATGGTCGCGCGCACGGCCTGGCGGGCGGGAAGGCCGGTATCGATGAGGCTGGCGCAATAAACCAGCAGGCGGGTGGAGACGCCTTCTTCCAGATCGTGGCCTTTCAGGCCGCGCAGCCGGTGGGCAAGATCGACCAGCGGCTCGACATCGCGCGCATCCAGCCCGCTTTCATGCGAAACGACGGCGATTTCCTGCTCCTTGGGCAGGAAGTCGAATTCGATGGCGACGAAACGCTGTCGGGTGCTGGGTTTCAGGCTTTTCAGGAGGTTCTGGTATCCGGGATTATAGGACACCACGAGCATGAAGCCCGAGGGTGCTTCCAGCACTTCGCCGGTGCGTTCCAGAGGCAGGATGCGGCGGTCGTCGGTGAGCGGATGCAGCACGACGGCCACATCCTTGCGCGCCTCAACGATCTCGTCGAGGTAACATATGCCGCCCTGGCGTACCGATCGTGTCAGCGGGCCGTCCATCCATACCGTTTCGCCGCCTTTCAGCAGGTAACGGCCGGTCAGGTCGGCAGCGGCAAGATCGTCGTGGCATGAAACGGTGGAAAGCGGCAGGCCGAGTTTCGCGGCCATATGGCTGACGAAACGGGTCTTGCCGCAACCGGTCGGGCCTTTCAGCAGAAGCGGCAATTGCCGCACCCAGGCGCTTTCGAACAGCACGCATTCGTTGCCGAGCGGGGTGTAGAACGGTGCCTCCGGCAAAGGCTGCGGCGCGGGACGGAAAATCGTATTCATGGTCATCTCCATGGTTGGTGGTAAGGACCGGCTCTCCGGGGGAAAAGGAGAGCCGGTCCGTTTCTCATTCGGCGGGCTGCACGAGGCGGGCGACGTCACCCTGTTTCTGCTTGCCCGGCACCAGGACTGCCCAGATGAACATGATTGCCGAAATGAGAACTGCGAAACCGGAACCAAGGCGGATCCAGTAGAAGATCGCCAGCTGGTCCTGCACATCCATGAAGCTCTCGCCCATGACCCGCTGGAGCTGGATCTGCACCACGCCGGCAAAGGTCAGCGCGAAGGTCATCACCGACATGGCCGTGCACATGACCCAGAAGCTCGTCATCGAAAGCCACTGATTGTAGGGCGCGCGTTTCTTCATTTCCGGTATGGCATAGGCCATCATCGCAAGGTTCAGCATCACATAGGCGCCGAAGAAGGCGAGGTGCCCGTGGGCGGCGGTGAGCTGCGTGCCGTGGCTGTAATAGTTCACCGAAGACAGCGTGTGCAGGAAACCCCAGACGCCGGCGCCGAAAAAGGCCATGACCGAGCAGCCGATCGACCAGAGGAGGGCCGCGCGGTTCTCATGCTTACGGCCAGCCTTCCAGGTCATGACGAAGGTGAAGATGACCATGGTGAAGAAGGGAGCCACTTCCAGCGTCGAGAACAGCGAGCCGATCCACTGCCAGTAACCCGGTGCGCCGATCCAGTAATAGTGGTGCCCGGTGCCGAGAATGCCCGAGAAGAGCGCAAGGCCAACGATGACATAGAGCCATTTTTCCACCACTTCGCGGTCGATGCCGTTGAGCTTGATCATCAGGAAGGCGAGGATCGACGCCATGATCAGTTCCCACACGCCTTCCACCCACAGATGGATGACGTACCACCAGTACATCTTGTCGAGCGCCAGATTCATGGGGTTGTAGAAGGCGAAGAGGAAGAAGATCGCCAGACCCCAGAGACCGAAGAGCAGGATGTTGATGACCGTGGTCTTGCGGCCCTTGAGCGCCGTCATGGTGATGTTGAACAGGAACATCAGCACCACAAGGACGATGCCGACCTTGATGGCGAAGGGCTGTTCGAGGAATTCGCGGCCCTCGTGGATGCGGAACATATATCCGACCACGGCAACGGCGGCTGCCACCAGGAAGATCCAGAACTGCGCGATGGCGAGTTTGGGGCTGTAAAGCTCCGTTTCCGTCTCTTCCGGCAGAAGATAGAAGGTCGAGCCCATGAAGCCCATCAGCAGCCACACGACCAGCGCATTGGTGTGGATCATGCGCACGATGTTGAAGGGCAGAAGCTCGGAAAGCGTGTTGGGCAGCACGTAGATCGTGG
Organism: Rhizobium sp. BR 250; assembly: GCF_047445855.1. NCBI lineage: Bacteria > Pseudomonadati > Pseudomonadota > Alphaproteobacteria > Hyphomicrobiales > Rhizobiaceae > Rhizobium > Rhizobium sp. BR 250. Next base: position 54,040 of record NZ_JARWKW010000017.1, read on the forward strand.
CGGCGACGACGCCGAACAGGATCTGCGCCACGAACAGCCCGATTGCGCCGTAAAAATACAGCATGGCGACTTTTTGCGTCTGGTATTTCATCTCGTCATCTCCTTGCCGTCAACCTCAACCCGCATCGTTCGGCGGCCAGTTCTGCGTCTTGATCCGGCTCGTCCATTCGAGGAAGTCGACGAGATCATCGAGTTCCTGTTCGGTGAGATTGAACTGCGGCATCTGGCGTCGGCCTTCGATGCCGGTGGGCTGGGCGGCCATCCACGCCTTGATGGAATCGCGCGCCGCATCCTTGTCTTCCACGCCGCCATAGCGCTTCCAGACATTGCCGAGTTCGGGCGCGAAATAGGCGCCTTCGCCGAGCAGGGTGTGACAGTTGATGCAGGAATTTTTCTCCCACACATGTTTGCCGCGCGCGACGCTTTCGGTCAGCGTGCTTTCATCCGTCGAGGTGGTGCGCATGTAATAATGGCTATGGGCGGTCAGCCCGACGAATATGGCAAAGAAGAAGATGGAGCCGCCATAAAAGACGTTTCGCGCTCCTGTTTTGGTCAGGCGTTCTGCCATGCCAATGGTCCTTTCCATCCGGAAGACCGCTTATGCGGACTGGCTTGATTGAACCCTCTTGCCGGGATTTGCCAGCAGGCTGGCGGAATGCGGTGGGGTCTGAAGCCTTTCTAGCCGCTGGCCGCCGGCGTTCTTTGCCATTTGGCAAACAAGTGGAGAGGTGATGCGGTCCGCCTTTTCAGAGCGACAAAATGCCCTGCAGGAACGCTCGCAAAAGGGCTGCGGCGGCAAAGATTGCGGGCCATGCCAGAAGTGCCGTGCGCAGCAGGCCTCGCTCTTCGCCAAAACCCAGAAAATCGTCGATGACGCGTCTGGATTTCATGAGCGCGAAAAGCAGCATCAGGCACGCGACGGCAACCGGCGGCAGAAGCGCTGCCTTCCACGAGGTGACGACGGCCGTACCGGCGAGAACGAGAATGGCGAGCACTGCGAAACTTCTTGCGAGCTGGCGGGAGGTGCGGTGGATCATGATTGTCAAACCAGATAGACGATGGGAAAAATGACGATCCAGACCAGATCGATGACATGCCACAGCGTCGTCACCAGCGTGACGTTCTCGTTTTTCGGGAAGACTGCGACGAGAAACAGCAGCACGGCCACGAAGACGACATGCAGCAGGTGGAAGCCGGTGAGCAGGAAATAGAGCTCGAAGAAAGCGCCATAGGCGGGGTCGGACGCGAAGGCGATTTCGGTGGAATATTCATGGAGCTTCACTCCGACGAAAGCGAAACCCAGCAGGCCGGCAAGGACAAGCGCCCGCCTTTTGCCCGGCAGCTTCGTGTGGCGGCTCGCCGCGACGGCCGCTTGCCAGCCGCTCGCCAGCAAAATCAGTGTGTTGAGACCGGCAAGCTGCGGCTGCAGGTGCTGGCGCGCGGCGGCGAATGCATCCGGATTGAGCGCGAAGGCGATGATGAAGGCGCCGGTCAGCGCGCCGAAAGCGGCAAGCTCGCTCCAGACCAGAATCCACAAAAGCAGGTTTCCGCTTTCCTCTTCCGTATTTATCGCCATGGCCTCGCCCGTAATTGTAAAACAGCAAGCCACGCTTAGGCGTCCTCAAACTGCGCTTCTTTGCGGTCGGTCAAAGAAGGGAGCGCGCAAAGCCCTATTGTCATGACAAAGCGCAACTCTGGAAAATGGAGCATCCCATGAACGACGCGCAGGTCGGGCTGATTGTCGCAACCCCTATTATCATTGGCTTTGCGGTGCTGTTGTACCGTATGGGAGTGTTACAGCGCATGGGCGCGGTTTCCGCCGTGCTTGCCTCCGTGGCCATTGCTTCGGTGCTGTTCCTGAACCAGTGAAAAGGCAGTCGCATGCTTGAACTTGTCGCCGCTCTTTCGCTTTTTGTGGCGCTGCACTCCATTCCTGCCGTGCCTGCCGTGCGCGGCCGGCTGATTGCGGCCATCGGCAGGCCCGCTTATTTCGGGGCTTATTCCGTCGTCTCGCTTCTGACGCTGGGCTGGGTGTTTTACGCCGCGCTGTCGGTCGATTACATACCGCTCTGGGATGTCGCGCCCTGGCAGGCGCATGTCACCTTTCTGGCAGCGCCGATTGGCCTGTTTTTCGTGCTGGCCGGCCTTCTCAGTGTCAATCCGCTCTCCATTTCCGTACGGCAGGGGCAGAAGCCCGGGGCGATCGTGCGCATAACGCGCCATCCCGTGCTTGTCGGTTTCCTGTTCTGGTCGCTCGGCCATGTCGTGCCGAATGGTGACCTGCGCTCCGTCATCCTGTTCGGCGGTTTTGCGCTGTTTTCGCTTGGCGGGATGGCGATGACGGAAAAACGCGCGCGGAAAAGACTGGGCAATGCATGGAACGCGACGGCCGCCGGAAGCGCCACGGTGCCCTTTGCGGTAATTCTCACAGGCAAAACCCGTATCGCCGTGGATGTGCCGATGCTGCTCGCCGCGGCACTGACAGGCTTGACCGTGTGGTGGCTTCTGACTGGCGGCCATGCCATGCTCTTCGGCGCGGACCCCATGGCCTATTTCTGATCACTCACGACATTTTCACCACATGCGGCTGCCATATCGGCGCCTGCGGCGCGGACGCGATGCCGAGCTGATCGATGGCACGCGCGGCGAGCTGGTCGACAATATCGAAGACACTTTGTGGCCTGTTATAAAAGGCCGGCACTGGCGGCATGACGATGGCGCCTGCCTCCGTGACAGTGCACATATTGCGCAGATGGATGAGATGCAGCGGTGTCTCGCGGGTCATCAAAACCAGTTTCCGTCGTTCCTTCAGATGCACATCGGCGGCGCGGGTGACGAGATTGTCCGAAAGTCCGGTTGCGATGGCGGCAAGGGTGCGCATGGAGCAGGGGGTGACGATCATGCCGGCCGTTGGGAAGGAACCGCTGGCAATTGCCGCGCCAATATCATCGACGGAATGATTGACGCTGGCGAGCGAAAGCATCCGCCCCATGGCTTGCGCACCTTCCTCATGCAGCACGGTGCGTCTGGCGGACTGCGACAGGACGAGATGGATTTCGACGCTTTTCATCTCTGCTAGGCGCTCGATGATGCGCAGCGCAATGCCGGCACCCGAGGCACCGGTGACTCCGACCACGACACGGCACGGGGTCATGGTCGTTCTCCAAGGCCAAGATCACGCCACATCAGATCCACCTTTGCGATGACGTCAGGTGTCATGGAGAGCACGCGACCCCATTCGCGCTCCGTCTCCGGCGGCAGCTTGCGGGTGGCGTCCAGACCCATCTTGCCGCCGAGGCCGGTTTTCGGCGAGGCGAAGTCGAGATAATCGATCGGCGTATCGTTGATGATCGTTGCATCGCGCGACGCGTCGAAACGGGTGGAGAGCGCCCAGACGACATCCGCCCAGCTGCGGACATCAATATCGGGATCGACCAGAATGATGAGCTTCACATAGCTGAACTGCGGCAGCATCGACCACAGGCCCATCATCACCCGTTTTGCCTGGCCGGGATAACGCTTGTCGATGGAGGCGACCATGACGCGATAGGAACAGGCCTCCGGCGGCATCCACAGATCAACGATTTCCGCAAACTGCCTTTTGACGAGCGGCAGGAAAATCTCGAGCATGGCTTCGCCGAGAACCGAGGGTTCATCCGGCGGCCGGCCGGTATAGGTGGAAAGATAGATTGGATCGCGGCGCATGGTGATCGCCGACAACCTCATGACCGGAAAGGCTTCGACCGAATTATAATAGCCGGTATGATCGCCATAAGGGCCTTCGAGTGCCGTTTCCGTTACTGAGACGGTGCCTTCCAGCACGATCTCGGCATTGGCGGGCACCGGCATAGGCACCGTCAATGCCTTTGCTATGCGGCTTTTCGAGCGGCGCAGCAGACCGGAAAAACCAAGTTCGCTGATATGATCGGGAAGCGGCATGACGGCGGCGAGAATGGTGGCGGGGTCGGCGCCGATGGCGATGGTGACGGGCATATCCAGCCCGCGCGCTTGCCACAGCCGGTGGTGATGCGCGCCGCCGCGATGCGCCAGCCAGCGCATGATGACCCTGTCCTGTCCCAGCACCTGCATGCGGTAGATCCCGACATTGATATCGTCGGGATCATCAGGCGAACGCGTGATGACCAGCGGCCAGGTAATGAGCGGCGCTGGTTCGCCGGGCCAGCACCATTGCACCGGCAGGCAGGCAAGATCGACCGCATCGCCCGTCAGTACCTGTTCCTGCACCGGAGCGCGGGAGACGTTGCGTGGCCGCATGGACAGTGCGGCTTTCAGCAAAGGCAGCTTACCCCATGCCTCGGCCATGGATTTCGGCGGGCGTGGCTCGCGCAATTCGGCGAGCTTTTGTCCAAGTGCCGGCAGGCCACCGGTCTCAAGCCCGAGCCCCCATTCGATGCGTTGCCGCGTGCCGAAGAGATTGGCAAGCAGCGGCATGTCCCGCACCTTGCCCTCATGATCGACGGGTTGCTCGAAAAGCAGCGCCGGCCCACCATCGGCGAGCACGCGGCGATGGATTTCGGTAATCTCGTGCACCAGCGAAACCGGCTGGCGGATTCGCCGCAGCTGCCCACGCTCTTCCAGCAGCCGGATGAAACCGCGCAGATCGCTTGTGCGGGCGGGTTTTGTTTCTGTCTTTATATCTGTCGGTTCGTCTCTCATGCCGCCTGTTTGCAGGCGGTTATGCGGCATGTCCTTGCGCTGCCGCAAATGCGGCTTCAGTGCGAACGAAGATAGTCGGCGAGAACGATGGCGTGGTTGTGTTCGGTATCGTGGGCGGCATAAAGCAGCGTGACCCGGCCCTTCGCCATCAGTTCCTTCATGCGCGCCACGGCATCGGGGTTGGCCGAAAGCTCCTCATGGTAATGCCCGGTAAATTCGGCAAAACGTGACGGCATATGGGAGAATTGCTTGCGCAGTTCGTTGCTGGGCGCGATCTCCTTCATCCACAGCGAGAGCTTTGCGTCTTCCTTGCGCATGCCGCGCGGCCACAGCCGGTCCACCAGAACACGCGTACCGTCATCGTCGCTGGCGGGTTCGTAGATCCGTTTGATCCTTATGTCGGGCATGGCGGCCTCCTTCGCTTGGCAAGTGAATGATTTATAGCGGCTTTTGTGAAGAGGCGCCTGAAAATCTCCCTGTCTTTGCGTTCGCTCAAACCGGCGCCGACGCGCTGCGGTTAGGGTCCGGTCCGTAACTGACCTGACAGGACCCTTCATGAGACCTTTTCCCGCCGCCATCGCCACCCCCATGAATTTCCTGCCCCTTGCCGTGGTGCAGCGAGCGACGGCGGCGATGCTGGCGCAGATCATGAAACGGCACCCGGATATGTTCGGCCGGCTCGGTGAACATAGCCACAAGCGTTATGGCTTTCAGCCTGTCGATCTGCCTTTCGCCTTCATGGTCGAACCGGCCCGCCCCGCCATCACCGTCAGCCGAAAGGGCCGCCTGCCGAAGGTGGATGCGGCGGTGGAAGGGCCGCTTTTCATGCTGCTGGCCCTGATGGAAGGGCGGCAGGATGCCGACGCGCTGTTCTTCTCACGCGACTTGAGCGTGACCGGCGACATGGAGGCGATGCTGGCGCTGCGCAATGCGCTTGATGATAGCGGCATCGACCTGCCGCGCGATCTCGGTGCGTTTGCCGGGCCTTTTGCGCCGGTGGTAACGGGTGTTGCGAACCGGCTGCGCGGCCATGTTCTATCCGAAACGCGGGGAGGTGAGGCATGGAACTGATCTGTCCAGCAGGAACGCCCGCCGCCTTCCGCGAGGCCGTGGATGCCGGCGCGGATGCCGTTTATTGCGGGTTTCGCGATGAAACCAATGCCCGCAATTTTCCCGGTCTCAATTTTTCCCGCGAAGAGCTTGCCGAAGCCATCGCCTATGCGAAGAAACGCAACGTGCAGACCTTCGTGGCGCTCAACACCTTCATGCGCGCCGGTAATGAGGATATCTGGTATCGCGGTGCGGCCGATGCCGTGAAGGTGGGGGCGGACGCGCTTATCCTTGCCGATTTCGGCCTGATGGCGCATGTGGCGGAACATCATCCGCAGCAGCGTATCCACGTTTCCGTGCAGGCCTCCGCCTCCAATGCCGACGCGGTGAATTTCCTCGTTGATGCCTTCGGCGCAAAACGCGTGGTGTTGCCACGCACCCTGACGATTTCCGACATTGCCCGGTTGGCGCGGCAAATCCGCTGCGAGATCGAAATCTTCGTGTTCGGCGGGCTCTGTGTCATGGCGGAGGGTCGCTGCTCGCTGTCCTCCTATGCCACAGGCAAATCCCCCAACATGAACGGCGTCTGCTCACCGGCAAGCCATGTGCGTTACCGGCAGGATGGGCAGGAGCTGGTCTCGGAACTCGGCGATTATACCATCAACCGCTTTCCGGAAGGAGAAGCGGTGGGTTACCCCACGCTGTGCAAGGGGCGTTTCGAGATTGCCGACGACAAGTCCTATGCCTTCGAGGATCCGGTGTCGCTTGATGTGATGGACCAGATCGACGCCTTGCGCGAAGCGGGGGTCAGCGCGCTCAAGATCGAAGGCCGCCAGCGCGGCAAGGCCTATGTGGCGGAAGTGGTTTCCACCCTCCACCGGGCGCTGGCCGCCAGCGCCGAAGAGCGGGGACGGCTGCTCTCGCGCCTGCGGCTTTTAAGCGAAGGCCAGCGCACCACCGTCGGTGCTTACGAGAAACGCTGGAGATGATGGCGATGGCAAAAACCGCAAAGGCCACATTGGCGCTCGGCCCCGTCCTTTATCTCTGGCAGGGCGAAAAATGGCGCGATTTTTACTTTCGCATCGCCGATGAAGCGCCCGTCAGCCATGTCTATCTCGGCGAAACCGTCTGTTCGAAACGGTTTCATTTCACCGAGCCACATCTGGCCGAGGTGATAGAGCGGCTGGAGAACGCCGGAAAACAGGTGATCCTTTCGACTCTCTCACTGGTTACGCTGGAGCGGGAAAGCCGCCAGCTGCGCGGCCTGATTGCCGACAGTCCTTATCTCGTTGAGGCGAACGACCTTTCCGCGCTGGGTATGCTGCACGGCACGCCGCATGTCGTTGGCCCGATGGTGAATGTCTATAATGCCGCGACCGCGCGGCTTCTGGCGTCACGCGGTGCAAGCGTCATCTGCCTGCCACCGGAACTGCCGGTGACCTCGGTGGAGCGCATCGTGGCGGAAACGCCGGATGTGGACTTCGAAATCTTCGTCTTCGGCCGCCTGCCGCTCGCCATTTCGGCCCGCTGCGCCCATGCCCGCGCCAAGGGCAATATAAAGGATAATTGCCAGTTCGTCTGCGGTGACGATCCGGACGGGTTGCCGGTGCGCACGCTTGACCGGCAGTCGTTTCTGGCACTGAACGGCGTGCAGACGGTATCGCACACCTGCCAGTCGCTGCTTGGTGAGCTGCTGGATCTGGCCGAGGCCGGCATAACGCGTTTTCGCCTGTCACCACAGGATTGCGACATGGTCGCGGTGGCACGAATCCACGACGATGTTCTGGCCGGCAGGCGGGATGCGCAAGATGGCCTTGCACGTCTCGGGCAAATCTATCCGGACGTGCCTTTCTCCAATGGTTTTCATCACGGGCAGGAAGGGGCGGCCTGGGTTGCCCGTGCCCGCAACACAGCGCATGGGGTGAATGCATGACGATGGAAAGGCAAAAGGCACAACCACTGTCTGCGGCGCCGGGCGGTGCGGATATCGCCGCCGCGATCCATCTGGTGCGCAACATCGTTCTGGAAAGCGCGCTTGATTGCGGCTGCCGCGACAGGGTGCATGAGGCCCTGCGTGAGCTCGAGGATTTCGAGCGCCAGCGCAACATCGTCAAGCTTCTGGCCGCGGCCCGCGAGGAGCGGCGCAAGGTCGCGCTTTTGACCGAGATGCTCTCCGATTTCGCCGAAGACGACACGGTGGACGAAGGTGTGGTCGAAACCGCAAGCCTGATGTTTCTCGATATCGCCGCCGCCGCTCAGGAGGGCTCGCGTATCCTGCGCGATGCCCTTTCACTCAGGACAGGCGAATAGGCCCGGTTTCCGGTGCTGTTTGATCCTGCGCAAAGATCGGGCGCTTGCAAAATGTCATTTCCAGATGGGTGACGCACCTGTGGCCGGAAGGTCGGCCATCAGCGAGCGTCACGCACATCAGGGCGCTTCCGGCGCGAACAAGGATCAGGACCATGGCTCAACTCACCCGTCGTCAGGCGCTTTCGGCCCTTTCGGGATTGACGGTGGCGACACTTGCCGCACCACATATTCTGAAGGCGGAAACCCCGCTCACCTTTTATGGCCCGCCCGCTGCGCCCTCCGCCGTGCTGGCCCATGCGGTAAAGGGCGGGTTCCTGAAGGATGTTGCCCCCGAGGCCGTCTTCAAGGCGTGGAAAACGCCGGATGAAATGCGTGCCGCCGTTGCCTCCGGTTCCATGGGCGCGGTGGTGATGCCGAGTTACGGTGCTGCCAATCTCCATAATCGCGGCCTCGGCCTTGGGCTTCTGAACGTGCTGACAACAGGCCTGCTCTATGTGGTGTCGAAGGACGAAACGCTGACGTCGCTGGAAAGCCTTTCCGGCAAGACGCTCGCTTTGCCGTTCAAGAACGATATGCCGGATTTCGTCTTGCGTCGGCTGGTTGCTGAAAAAGGGTTGAAGCCCGGCGATATCAAGCTGGAATACGCCGCCTCGCCACCGGAAGCCGTGCAATTGCTACTGACGGGCCGTGTGGATGCCGCGCTGCTGAGCGAACCGGCGGCAACCGCCGTGCTCATCAAGGCAAAATCGTTTTTCATGACGGTCCATCGCACCATCGATATCCAGCAGGACTGGGCGAAGGTGGCGGGCAGGCCCGAAATCCCGCAAGCCGGTCTCGCCCTGACCTCGCAGGTTCAGGAAAAACTCGGAAAGGCTGGTATTTGGGCCTTGCAGGCGGGCATGGAAGCGGCGCTCGCCAGCGCTATGGCCGATCCGCAAAGGGCGGCGGCGGCCGCCGCCGATGCCCTTGGTTTCCCGCCTGAAATCATCGCCGCCTCCTTCCCGACAAGCCATTTGTCGGCGCTGAAGGCGAGCGCTGCACGCGCCGATCTCGAGGCGTTTTACGATGAACTCGCGAAAGCGGACCCGGCCATCATCGGCGGTGGGCGGCCGGATGACGGTTTTTATCTGGTGTAGCAGGCATGAACCGCATTCTTGAAAGCCTTGGCTGGACTGGCCGCTATCTCTGGGCGGGCT
>NZ_JARWKW010000018.1:0-55020 GCF_047445855.1 Rhizobium sp. BR 250
CAGTTCTACTTCCGTACGACGGACGTGACGGGCATCGTTTCGCTGCCGGAAGGCACGGAAATGGTTATGCCTGGCGACAACGTTACCGTTGAAGTCGAGCTGATCGTTCCGATCGCGATGGAAGAAAAGCTGCGCTTCGCTATCCGCGAAGGCGGCCGTACCGTCGGCGCCGGCATCGTTGCTTCGATCGTCGAGTAATATTCGACCGTTGAAATTCTGACTGGCGGCGGTGTGAACAACACCGCCGCCGGACTTTTCATAAAAAGCCTGGCGGCGTTGCATTTTTAGTGCTTGAAAAATTCGGTGAAAACGCGTAAACGCGCACTCACACTCACCGCTGGATTCGCAAGCGATTGCGAAACGCGGTGTTTTAGCAATACAGACTACTGAAATGATTGGGGTGCGACGCGCATCCCCTCTCGATTTTTGAAAATCTGCGGCGCCACGATCAATAGAAGTTCATGTGTTTCCGCGTGCGGAAACGAATAACAAAGAACAAGGACAAGACGAATGAACGGCCAGAATATCCGTATCCGCCTCAAGGCGTTCGATCACCGGATCCTCGATGCCTCTACCCGTGAAATCGTGTCGACCGCAAAGCGCACCGGCGCCAGCGTTCGCGGCCCGGTTCCGCTCCCCACCCGCATCGAAAAGTTTACCGTCAACCGCTCTCCCCACGTTGATAAGAAGAGCCGTGAACAGTTCGAAATGCGGACGCACAAGCGTCTTCTCGATATCGTTGACCCCACCCCGCAGACTGTTGATGCTCTGATGAAGCTCGACCTCGCTGCTGGCGTTGACGTGGAAATCAAGCTCTAAGACCCGGCCCGAACCATCCAAGGTGAGGGCTGAAATAACAAGGAAGGTACGTGGAGCAATCCAACGACTTCCAAACCGGAGACCGGAAACATCGTGAGATGTCGAAGGGCACTCCTTAACAAAGGCCAGAGAGGGTTTTCCCTTCAAGGCTCGCAAGAGGATGAACCAATGCGTTCAGGTGTGATTGCACAGAAAGTGGGTATGACACGCGTCTATAACGACGCAGGTGAACATATCCCTGTAACAGTATTGCGACTGGATAACGTACAAGTCGTTGCCCAGCGCACGGAAGACAAGAATGGCTACACCGCAGTTCAGCTCGGTGCCGGCCAGTCCAAGGTCAAGAACACGACGAAGGCGCTTCGCGGCCATTTTGCCGCTGCCAATGTCGAACCGAAAGCCAAGCTCGTCGAGTTCCGGGTTTCCCCCGAGAACCTGATCGACATCGGTGCAACACTGACCGCAAATCATTTTCAGTCCGGCCAGCTGGTCGACGTCACTGGAACCACGATCGGTAAAGGTTTTGCCGGTGCTATGAAGCGTCACAACTTCGGTGGTGGCCGCGCTTCGCACGGTAACTCCGTATCGCACCGTGCACACGGTTCGACCGGTAACAACCAGGATCCGGGCCGCGTCTGGAAGGGCAAGCGCATGGCTGGTCATATGGGCCAGACGCGCGTTACGACCCAGAACCTCGAAGTCGTTTCGACTGATGAAGACCGTGGCCTCATCCTCGTGAAGGGTGCAGTTCCCGGCTCGAAGGGTTCCTGGATCATCGTCCGCGACGCCGTCAAGTCGGCTGCGAAGTAAGGGAGCCTTATCATGGAATTGAACGTCAAGACCCTCGAGGGAAAAGACGCCGGCAAGGTTTCTCTGTCGGATGAGATCTTCGGCCTCGACCCCCGCCAGGACATCCTGGCCCGCATGGTTCGCTGGCAGCTTGCAAAGAAGCAGCAGGGAACCCACAAGTCCAAGAACCGGTCGGAAGTTTCCCGCACCGGCGCGAAGATGTACAAGCAGAAGGGTACGGGCCGCGCTCGTCACCATTCGGCTCGCGCACCGCAGTTCCGCGGCGGCGGCAAGGCCCACGGCCCGGTCGTTCGCAGCCACGCCCATGACCTTCCCAAGAAGGTTCGTGCGCTCGCTCTGCGTCACGCCCTGTCTGCAAAGCTGAAGGCTGAAGAACTGATCATCGTTGATCAGCTCGTTGCATCCGAAGCAAAGACCAAGGCTCTGCTGGGCAGCTTCGCTTCGCTTGGCCTGACCAACGCTCTCGTTATCGGCGGCGCCGAACTTGATGGCAACTTCAAGCTCGCTGCTCAGAACATCCCGAACGTGGACGTTCTGCCGGTTCAGGGCATCAATGTTTACGACATCCTGCGCCGTGGCAAGCTGGTGCTTTCCAAGGCTGCTGTAGAGGCTCTGGAGGAGCGGTTCAAATGACGGATCTTCGCCACTACGATGTGATCGTATCTCCTTCGATCACGGAAAAGTCGACGCTGGTATCCGAACAGAACCAGGTCGTATTCAACGTCGCCAAGAATGCTTCCAAGCCTGAAATCAAGGCTGCCGTGGAAGCTCTCTTCGGCGTCAAAGTCACGGCTGTGAACACGCTTATCCGCAAGGGTAAGACCCGTCGTTTCCGTGGGTTCGCCGGTAAGCTTAAGGACGTCAAGAAAGCCGTCGTTACGCTCGCCGAAGGTCAATCCATCGACGTGTCCACCGGACTCTAAAGGTTAGGCCCAAGCGGGCAAAGACCCAAAAGGGAACAAGAATATGGCATTGAAAAGTTTCAATCCGACCACGCCGAGCCAGCGTCAGCTGGTTATCGTGGACCGCGCTTCGCTCTACAAGGGCAAGCCGGTAAAGGCTCTCACCCAGGGCCTCAGCTCCAAGGGTGGCCGTAACAACCAGGGCCGGATCACCGTCCGTTTCCAGGGTGGCGGTCACAAGCGGACCTACCGTCTGGTAGACTTCAAGCGTCGCAAGTTCGACGTTGAAGGTACCGTTGAACGTCTGGAATACGACCCCAACCGCACCGCGTTCATCGCGCTGGTTACGTATACCGACGGCGAACAGGCTTACATTCTCGCGCCACAGCGTCTCGCTGCCGGTGACAAGGTGATCGCCTCCGACAAGGCAGTGGACGTGAAGCCCGGCAACACCATGCCGCTTCAGTACATTCCGGTCGGTTCGATCATCCACAACGTCGAGATGAAGCCGGGCAAGGGCGGTCAGATCGCTCGCTCCGCCGGTACGTATGTCCAGCTCGTCGGCCGCGATGCCGGTATGGCCATCCTGCGTCTCAACTCGGGCGAACAGCGTCTGGTGCATGGCTCCTGCCTCGCATCGATCGGTGCTGTTTCGAACTCGGACCACGGCAACATCAACGACGGCAAGGCCGGTCGTTCCCGTTGGCGCGGCAAGCGTCCGCACGTTCGCGGCGTCGTCATGAACCCGGTCGACCACCCGCACGGTGGTGGTGAAGGTCGCACGTCGGGTGGTCGCCACCCGGTTACTCCGTGGGGCAAGCCCACGAAGGGCAAGCGCACCCGTTCGAACAAGTCGACCGACAAGTTCATCATGCGCTCGCGCCATCAGCGTAAGAAGTAAGAGAGGTAGTCACTAATGGCTCGTTCAGTATGGAAAGGTCCGTTTGTTGACGGCTATCTTCTCACCAAGGCTGAGAAGGTGCGCGAGAGCGGACGTAACGAAGTAATCAAGATCTGGAGCCGTCGCTCCACGATCCTGCCGCAGTTCGTTGGTCTGACCTTCGGCGTCTACAACGGCAGCAAGCATGTGCCCGTCTCCGTCAACGAAGACATGGTCGGACACAAGTTCGGTGAATTCTCTCCGACCCGTACCTACTACGGTCACGGCGCGGACAAGAAGGCAAAGAGGAAGTAATCATGGCGAAGGCTAAGACCGAACGCCGGCTGAAGGACAATGAGGCTCAGGCCATTGCCCGTACGCTCCGCGTCAGCCCCCAGAAACTGAACCTGGTTGCCGCTCTTATCCGTGGCAAGAAGGTTGATCGCGCTCTCGCCGAGCTCGAATTCTCCCGCAAGCGCATTGCAGGCACCGTCAAGAAGACGCTCGAATCTGCAATTGCCAATGCGGAAAACAACCATGACCTCGACGTCGACGCTCTCGTCGTCGCCGAGGCCTATGTTGGCAAGTCCATCACCATGAAGCGTTTCCACGCTCGTGGCCGTGGTCGTGCTTCCCGCATTGAAAAGCCGTTCGCTCACCTCACGATCGTTGTTCGTGAAGTTGAGGAAAAAGGGGAGGCCGCATAATGGGTCAGAAAATCAATCCGATCGGCTTCCGCCTCGGCATCAACCGTACCTGGGACAGCCGCTGGTACGCTGACACTGCTGAATACGGCAAGCTTCTGCATGAAGACCTGAAGATCCGGGCTTACCTGATCAAGGAACTCAAGCAGGCCGGCATTGCCAAGGTCGTCATCGAGCGTCCGCACAAGAAGTGCCGCGTTACGATCCACTCGGCTCGTCCGGGTCTGATCATCGGCAAGAAGGGTGCAGACATCGAAAAGCTTCGCAAGAAGCTTTCCGAGATGACCAACTCCGAAACGCACCTCAACATCGTTGAAGTGCGCAAGCCGGAAATCGACGCGACGCTGGTTGCCCAGTCGATCGCCCAGCAGCTCGAGCGCCGCGTGGCTTTCCGCCGTGCGATGAAGCGTGCTGTTCAGTCCGCAATGCGTCTTGGCGCCGAAGGCATCAAGATCACCTGCGGCGGTCGTCTCGGTGGTGCAGAAATCGCTCGTACCGAATGGTACCGCGAAGGTCGCGTTCCGTTGCACACGCTGCGTGCGGACATCGACTACGGCACGGCCGAAGCTGAAACTGCATTCGGCATCTGCGGCATCAAGGTCTGGATCTTCAAGGGCGAAATCCTTGAGCACGATCCGATGGCTTCTGAGCGTCGCGGTCTCGAAGGCGACGCACAGGGCCCTGCAAGCCGTGAGCGTGGCGATCGTCCCGATCGTCGTCGCGAAAACGCTTGATTGACGCTGGCGAAAGATAAGCTCGGAGAAGTAAGAAAATGTTGCAGCCAAAGCGTACTAAGTACCGTAAGCAGTTCAAGGGACGCATCAAGGGCGTCGCCAAGGGCGGCTTTGACCTGGCATTCGGTGAATTCGGCTTGAAGTCGCAGGAACCGAACCGCGTGAATGCACGCGAGATCGAAGCGGCCCGCCGCGCGATCACGCGTTACATGAAGCGCGCAGGTCGTGTGTGGATCCGCGTATTCCCCGACGTTCCGGTTACGGCCAAGCCGACCGAAGTTCGTATGGGTAAGGGCAAGGGTTCGGTCGATTACTGGGCATGCAAGGTCAAGCCCGGTCGTATGATGTTCGAGATCGACGGTGTTACCGAGGAGATCGCCCGTGAGGCGCTTCGTCTCGGCGCTGCCAAGCTCTCGGTCAAGACGCGCTTCGTACAGCGCATCGCAGAGTAAGGAGCAAGGCACATGAAAGCCGATGAAGTTCGCGGCCTCAGCGCCGACCAGCTCAAGGACAAGCTCGCCGATCTGAAGAAGGAGCAGTTCAACCTGCGCTTCCAGAAGGCAACTGGCCAGCTGGAGAAGTCCTCGCGCATCAACGAAGTCCGCAAGGACATCGCCCGCGTTAAAACCATTGCCCGCCAGAAGGCGGCAGAAGCCAAGGCCTAAGGAAGAATAATATGCCGAAACGCATTCTGCAGGGCGTCGTAGTGTCCGACAAGAACGAGAAGACTGTCGTGGTCCGGGTTGAGCGTCGATTCGCTCACCCGCTCATGCAAAAGACCGTTCGTCGTTCGAAGAAGTACAAGGCACACGACGAAAACAATCAGTATAAGGTCGGCGATGTCGTTTCCATCGAGGAATGCGCACCGATTTCCAAGGACAAGCGCTGGACGGTCGTTTCCGCCCAGGCTTAATTTCATCAGAATCGCGCCAGGTCTCTTGTACTTGGCGCGGAATCCTGTATGAAGCAGCGCAAGGACGCTCGTGACCCGGGCGTCTTTTGCTTTGATGCGCACGGAAGGTCCTTCGGGAAACCACCCTGTCACGACATTTCCGCGCAAAAAAAGAGATATTCATAAGCTGGGGCAGGGGGCTCGCTCGGGAGAGTTTGCCCAACCGTTCCGGTAACAACAAGAAGGCGACCTGACATGATTCAGATGCAAACAAACCTCGACGTGGCGGATAATTCCGGCGCACGTCGTGTCATGTGCATCAAGGTGCTGGGCGGCTCGAAGCGCAAATATGCTTCTGTTGGCGACATTATTGTCGTTTCCATCAAGGAAGCTATTCCGCGCGGCCGCGTCAAGAAGGGCGACGTGATGAAGGCGGTTGTCGTGCGCACCGCCAAGGACATCCGCCGCGCTGACGGCAGCGTCATCCGTTTCGATAACAACGCAGCCGTTCTTATCGACAACAAGAAAGAGCCCATCGGCACCCGTATCTTCGGACCGGTTCCGCGCGAACTTCGCGCCAAGAACCACATGAAGATCATCTCGCTGGCTCCGGAAGTACTGTAAGGAGCGAATGCGATGCAGAAGATTCGTAAAGGCGACAAGGTTGTCGTATTGACCGGTAAGGACAAGGGCCGTACCGGCGAAGTAATCCAGGTTTTGCCGAAGGAAGATCGGGCCGTTGTGCGTGGCGTTAACATGGTGAAGCGTCACCAGCGCCAGACCCAGGCCCAGGAAGCCGGCATCATCAACAAGGAAGCATCCTTGCACATCTCCAACATCGCCATCGTCGACAAGGATGGCAAGCCGACCCGCGTTGGCTTCTCGGTTGTGGATGGCAAGAAGGTCCGCGTGGCCAAGCGTTCGGGAGAAGTGATCGATGGCTGATAAGTACGAGCCGCGTCTCAAGACGGAATACGTTTCCCGTATCCGTGGCGCCATGCAGGAGAAGTTCTCCTACGCGAACGTCATGATGATCCCGAAGCTTGAAAAGATCGTGATCAACATGGGCGTCGGCGAAGCAACCGCCGACTCCAAGAAGCCCACCATCGCTGCCGGTGACCTGGCTGCGATTGCCGGCCAGAAGCCGGTCGTTACCCGCGCTCGTAACTCGATCGCAGGTTTCAAGGTTCGCGAAGGCATGCCGATCGGTGCGAAGGTTACCCTTCGTGGCGCCCGCATGTACGAATTCCTTGATCGTCTGGTCAACATCGCGCTGCCGCGCGTTCGCGACTTCCGGGGCCTGAACCCGAAGAGCTTTGACGGCCGTGGCAACTTCGCCATGGGCATCAAGGAACACATTGTGTTCCCTGAGATCAACTACGATAAGGTTGATCAGATGTGGGGCATGGACATCATCGTTTGCACGACGGCGACGTCGGACGACGAAGCTCGGGCTCTGCTGACAGAGTTCAACTTCCCGTTCCGTCACTAACCGTAACGACGAGCGTAGAAAAGGAACTCCGATATGGCGAAAACAAGCGCAGTTGAAAAGAACAAGCGCCGCCGCAAGTCGGTCGCCCAGCAGGCCGCCAAGCGCGCCGCACTGAAGGCGATCGTGATGAACCAGTCCCTTCCGATCGAAGACCGGTTCAAGGCCACTCTGAAGCTCGCTTCGCTGCCGCGTGACGGCTCGAAGACGCGTATCCGCAACCGCTGCGAAGTAACGGGCCGTCCGCGCGCGTTCTATCGCAAGCTCAAGATGTCGCGTATCGCGCTTCGTGAGCTGGGCAATTCCGGCAAGGTGCCGGGCATTGTCAAGTCGAGCTGGTAAGGAGACGGGCACATGACCATGACTGATCCTTTGGGTGATATGCTCACCCGCATCCGCAATGGTGCTGCTCGCCGCAAGTCGTCGGTAAGCACGCCTGCTTCCAGCCTGCGCGCACGCGTTCTCGACGTGCTGCAGTCTGAAGGCTACATCCGCGGTTATTCCAAGGTCGATTTCGAAAACGGCAAGTCCGAATTCACCATCGAGCTGAAGTACTACGAAGGCGCGTCGGTGATCCGTGAGATCGGCCGCGTGTCCAAGCCGGGCCGCCGGGTTTATGTCTCGGTAAAGTCCATTCCGCAGGTCGCGAACGGCCTCGGCATCACCATCCTTTCGACCCCGAAGGGCGTGATGGCCGATCACCAGGCTCGCGAACAGAACGTTGGTGGCGAGGTTCTTTGCTCGGTCTTCTAAGACCCGAGCAAGGATCTCCATAACGAACAGACAGGATTGAATAATGTCTCGTATCGGTAAAAAGCCCGTTCCGGTTCCCGCAGGTGTGACGGCCAATGTCGACGGCCAGAAGGTCACTGCTAAGGGCCCGAAGGGTGAGCTGTTTTTCGTCGCTAACGACGACATCCAGCTGAAGCTCGAAGATAACGGCGTTTCCGTAACGCCGGCAAACGGCACCAAGGAAGCTCGCTCGAAGTGGGGCATGTCCCGCACGATGATCGAGAACATCTTCAAGGGTGTTAAGGACGGCTACGAGCGCAAGCTCGAAATCAACGGCGTTGGTTACCGTGCCGCCATGCAGGGCAAGAACCTGCAGCTGGCTCTCGGTTTCAGCCATGACGTTGTTTACGAGCCGCCGGTCGGCATCACCATTGCCGTTCCGAAGCCGACGGAAATCATCGTTTCCGGCATCAACAAGCAGCAGGTTGGCCAGGTAGCCGCGGAAATCCGCGAATACCGCGGTCCCGAGCCCTACAAGGGCAAGGGCGTGAAATACGCTGAAGAGCGTATTGTCCGCAAAGAAGGCAAGAAGAAGTAAGGATCACGCGAAATGGCTAGCAGGAAAGAAGCACTTGCACGTCGCGCGAGCCGTGTGCGCCGCCAGATCAAGGCGGTTGCCAACGGCCGCCCGCGCCTGTCGGTTCATCGCTCGTCGAAGAACATCTACGCCCAGATCATCGATGACGTTGCTGGCAAGACGCTTGCGTCTGCCTCCACGCTCGAAGCCGATCTGCGCGGCTCGCTCAAGACTGGCGCCGACGTTGCAGCAGCATCCGTTGTCGGCAAGCTGGTTGCCGAGCGTGGCGTCAAGGCTGGCGTCAAGGATGTCGTATTCGACCGTGGCGCGTTCATCTATCATGGCCGCATCAAGGCCCTGGCAGACGCTGCCCGCGAAGGCGGTCTGAACTTCTGATTTTTTTCCGCCCGGACAATGATCCGGGCGGAATATCACCGGACCATGCGGATCTCGTTCTCGAGGCCGCTGGTCTTTTCGTTTGCCGTTCCACCCGCAAAAGAAAAAGGACAAGGACAATGGCACAGGATAAAAGAGGTTCCCGCGAAGAGCGTCAGAACCGCGAAGAGCGCGATAGCGAATTCGTCGACAAGCTGGTCGCGATCAACCGCGTTGCAAAGGTTGTTAAGGGTGGCCGTCGCTTCGGCTTCGCCGCTCTCGTCGTCGTTGGCGACCAGAAGGGCCGCGTTGGCTTCGGTCACGGCAAGGCTCGTGAAGTTCCGGAAGCTATCCGCAAGGCAACCGAAAGCGCAAAGCGCGATCTGATCTTCGTTCCGCTGCGCGATGGCCGCACTCTGCATCACGACGTCAATGGCCGTCACGGCGCAGGCAAGGTTCTGCTGCGTTCGGCCAAGGCCGGTACCGGTATCATCGCCGGTGGTCCGATGCGCGCCGTTTTCGAAACGCTCGGCGTTCATGACGTTGTTGCGAAGTCGACCGGTTCGTCGAACCCGTACAACATGGTTCGCGCCACGTTCGACGCTCTGAAGCATCAGGTTCATCCGAAGGACATCGCTGCACAGCGTGGCCTCAAGTATGCGACCCTTCAGGCTCGTCGTGCCGCTTCCGGCAACGCTTCTGAAGAATAAGGAGCTGGATCATGGCCAAGAAAACTACTGAAGCCAAGAAGACTGTCACGGTCGAACAGATCGGCAGCCCTATTCGCCGCCCGGCAATCCAGCGTCAGACGCTGGTCGGTCTGGGTCTCAACAAGATGCATCGTCAGCGCACCCTGGAAGATACTCCTGCGGTTCGCGGCATGATCCGTGCGGTCCAGCATCTCGTTCGCGTCGTTGACGAGAAGTGAGACGGAGTAACCTATCATGAAACTCAATGAAATCAGAGATAACGAAGGCGCCTCCAAGGATCGTATCCGCGTAGGTCGCGGTATCGGTTCCGGCAAGGGCAAGACCGGTGGTCGCGGTGTGAAGGGTCAGAAGGCTCGTTCGGGCGTCGCCATCAACGGCTTCGAAGGCGGTCAGATGCCCATCTACCGTCGTCTGCCGAAGCGCGGTTTCAACAACATCTTCGCTTCCGAATATGTTGTCGTATCGCTCGGCCGCATTCAGACCGCCATCGATGCCAAGAAGCTTGACGCTTCCGCAACGATCGATGCCGCTGCTCTCAAGGCTGCCGGCGTTATCCGCCGCGCCAAGGACGGCGTACGCATTCTCGCCGACGGCGAGCTGAAGGCCAAGGTTGCTTTCGAAGTTGCCGGTGCTTCCAAGCCCGCAATCGAAAAGATCGAAAAGGCTGGCGGTTCGATCAAGCTTCTCGCAGTTGCAGCAGAAGCCGCCGAGTAATATATAGACTTCAGACGCCCGGTGCGCATGTCGCTCCGGGCGTTTGCGCTCCCTGGCCACTGGTGCTTTCGATCTAAATCGATTTATAGAGCATCAGGGCAATCTCTTCGCGGTGTGCTTTCAAGGCCCCGCTTGCGGCAGAAAGTGCTGCAGGGAGAGCCTCACAGTTCTTGAACTTCCGTAGGGGAGGGGATAGGACATAAAAAACAGGGTGAGGCATGATGGCGGCCAAGAGCCGCATTCGTCCGAAGCCCGGTTTTGACCAGTATCTTTTAGACCTTTCCGCATTGGCCGGTGTTGCTGGCTGGCAAGGGTCATTCGGAGAAATTTATGGCTTCAGCAGCGGAACAACTGGCTTCGAACCTGAATTTTTCGACCTTCGCTAAGGCGGAGGATCTGAAAAAGCGTCTCTGGTTTACTCTTGCCGCACTTCTCGTCTACCGTCTTGGCACCCATATTCCGCTTCCGGGCCTGAACCCCGAAGCCTATGCGCAGGCCTTCCGTGGCCAGGCCAACGGTATTCTCGGTCTTTTCAACATGTTTGCGGGCGGCGCCGTCGAGCGCATGGCGATCTTCGCCCTCGGCATCATGCCTTACATCTCCGCTTCGATCATCGTGCAGCTCATGACCTCGGTCGTGCCCTCGCTCGAAGCGTTGAAGAAGGAAGGCGAAGCCGGCCGCAAGATCATCAACCAGTACACCCGCTACGGCACGGTGCTGCTCGGCACGCTGCAAGCCTATGGCATTGCGGTCGGCCTTGAAAGCGGCAACGGTCTCGTGGTCGATCCGGGCATGTTCTTCCGCATTTCCACCGTCATTACGCTGCTCGGCGGCACGATGTTCCTGATGTGGCTTGGCGAACAGATCACGTCGCGCGGTATCGGCAACGGTATTTCGCTGATCATCTTCGCGGGCATCGCCGCCGGCCTGCCCAAGGCTCTGGCCGGAACGCTGGAACTTGGCCGCACCGGTGCGCTGTCGACCCCGCTCATCCTGATGGTTGTCATCGTCGCCATCGGCGTCATTGGCCTCATCGTCTTCGTGGAGCGCGCCCAGCGCCGCCTCCTGATACAATATCCGAAGCGACAGGTCGGCAACCGGATGTTCCAGGGCGATACCTCGCATCTGCCGCTGAAGCTCAACACGGCCGGTGTCATTCCTGCGATCTTCGCATCGTCGCTGCTACTCCTGCCGGCAACGGCTGCGGGTTTTGCCGGCAACACCAACCTGCCGACCTGGGCGACCTCGATCATCGCGTCGCTGCAGCACGGCCAGCCGCTGTTCATGGCGCTCTACGGCCTGCTGATCGCGTTCTTCGCATTCTTCTACACGGCGATCGTGTTCAATCCGAAGGATACGGCTGACAATCTCAAGAAGCATGGCGGCTTCATTCCGGGCATCCGTCCGGGTGAGCGCACTGCGGAGTACATCGATTACGTCCTGACCCGCATCACCGTGGTCGGCGCGATTTATCTGGTCTTCGTCTGTATCCTTCCTGAGACACTTATCGCGCGTACGGGCATTCCATTAGCCCTTGGTGGTACTTCGCTTTTGATCGTCGTCAGTGTAACTCTGGATACGGTTGCGCAGATTCAGGGTCACCTGATCGCCCAGCAGTATGAAGGTCTGATCAAGAAGTCGAAGTTGCGTGGAGGAAAGAGGGGACGATGAGACTGATATTTTTGGGTCCGCCGGGTGCGGGCAAGGGAACCCAGGCCAAGCGGCTGACGGACAAGTACGGGATCCCGCAGCTTTCCACCGGTGACATGCTGCGCGCTGCGGTCAGCGCGGGCACCGAAATCGGCAAGCGCGCCAAGGCCGTCATGGATGCCGGCGGGCTCGTTTCCGACGATATCGTCAATCAGATCGTTTCCGAACGTATCGAAGCAGCTGACTGTGCCAAGGGCTTTATTCTCGACGGCTATCCGCGCACCGTTCCGCAGGCCAAGGCGCTTGCCGACAACATGCGCAAGAAGAATCTGGTCCTTGATGCCGTCATCGAGCTGAAGGTGGATGAGGAGGCGCTGATTCGCCGAATCGAAAACCGCGTGGCTGAAACCATTGCCGCCGGCGGCACGGTTCGTTCGGATGACAATCCGGAAGCCTTCCGCAAGCGCCTGACGGAATATCGCGAAAAGACCGCGCCGCTGTCGGCCTATTACAGCGAGCAGGGTGAGCTTGTGACGCTGGATGGCATGGCCGATGTCGATGCTGTCACCGAGGCTATCGAGCGCGTTCTCGAGAAAGCCTCCGCCTGATCGACGGAGCGGATGGGCAGGCGCTGTTGCGTTCTTGCCCATATCGCGCTTGCGCATGGCGGCAGATCCTCTGGATCGCAAAAGAATCTTGGCGGAGCCGGTTGCTTTTTTGCGCTGATTCCGTTAAACACCGCGCCAACTCGCGACATCCCAAGCGACTGGCGCGGATTTCCCTTAGGGAAGGGAGATCCGGGTTCGGTCGTTTTGACTTGTCACGGACACCAATTTGAACTGGCGGTCTTGTCGGCCGCTCAAATGGAATCACCACTTGCCGGATGGCAACTGGAACCAAGGAGAAAAGACGTGGCACGTATCGCTGGCGTCAACATCCCGACTGCGAAGCGCGTTGTTATTGCGCTGACCTACATTCACGGGATTGGTCCGAAATTCGCGCAGGAAATCATGGACAAGGTCGGTCTTCCGGCTGACAAGCGCGTTCATCAGCTGACGGATGCTGAAGTTCTTCAGATCCGCGAAGCCATCGACCGCGACTACCAGGTCGAAGGTGACCTGCGTCGTGAGACCTCGATGAACATCAAGCGTCTGATGGACCTCGGTTGCTACCGCGGCCTGCGTCACCGTCGTGGCCTTCCGGTCCGCGGTCAGCGCACGCACACCAACGCTCGCACCCGCAAGGGTCCGGCGAAGGCTATCGCTGGTAAGAAGAAGTAATTTTCCGGTTCTCCGGAAAGGGGAGGCTGGTGCAGTCCGCGCCAGCCTTTCTGAGTTTGGCGAAAAGCTCGGTCACGGGCTGATTGCCGGTGTAGCCGCTGGTGTTACGGCGGTGAAGAGATCAATGAAAGGTATAAAATGGCCAAGGAAGCCGCACGCGTCCGTCGTCGCGAACGCAAAAATATCACGTCTGGCGTCGCGCACGTCAATTCGACCTTCAACAACACGATGATCACCATCACCGACGCACAGGGCAATGCTATTGCCTGGTCGTCCGCTGGTGCCAAGGGCTTCAAGGGTTCGCGCAAGTCGACCCCGTTCGCTGCCCAGATCGCTGCTGAAGATTGCGCGAAGAAGGCTCAGGAACACGGCATGAAGTCGCTTGAAGTTGAAGTTTGCGGTCCGGGTTCCGGCCGTGAATCGGCACTTCGCGCTCTGCAGGCTGCCGGTTTCATGATCACTTCCATTCGCGACGTGACGCCGATCCCGCACAACGGTTGCCGTCCGCGCAAGAAGCGCCGCGTCTGACGCGGCCGTGGTTCGGAAATTCCGCCTTACCTCAGGTCTGGCGGAATTTTCGTGTATCTGGCGTGTGCGCGTCGATTTCGATCGACGGACTTGCGCTCAAGAACCCACCGATGAACCGGCTTAAGGTTCCTCTCGGTGTTTTCATGCTCGGTCCGTCACGATTGGATGGTGGCGGCGAACGGAAGGTTTAAAGATGATTCAGAAGAACTGGCAGGAACTTATCAAGCCGAACAAGGTCGAGTTCACCTCGTCCAGCCGCACCAAGGCAACTCTGGTTGCCGAGCCGCTGGAACGTGGTTTCGGTCTTACCCTCGGCAACGCGCTGCGTCGCGTTCTGTTGTCTTCTCTGCGTGGTGCCGCTGTAACGGCCGTGCAGATCGACGGTGTCCTGCACGAATTCTCCTCCATCCCCGGCGTTCGGGAAGATGTGACGGATATCGTGCTCAACATCAAGGAAATCGCCATCAAGATGGACGGCGATGATTCCAAGCGCATGGTCGTGCGCAAGCAGGGCCCGGGTGCCGTAACCGCTGGTGACATCCAGACGGTTGGCGACATCGAGATCCTGAACCCCGACCACGTGATCTGCACGCTGGACGATGGCGCTGAAATCCGCATGGAATTCACCGTCAACAACGGCAAGGGTTACGTACCGGCTGAGCGCAACCGCGCGGAAGATGCCCCGATCGGCCTCATTCCGGTGGACAGCCTCTATTCTCCGGTCAAGAAAGTGTCCTACAAGGTGGAAAACACCCGTGAAGGTCAGGTTCTTGACTATGACAAGCTGATCATGACGATCGAGACCAACGGTTCGGTTTCCGGCGAAGATGCCGTTGCCTTCGCCGCTCGCATTCTCCAGGACCAGCTGGGCGTCTTCGTCAACTTCGACGAGCCGCAGAAGGAAGCAGAAGAAGAATCGGTTACCGAACTCGCGTTCAACCCGGCGCTTCTCAAGAAGGTCGACGAGCTCGAACTGTCCGTTCGTTCGGCAAACTGCCTGAAGAACGACAACATCGTTTATATCGGCGACCTGATCCAGAAGACCGAAGCCGAAATGCTCCGCACGCCGAACTTTGGTCGCAAGTCGCTGAACGAAATCAAGGAAGTTCTCGCTTCCATGGGTCTGCACCTCGGCATGGAAGTGCCGGCATGGCCGCCTGAGAACATCGAAGATCTCGCAAAGCGTTACGAAGACCAGTACTAACAATCAAAAAGGCAGACCCTTTAAAGACTGCCTTTCCCCGTCAAACAGCAGATAAGTCATCTGCATGTGCCAGGAAACGGCAGGCCTTAGAGAAGGAACCTGCGTAGAAGGAGAATAGCAATGCGCCACGGTAATTCAGGCCGCAAGCTCAATAGAACCGCCAGCCACCGCAAGGCAATGTTTGCCAACATGGCTGCTTCGCTCATCACCCATGAGCAGATCGTCACCACGCTTCCGAAGGCGAAGGAAATTCGCCCGATCGTTGAGAAGCTCGTCACCCTCGGCAAGCGCGGCGACCTGCACGCTCGTCGTCAGGCGATTTCGCAGATCAAGGATCAGGACGCCGTTCGCAAGCTGTTCGACGCGATCGCAGCCCGTTATGCAAACCGCAACGGCGGCTACCTGCGTATCATGAAGGCCGGTTTCCGCCAGGGCGACAATGCCGCTCTCGCCGTCATCGAATTCGTCGAGCGCGATGTTGACGCCAAGGGCGCAGCCGACAAGGCTCGCGTTGCCGCTGAAGCTGCTGCTGCCGAAGCCGCATAAGGTCTGACGCCTTTTCCAGGCGTCGTGAATTAAAAAGCCGGGTGAGAGATCACCCGGCTTTCTTGCGTTTGGGTTTTGGGAAATCGAGCAGGCGAGGGTGCTGCCTCTGCAAAGCCTTTGGCGCCTGCCAGATCAGATGCTCGGCTGAAGCTTTGCTTCTCTTACTCCGGAACGTGAATACGGGCCTTGATGTGCTTGAGTTGCGCGACGATTGTAAACGTCATGATGACCAGCAGCGACCATGAACTCCATTTCCCGATATGCACCACGGACCAGGCGCCGATCTGATCGGGATATTTCCAGATGCCGAAGAAGGTGGAGATATTCTCCGCCAGCCAGACGAAAAAGCCGATCAGGATGAAGGAGAGGAGAAGCGGCATCTTCCGATCCCGATCGTAGGGGCGATACACCACCGTTGCGCGGGAATAGAGACCGACGGCGCAGGCGGCGATGTACCAGCGGTAATCACCGATGAAGTGGTGGGTGAAGAAGTTGGCATAGATGGCGATGCCGATCAGCGTTGCCATCCAATAGGTGGGATAGTGGCGAATGCGCACATCCAGCAAACGCCACGCCTGGATGATGTAGCTGCCGACGGCGGCATACATGAAGCCGGAAAAGAGCGGTACACCGAGGACCTTGCTATAGGCGAAGTCGGGATAGGACCATGACTGGATGGCGCCTGACGTCTTGAACACCTCCAGCGCGAAACCGACGATATGGAACAGCAGGATGGCCTTGGCCTCATCCAGCGTTTCCAGCCTGCTCCAGATCATGAAGAACTGGATGCCGAGAGCGATGATCAGCAGCACGTCATAACGCGGAATGCCAAATAACCCGGCATGTGGCACCACGAAGATGGAGAGGAAGAACAATCCCGCAAACAGGCAGGCACGGGCTTCCTTGATGCCGAAATAGAGAAATTCGACGATGAAGCGCCTGATGCCCTTGAGTTCGCCCCAGGGATAGGTATCGCACAGAAGATCGTCCAAAACCGAGAGGCGGGTTGCGGCTGTACCTGTTGCTGTGCTCATGTTCGCGCCTCGATTTGCATCCGTTAGATTTTCATACGAAAACCGGAAGGAACTCGCATGGGTCCGTCACGCCTTTCCCCGCCTTATTTTGCCCGCATCCGGCTTTTGGCGGCGGCCGTGATGGTGATCATTGGCGGCCTTTGCCTGCGGGCGTTCGGCTACGAGGTGGGATTGCCGTTCGTGGCGGTAAAATACGGCGGATCCGTGCTCTGGGGGGCGATGGTCTATCTGCTGCTGGCGGCCATTCTTCCGTCCCGCTGGCACGGCTATGAGGTTCACATCGCCGTCATTGTCGTTGTCGTCGTGGAATTGATCCGGCTCGTTCATTTCCCGGCGCTGGATGCGTTTCGCGCAACGGCGTCCGGAGCTTTGCTGCTCGGCCGCGTTTTTTCCGTGTGGAATATCGTCTGTTATATCGGCGGGATCGCGGTGGCGTCCTTTACGTCCGGACGGGCCTTGCGCGCTTACTCCTCTTCATCGTCATGATCGTCGGCCGCACCAGCCGATAGCCCAGCAAGACCACCATGGTGCTGATATAAAACACCGGCTCCAGCGTGATCGATTTCCGGGCCAGCACGAAATGCAGCACGCCGACGATGAGGACGAGATAAACGAGCTTGTGCAGTGTGTTCCAGCGACTACCGAGCTTGCGGATGGACCAGCGGTTAGAGGTAAGCGCCAGCGGAATGAGCATGAGAAGGCCCGCCATGCCGAACATGATATAGGGGCGCTTCAGAATATCGCCGGCGATGGAGCCCAGCATCAGGCCGCGATCCAGCACCAGATAGACGGTGAAATGGGCAAGCACATAATAAAAGGCGATCAGCCCCAGCGCCCGGCGATAGGCGATGAGGTTGATGTTGAGGAGATCGCGCAGCGGCGTTACCAGCAGTCCGAGGCACAGGAAGCGCAGGGCCCAGATGCCGAGCAGGTGCTCGAAATCCTTGACCGGGTTGAAGCCGAGGCCACCGGTTGCGGCGAGGTAGAAATACCAGACGCCTGGACAGAGGCCGAGCACATAAAGCGACCAGATGGCCGTCGGCTGGTAACGCTTCGGCAGCGTGGGAAGGGGCAGGGCAAAGGCCATGGTCAATAATTCGCCTTCAGATCCATGCCGGCATAAAGGCTCGCCACCTCGTCATAACCGTTGAACATCAGGGTAGGGCGGTTCTCCGTGCCGAAAAAGCCGCCTTCGCCGATACGCTGTTCCGTCGCCTGGCTCCAGCGCGGATGGTCCACATGCGGATTGACGTTGGAATAGAAGCCATATTCGCGGGCATTGGAGTTTTTCCAGGTCGTTTCCGGTTGTTTTTCGGTGAGCGAAATGCGGACGATGGATTTGATGCCCTTAAAACCGTATTTCCACGGCACGACAAGCCGGATCGGCGCGCCGTTCTGGTTTGGCAGGGTCTCGCCATAAAGCCCGACGGCGAGGATGGTGAGCGGATGACGCGCTTCATCGAGACGCAGGCCTTCGACATAGGGCCATGACAGAGGCTGGAAAAGGCCGCTCTGGCCCGGCATCTCGTCCGGCCGCACCACCGTCTCGAAGGAAACGTATTTCGCGCTGCCCAGCGGCTCCACCTTGTCGAGCAGTGTGGCGAGCGGAAAACCGATCCACGGAATGACCATCGACCAGCCTTCGACGCAGCGCATGCGATAGGTGCGTTCCTCCAGCGGATATTTCATCAGTTCTTCGATGCCGAATTCCTGCGGTTTGGAAACGAGACCATCCACCTTCACCGTCCACGGCGTCGGTTTGAACTTGCCGGAGTACTCCTTCGGATCGGATTTTCCGACGCCGAATTCGTAGAAATTATTGTAGCTGGTGACGGCATCGAGCGGGGTGAGCTTGTCATCCAGCTTATAGGCACCGGCCTTGGCGGAGAGCGGCGCGGCAATGGCCTCGCGGCCGGCCAATCCTATGGCAGCAAGGCCTGCCGCCGTTCCGAGGAAATTGCGTCGGGACAGATAAAAGGATTTGGGCGTTATCTCTGAAGACGCGATATGGGGCGGACGATAGGCGGGCATAAAAACCTCCACAAAAGCCGGGTGCATCGGCGATAAATCGATTATGATAGCCAATACGGTCGCTGCACAGATATGTTTCAGCGCTCTGCGGAAAAACAACGCTGAACAGGTGGTAATCGCGCATTTGTGATGGCGTGTCCTCTGCCGATGGTGCCGAATAGAAAGCGTACCGTACCGAACCGTACTGTTTTGCCTCAAGGTGACAGTGACAGGGCTTGCGGTTTGCGCTAGAAAAACCGCAAAATAGGGCAGGAGCTATTTTTACCGCGTTTGCGGAAATGCGCTCTTCGCCAGAGATCGAGGAAAACACCATGCCAGCCTATCGCTCCAGAACGACAACCCACGGCCGCAACATGGCGGGCGCGCGCGGCCTTTGGCGCGCCACCGGCATGAAGGACAGCGATTTCGGCAAGCCGATCATCGCGGTGGTCAACTCTTTCACGCAGTTCGTGCCGGGCCATGTGCATCTGAAAGATCTCGGCCAGCTGGTTGCCCGCGAAATCGAAGCGGCCGGCGGTGTTGCCAAGGAATTCAACACCATCGCGGTTGATGACGGTATCGCCATGGGCCATGACGGCATGCTCTATTCGCTGCCGTCGCGCGAGATCATCGCGGATTCGGTGGAGTATATGGTCAATGCCCATTGCGCCGATGCGATGGTTTGCATTTCCAACTGCGACAAGATCACGCCCGGCATGCTGAATGCGGCCATGCGCCTCAACATTCCCGCGGTCTTCGTATCCGGTGGTCCGATGGAAGCGGGCAAGGTCGTTCTGCATGGCAAGACGGTCGCGCTCGATCTGGTCGACGCGATGGTGGCTGCCGCTGACGACAAGATTTCCGACGAGGACGTCAAGGTTATCGAGCGCTCTGCCTGCCCGACCTGCGGTTCCTGTTCCGGCATGTTCACCGCCAATTCCATGAACTGTCTGACCGAGGCGCTTGGCCTGTCCTTGCCCGGCAACGGCTCGACGCTTGCCACCCACTCGGATCGCAAGCGCCTGTTCGTTGAAGCCGGTCACCTGATCGTCGATCTCGCTCGCCGTTATTACGAGCAGGACGACGAAACCGTTCTGCCGCGCACCATCGCCAACAAGGCGGCGTTCGAAAACGCCATGTCGCTGGATATCGCCATGGGCGGCTCCACCAACACGGTTCTGCATATTCTGGCGGCAGCGCATGAGGGCGGCGTCGATTTCGGCATGGAGGACATCGACCGTCTTTCCCGTAAAGTTCCCTGCCTTTCCAAGGTCGCGCCGGCCAAGCAGGATGTGCATATGGAAGACGTTCACCGCGCCGGCGGCATCATGCGCATTCTGGGTGAGCTGGAGCGCGGCGGTCTCATCAACCGCGATACCTATACGGTGCACGAAGCGACGCTGGGCGACGCCATCGACCGCTGGGACATCACCCGCACCAACAGTGAAACGGTGCGGCAGTTCTTTAAGGCTGCCCCCGGCGGCGTGCCGACGCAGGTGGCCTTCAGCCAGTCCTCGCGCTGGGACGATCTCGATACGGACGGCGAAAACGGCGTTATCCGCTCGGTCGAAAAGCCTTTCTCCAAGGATGGCGGTCTGGCCGTGCTTTACGGCAACATCGCACTCGATGGCTGCATCGTGAAGACCGCGGGCGTTGATGAATCCATCCTGAAATTCACCGGTCCGGCGGTTGTTTACGAAAGCCAGGACGCGGCCGTGAAGGGCATTCTCGGCAACGAGGTCAAGGCGGGCGACGTCGTCGTCATCCGTTATGAAGGGCCGAAGGGCGGACCGGGCATGCAGGAAATGCTCTATCCGACCAGCTACCTGAAATCCAAGGGCCTCGGCAAAGCCTGCGCGCTGATCACCGACGGTCGTTTCTCCGGTGGCACCTCAGGCCTTTCCATCGGCCACGCCTCCCCGGAAGCGGCACAGGGCGGCGCCATCGGCCTCGTGCGTCAGGGTGACCTGATCGAGATCGACATTCCGAACCGCACCATCAACCTGAAGGTCTCCGATGCGGAACTGGCGTCGCGTCGGGCCGAGCAGGAAGAACAGGGCTGGAAGCCGGAAGCACCGCGCAAGCGCAATGTCACGACGGCACTGAAGGCCTATGCGGCCTTTGCGTCCAGTGCCGACAAGGGTGCTGTGCGGATTTTGCCGGAGTAATCCTGTCGCAGAATGGGGTGGGGGGTGTCCCAGGTGGGCAGCTTTCTTCTCGGAGTGTCGCAGAGCGATAACAAGCACGCCTCGTCACCCCGGACTTGATCCGGGGTCTAGCGCGATCAAGTCTTTGATCGCATGAGACTCCTCTCACGGCGCAGACGCGCCGTGGCTGGATGCCGGATTAAGTCCGGCAGGACGGAGGAGAGAGCTTCGCACCTCGTCTTCAACTTGAGCCGCCCTCTGGGGCGGCTTTTTGCTGTCTGTACCAGATGATGCAACTCAGCTCACAAACAGATTCAATTGCCTCACAGGATGATTCTTCGACTGCCTTCAACATTTTGTTTTTCCATCGTAAATGCGAAACTACTTGCAGCTGTTTCCTATCCAGCAGTCACATTGGAGTGATGTTCGTCCAGTGGCTCTTTTCCAGAACGCTGGGATGCCTAACTTCATCAACATGAAAAGACGAACCGCACTCGCCCTCATCGCGTCGCTGCCTCTTGCCCGGCTTGCCCAGGCGCAGAGCGCCGGCAACAATATCCGTTTTGATCCGTTGCTAAGGCAGGCGGATGCGCTTTCCAGCCTCAAGGCGGTGATTGTCAGCATCGATGGCGAAGAGGTCGCGAGCCGCGCCTATCATGGCGCCAGCCTCAATGGCTCCACCAATATCAAGTCGGCCTCGAAATCGGTCATTTCGGCGCTGGTGGGCATGGCGATCGATCGCAGGATCATTACTGGTGCAGACCAGCCGATCGCCACTATTCTGCGCAGTGATTTTCCGCCAAATCCCGATCCTCGGCTGGAGCGGATCACCATCGGCAATCTCTTGTCCATGCAATCCGGTCTGGAGCGCATGTCCGGCCCGAATTATGGACGCTGGGTTGCCAGCCGCAACTGGGTGAGAATGGCGCTGGATTCCGGTTTTGCCGGAGAGCCCGGCGGCGGCATGCTCTATTCCACGGCATCTACACATCTGCTCTCGGCGATATTGACCAAGGCATCGGGCCGCTCGACGCTTTCTCTCGCCCGAGACTGGTTCCGCCCGCTCGAGGGATTTTCCATCGGCGGCTGGGAGCGCGATCCGCAGGGTATCTATCTCGGCGGCAACCAGATGGCGATGACGGCGCGCTCCCTGCTGGCCTTTGGCGAGCTTTATCGTCTTGGCGGCGTAACGCCTGAGGGTGAGCGGCTGATCTCACAGGAATGGATCAGCCAGTCCTGGCAGCAGCGCACCAATTCCGTCTTCAATGGCGACGGTTACGGTTATTGCTGGTTCATCAAGGAAATGGCGGGTGAAACGGTCTATTACGCCTGGGGTTATGGCGGGCAGATGCTCTATATTGTTCCCGCCAGACGGCTTTCCGTGGTCATGACCTCCCGCGAGGACGCGCCTTCGGCCAGAACCGGTTATCGCGACCAGCTGCATGGGCTTATGGAAAACATCATCCGTGCGGTGTGAGGACAGGCGGTAGAGATCAGAGCGGGCGGTTGATGCTTTGGAAGGCTTCGCCGAGTTTCTTCATCCGTTCCTCATAGGCACCCGTCAGGCAGGCCACATCGGCTGCGCATTCCTGGCGTTTCTTCAGCCATCGGCTCTGCTCGTCGCGCAGCGTATCGCGCGCACCCATGGCCATCAACTGGGTGAGGATGTCGAAGGTGGTGGCCATCTTCACATCCTGGTCATTCAGCGCGCGGTTGTCGCAGATCGCCTTTTCGTCGGCCGCCAGATCGGGTTTGCTGCAATCGAAGCTTGCCGCGCTGGCCGGTGTAACGAAGGAGGAGGCGAGGAGGGTGGCTGCGGCGAGGAGGCTTGGTTTCAGATGCATGGATCGTCTCTTTTAAGGACAGTCGGATGCCGGTGAAACCAGAAAGGGGCGCCGTTGGTTCCAATTGCGTGAACCGATCCCCGCCTGGAAAAGCTTGGCCATCATCTTGCCGCTCTTTGCTTTACAGGCTTTGGCGTTATAACTCCATCATACTGATGACGATGAGGAATCACATGCGAAGCGTGTTGAAGTATCTGTCCACCGGCTTTCTCGCCGCGCTCGTTCTCTTACCCGTGGGGGCTGCGGCGCAGGACAACAAGACCGTGCCGGCAAGCCACACGGAAATGCAGCTTTCCTTCGCGCCGCTGGTGAAGCGCACCGCAGGTGCTGTGGTGAATGTCTATGCCGAGCGCGTGGTACAGCGGCGCCTTTCGCCCTTTGCCGGCGATCCCTTCTTTGAGCAGTTTTTCGGCCAGCAGATGCCGAACCGCACGGAAAAACAGTCGTCGCTCGGTTCGGGCGTGATCGTGACGGCTGGCGGCCTCGTGGTGACCAACAATCACGTCATTGACGGCGCTGATGACATCAAGGTGGCGCTGGCGGATGGCCGTGAGTTTTCCTCCAAGGTTCTGCTGAAGGACGACCGGGTCGATCTTGCCGTGCTGCAGATCGATGCCAAGGAGCAGTTCCCGGTGCTGTCGCTCGGCGATTCCGACAAGATCGAGGTGGGTGATCTGGTGCTGGCCATCGGCAACCCCTTCGGCGTCGGCCAGACGGTGACGAGCGGCATTGTCTCCGGTCTCGCACGCAACCAGGTGACGCAGGGTGATTTCGGCTTCTTCATCCAGACCGATGCCTCCATCAACCCCGGCAATTCCGGCGGTGCGCTGATGAACATGGCGGGTGAGCTGATCGGCATCAATACCGCGATCTTTTCCAAGGGTGGCGGTTCCAACGGTATCGGTTTTGCCATTCCGGCCAATCTGGTCCGGGTTTTCGTGGCTGCCGCCGAGCGTGGCGATCCGAGCTTCCAGCGGCCCTATATCGGTGCGACTTTCGATCCTGTGACGTCCGATGTCGCGGAAGCGCTCGGCCTGCATCGCGCCCGTGGCGCGCTCGTTGTCAGCGTCGTCAAGGACGGCCCGGCTGAAAAGGCCGGTATCGAGCCGGGACAGGTGGTGACCGCCGTTAATGGCCTGGAGGTAGAGCATCCCGATGCGCTGGGTTATCGCGTGACGACGGCTGGCATCGGCAAATCCGCCGAGCTGACCGTCATGGACAAGGGCAAGGAAAAGAAGGTGACCATCGCGCTCGATACGGCGCCGGAAACCGCGCCGCGTGATGAGCGCCTGATCGAAGGCCGCAATCCCTTTGCCGGCGCGAGCGTCGCCAATCTCTCGCCGAAGCTTGCCGATGAATTGCGCATGCCGTCGCAGATCAAGGGCGTTGTCATCGTCGACGTGAAGCGCGGCTCGCCGGCCTATCGTGTCGGTTTCCAGCCGAAGGATATCATCCTGTCGCTCAATGGCGCGGATATCGGCTCGACGGCTGCGGTCGAAAAGGCGCTGGACGATAATCCCGGCTTCTGGCGCGTGGAAATCCTGCGTGACGGGCAGCGTATCCGGCAGTTCCTGCGATGAGCGACGATCTCTTCGCCCCGCAAGTGCCCGTGGAGGTCGCCAACCGGCGGCCTCTCGCCGATCGCCTGCGTCCGAAGACGCTTGCCGAGGTGAGCGGGCAGCCGCATCTGACGGGCGAAGAGGGCGTTCTGCGCCGCATGATCGATAGCGGCTCCCTGGGGTCGATGATCTTCTGGGGCCCGCCCGGCACCGGCAAGACCACGGTTGCCCGCCTGCTTTCCGGCGAGGCGGGGCTGGCCTTCGAACAGATTTCGGCGATCTTTTCAGGTGTCGCCGATCTCAAGAAAGTCTTTGAAGCGGCGCGCACGCGCCGGATGAATGGCCGGCAGACGCTGCTTTTCGTCGATGAGATTCATCGCTTCAACCGCGCCCAGCAGGATAGCTTCCTGCCGGTCATGGAAGACGGCACCATCATTCTCGTTGGTGCCACCACGGAAAACCCGTCCTTCGAACTCAATGCCGCTCTTCTGTCGCGGGCGCGTGTGCTGACCTTCCGCTCGCATGACGAGGAGAGCCTGAGCGAACTTCTGAAACGTGCCGAGGAAGCCGAGAAGAAACCGCTGCCCTTGACGGAGGATGCGCGGGCGAGCCTCATCCGTATGGCCGATGGCGATGGCCGCGCGGTGCTGACGCTTGCCGAAGAGGTCTGGCGCGCGGCGCGCAGGGATGAGACCTTCGATACCGAAGGGTTGACCCGCATCGTGCAGCGCCGGGCCCCGGTCTATGACAAGAGCCAGGACGGCCATTACAATCTCATTTCCGCGCTGCATAAATCCGTGCGCGGTTCGGATCCGGATGCTGCACTTTATTATCTCGCCCGCATGTTCGATGCCGGCGAAGACCCGCTCTATATCGGCCGTCGGCTGGTGCGCATGGCGGTGGAGGATATCGGCCTTGCCGATCCGCAGGCGCTTGCCGTCTGCAACGCCGCCAAGGATGCCTATGATTATCTCGGTTCACCGGAAGGGGAGCTCGCGCTGGCGCAGGCCTGCGTCTACCTCGCCACCGCCCCGAAATCGAACGCCGTCTATACCGCCTTCAAGGCGGCGATGCGGGCGGCCAAGGAAAACGGCTCGCTGGTACCGCCGAAACATATTCTGAACGCCCCGACCAAGCTCATGAAGGGCGAGGGTTATGGTGACGGTTATCGTTATGACCATGACGAGCCGGACGCTTTTTCCGGGCAGGATTATTTCCCGGAAAAAATGGGGCGCACGACCTTTTACGATCCCCCGGACCGGGGCTTCGAGCGGGAAATCCGCAAGCGTCTCGACTGGTGGGCGAAGCTGCGCCGGGAGCGTGGCGCACGCTGACCTCGTCATGCGGTTTGGCCGAAGTCCATATCGCGCATCGATCTTCACAAACAGAATCAAGCCGCTGGCAAAAAGAGTCGCGAAACCGCGACAACTCACTGTTTTTAAAGGAAATCAGGATGCCTTGCGATGCGGTGCGGCCTGTGGCTGGGCGGGCAGCATCTTGACCGAGGATTCCGCCAGACCGCTATGACCTTCGGCATCGATCACCAGATGCCAGTGCATCGTTTCGGGAATGGCGATGCGGATCGGCGATTTTTTCGCGACGCCGCCGAGATATTTGAAATCCAGCAATTCGGTAAAGCGCTGGAAGTTCGCACCCGTCATCAGCCGAACATTGTTGATGGACGACAGGGAGACTTCGATGACCGTGCCGGCCCGCAGTTCCTTCAGGTCATAATGTGTGTAGCGAAAATTCGGCCGGGCCATCGCGCGCCTCCGTGTAACGTAATTTTGGTCAAAGAGGATAGGGGCCGCACGGTTAACGCTGTCTTTAAATGCCGTGGATCGGCTCCGAAATTCGCGCGTGCCGCCGCCGTCTGGAATGAAGGTGTGAACATCTATGGGTGCAAAGGAATAATACCAACGTATAATATGTGTATTTAATAATAATAAATTTTTTGCCTTTAACATTGCCCGGTCGAAGTGCAATCGGCGATGTTGAGGGGGAACATGAAAAACGTAACGATATCTATGCGCCTTTATGCGCTCGTCGCATTGTTTCTGGCAATACTGGCTGCGGCCCTGACATTCAGCCTGTTCGAGAGCTACCATGAAATGGAGCGCGAGCGGAAAGCCGGCCTTGCGGCGATGAACGAAACGGCGGTTGCCATTCTCGACCAATATTACCGGCTGGAACAGGCCGGAAGCCTGACGCGCGAGGCGGCGCAGCAGCAGGCCAAGACAACCATTGCGGCGATGCGCTATGGCAAGGGCAGCGGTTATTTCTGGATCAACGACATGCATCCCAAAATGGTGATGCATCCGATCAAGCCCGAGATGAACGGCACGGACCTTACCGCCAACAAGGACCCGAATGGCAAGGCGCTGTTCGTCGAGTTCGTGAACACGGTGAAGGCCGGCGGGCAGGGCTTTGTCGATTATTACTGGCCGAAACCCGGTGCGCCGGAGCCGGTCGAGAAATTTTCGCATGTCGCCGGTTTCGCCCCCTGGGGATGGATCGTCGGCACCGGCGTTTATGTCGATGACCTGGAAGCGGTGTTCTGGCGCGACGTCTATTTTAATGGCGGTGTCTGTCTCCTGGCGGGCCTTCTTGTGGTCGGTGTGGCTGCCGCCGTCGTGCGCAGCGTGACACGGCCGATCGATCTCATTCGCCAGAGCATGCGGCGGATTGCCGACGGTGACGGCGAGGCCGAAATCCAGTTTGCCGACCGCCGCAATGAAATCGGCGCGATCGCCAAGACGCTGCTGGTATTGCGCGACAGCGTCAATGAGCGCAGCGCGCTGCAGGCTCGCGAGGCGGACCAGCAACGGGCGCTGGAGGAGGCGCGGCATGGCAACGAGATGGTTCTGCGCTCCGCATCCGAGCGGCAGGCCCATGCCATGGAGCGGCTGGGCAATGCGCTCGAGACACTTGCCAATGGCGATCTGACCGTCGAACTGTCGGATATCGGCGCGGATTACGAAAAACTGCGCGTGGATTTCAATCGTGCCGTCGGCGCGCTGTATGGCGCGATCGAGGCGATTGCCAGAACCGGCCATGTCGTCAATGACAGCGCTTCCGATATCAGCGGCGCGACCGGCAATCTTTCCCGCCGGACCGAACAGCAGGCGGCGGCGCTGGAAGAGACAGCGGCCGCTCTGGACGAGATCACCGCCACCGTGCGCACCGCCTCCGAACGGGCCAATGAAGCCCGGCAGATGGTGCAGGACACGAAAACCAGCGCAGGCCGTTCGGGCGAGATCGTCCGCAATGCCGTTGAAGCCATGGGCCGCATCGAGGACTCCTCGAAGCGCATCGGGCAGATCATCTCCGTCATCGATGAAATCGCCTTCCAGACCAACCTTCTGGCACTGAATGCCGGCGTCGAGGCGGCGCGGGCGGGCGAGGCGGGGCGCGGTTTTGCCGTGGTGGCGCAGGAAGTGCGTGAACTGGCGCAACG
This sequence comes from Rhizobium sp. BR 250, assembly GCF_047445855.1. Lineage (NCBI taxonomy): Bacteria > Pseudomonadati > Pseudomonadota > Alphaproteobacteria > Hyphomicrobiales > Rhizobiaceae > Rhizobium > Rhizobium sp. BR 250. The sequence goes on from NZ_JARWKW010000018.1 coordinate 27,598, forward strand.
CTCCGCCAATGCCGCCAAGGAGATCAAGACGCTCATCAACCGTTCGGCGGAAGAGGTGGGCGGCGGCGTCGCACTCGTGCGCTCCACCGGCGATGCGCTCGACGAGATCGTGGCACTGGTCAACCGCGTCGAAGGCCATGTGAATTCCATCGCCACGGCGGCGCGGGAACAGGCGACCGGCCTGCAGGAGATCAATACCTCCGTCAACCACATGGACCAGATGACCCAGCAGAACGCCGCCATGGTGGAAGAGACGACCGCAGCCAGCCAGACACTGGCCGAAGAAAGCCAGCAGCTGCGGGCGCTGCTTTCGCGTTTCGAACTGGGGCAGGGTGCGGCGCGCGCGGTTTCGCGGGTGGCGTGATTTGATTTACAGGGATGAGTGAAGGGCGCGGCTGCGGCTGCGCCCTTTGGCATTGGCGAGATGCAAACCGTTCTTCCGTCATGCCGGACTTGATCCGGCCGCCCCCAGTCTCGGTGCGTCTGCTCCGTGAGAAGACTCTCTTGCGATCAAGGACTTGATCGCGCTGGACCCCGGATCAACTCCGGGGTGACGGAGTGCGGACGTTGCGGTTTCGCCGGAAATCCTCGTTTGGCGGACATCACCAAAGCCTTTGCGAGTTTCGGTTCGGCTTCTCCGTCTGCAGTGTCGCGCGACAGGCCATTTCGTTATTTCCCGCAACCAATAAGGTTTCGTTTACCTCATTTCTTTAAAATTTGTCCTGTATTGCCGCGATAGCGGCCGCTGAAGGTACAGGTTCTCGTATGGCGTATGTTTCCCTTCCGCGTCGTCTTGTGACGTTGCTGATGATTTCCACGGTCATGGTGTCGTGTTCGGCGGAGGGTCTCGTGCCTCCGGCGGAGGTGGATGGCACCACGCGCGTCAGCGCCATTCGCTCGTCGCGGCAGCAGGGTTACAGTGCGCCGGCCGGGGCCGTTTATCAGGCCGAGCGGGCCGGACAGAGCGCCGATTATCCTTCCGCCATATCGCAGCCGATGCCGGAACCCTACGCCTCGCAGGATCCGCTGCTGCGATCGCCGCAGGGCGGGCAGGGTTATTCCACGCTCGACGCGCAGCACCAGGCGCGCATGGCGGCCAGCGGCCATGCCAATATGCCTTCCCAGACGATGCAAAGCCAAACCATGCAGAATGAGGCCATGCAGGGCCAGACCGTGCCCGCGCAGCAGATGGCCGGCAACCAGATCGCCGAAGGCGAGGGCGGCGTGAACATGGATTCCATGCTGGGTGTGGAACCGGTTCGCGGCCTTGCCGAAGAACAGGATGCGCAGATCGCCGAGGGCGCTTCGACGCAGCCGGTAGTGGATGGCATCGGCACGGACAATCCGGTGGCCGTGTCTCCCGCGCGCCGGCAACCGGCCTCCAGCCAGTCACGCCTGATACCGCCGCCACCGCCCGGTTCCTCTTCCCGCCGCCAGCCGGTGGAGGAAGTGGCCATGCTCATGCCGAACGATCCGATGGCGGGTGGCGGGATGCAGAGCAACCGGCAGATGTCGCCCGGCGTCATGCCATCCTCCGAAGTTGCCTGCCGCAGCGAATTGCGCCGTCTCGGCGTCGCCTTCCGCGACGTCGCCCGTATTGCCGACGGTCCGACCTGTGGCATCGATTATCCGATTGAACTCAGCGGTCTTGCCAGCGGCGTCGCCGTTCGCCCGGCGGTGAAGCTCAATTGCCAGGTGACGCTTGCCTTCGCCAAATGGGTGAAGTTCGAACTCGTGCCGTCCTCGCGCTTCCGCTATCTCTCGGGCGTCGGTCGCATCACGCCGATGGGCGGTTATTCCTGCCGCAAGATGAACTCCCGTTCCAGCAATCCCTGGTCCGAACATGCGCGCGGCAATGCCATCGATATCGGCACCATTACGCTGAAGAACGGCAAGGAGATCGACGTCCGCAAGAAGAGCTTCTTCGCCTTCCGCGAAAAGGCGCTGCTGAAGGCGGTGAGGTCCGACAGCTGCAAATATTTCTCGACCGTTCTCGGGCCGGGCAGCGATCCCAATCACTGGAACCATTTCCACTTCGACCTGCGCACGCGCAAATCCGGTTACAGGCATTGCGATTAGGGTGTGCCGGTGGAGGTTGACGACTGAGTTTGAAAGCGTCTTCTCCGTCATGCTCGGGCCTGTCCCGAGCATCTGCGACGTCGCGATTGGCGATGGGTTGGCAGATCCTCGGCACAAGGCCGAGGATGACGTCGAATGTGGAGGGCGGCTTGTTATCTGCCTGTTGCCGATGACTTGGGCTGCGGATTTCGGGAGAAGGCCGGAATGACGAAGATTGGGGATGTTTCTCCAGCTGCGTGCCAGTTCGATAGCCGCCTGTCACACCGCACAAAAAAAGACCGGCCCGAAGGCCGGTGAAGAAGACAGCCATATCGGGGGGATATCGGCGTCTTTGCAAGGGCATGCAATGGGAAAACGATCCCACGGAGTGGTCTATCCGGCGCGGATATGCGGCAAAAGACATCGCGCCGTACTGACCTGCGGTCAACATGGCTTGCCGCGCCTTTCTGATACGCTATGAGCGTCACATGTTTGTGACAACGGCCCCCTGGAGCCTGCTTTCATGCCCCCTGTTTCGGAGATAATGGTCTTTGCCGCCGCGCTCGCGGCCGCGGGTGTGGTGGCCGGACTTCTGGCGGGATTGTTCGGCATTGGCGGCGGCGCGGTGCTGGTGCCGGTCTTCTACCATGTCTTCGGCCTTCTGGATGTGCCGGAGGCTGTGCGCATGCATCTTTCGCTCGGCACGTCGCTCGCCATCATCGTGCCGACCTCCATCCGTTCGTTCCTGACGCATCGTCAGAAGGGGGCCGTCGATATCGATCTTCTGAAGGGCTGGATCATTGCCGTGCCGCTCGGCACCATCCTCGCATCGGTGGTGGCCGCCCATGCCTCCAGCATTGCCCTGCGGCTGATCTTCGCCTTCATCGCACTGGCGCTCGCCTTCCGGATGATCTTCAACCGGGCGAGCTGGCATCTTGGTTCCGACCTGCCGAAAAATCCGGGCCGTTTTCTGGTGGGAACCGGCATCGGGCTTTTTTCCGGCCTGATGGGCGTGGGCGGCGGGGTGATGAATAACACCTTCATGACGCTTTACGGACGCACCATCCATCAGGCGGTCGCCACCTCTTCCGGCGTCGGCGTGCTGATTTCGCTGCCGGGTCTCCTTGGCTATATCTGGGCCGGCTGGGGCGATGCGGGCCTGCCGCCGTTCTCGACCGGCTTCATCAACTGGATTGCCGTGGTGCTCCTGATCCCCATCACGCTTTTCGTCGCGCCTTATGGGGCGCGGCTCGCGCATGCGCTCAGCAGGAAGCAGCTTGAGCGGGCTTTCGGGCTGTTTCTCGTCTTCGTCGCAGCGCAGTTTTTCTATAGCGTCTACGGCTGATTTTCCCTTTTTGCCGAACGCAGTGTTCAGGCTGCCGGGCTGGCAATCGCGCCTTTCCCGGCCTATATGGCGTGCATCTTACTCGGTTTTTCGAAAGATTCGTCATGAATGCCATTGTTTCGATACGGAATCTGACAAAATCCTACGCAAATGGCTTTCAGGCGCTCAAGGGTATCAGCCTCGATATCAGGCAGGGGGAAATCCTCGCGCTTCTGGGGCCGAACGGTGCCGGCAAGACGACGCTGATCTCGATTGTCTGCGGTCTCGTCAATCCGGGCGAAGGTTCGGTGCTTGTCGGCGGGCATGACGTGGTCAAGGATTTCCGCCAGACGCGGGCGCTCATCGGCCTCGTGCCGCAGGAACTGACGACGGATATGTTTGAGACCGTGTGGAACACGGTCAGCTTCTCGCGCGGCCTGCACGGGCAGAAGAAGAATCCGGCGCTGATCGAGAGCGTTCTCAAGTCCCTGTCGTTGTGGGACAAGAAGGACAATATGCTGCGGGAACTTTCCGGCGGCATGAAGCGGCGTGTGCTGATTGCCAAGGCGCTGGCGCACGAGCCGAAGGTTCTGTTCCTCGACGAGCCGACCGCGGGCGTGGATGTGGCGCTGCGTCGTGACATGTGGAACGTCGTTTCCGATCTGCGCGCCCGGGGCGTCACCATCATTCTAACCACGCATTACATCGAGGAGGCGGAAGAAATCGCCGACCGGGTGGGCGTCATCAATGGCGGCGAATTGCTATTGGTGGAAGAAAAGACGGCGCTGATGAAAAAGCTCGGCCGCAAGCAGCTTTTCCTCGAGTTGGCGCAGCCGGTGGAGCAATTGCCGGAAAGCCTTGCGCCCTTCGGCCTGACGTTTTCGGATGATCGCTGCACGCTCACCTATGAAATCGAGGACAATGGCGAGCAGGGGCGCATCGCCGATCTCCTGGGAGCCCTTTCCGCCGCCAACATCCATTTCAAGGATATTTCAACGCGGCAGAGTTCGCTTGAGGATATCTTCGTTTCGCTGGTCGGAGGCCAGAAATGAATTTCGAAGCCATCAAGTCCATCTATCTGTTCGAAATGGCGCGCACGCGGCGCACCCTGCTGCAGAGCGTGGTGTCGCCGGTCATTTCCACCTCCCTTTATTTCATCGTGTTCGGAACCGCGATCGGTTCGCGGATTCAGGAAGTTGGCGGGGTTTCTTATGGCGCTTTCATAACGCCCGGCCTGATCATGCTGACGCTTCTGACCCAATGTATCGGCAATGGTTCCTTCGGTATCTATTTCCCGAAATTCACTGGCACGGTCTATGAAATCCTCTCCGCCCCGGTGTCGATGACGGAAATTCTGGCCGGTTATGTCGGGGCGGCGGCGACCAAGGGGCTGATGATCGGCACGATCATCCTGATAACCGCCACCTTCTTCGTGGATATCACCATTGCCCATCCGTTCATGATGATCCTGTTTTTCGTGCTGACGGCAGTAAGCTTCAGCCTGTTCGGTTTCATCATCGGCATATGGGCGACGAATTTCGAGCAGCTGAATCTCATCCCCATGCTGGTGGTGCCGCCGCTGACCTTCCTTGGCGGCAGCTTCTATTCCATCGACATGCTGCCACCCTTCTGGCAGGCGGTCAGCCACTTCAATCCGGTGCTTTATCTCATCAGCGGTTTCCGCTGGAGTTTCTACGAGATCGCCGACGTCAATCCCGTCATCAGCCTGGCGATGATAACGCTGTTTCTGGCGCTCTGTCTTGGCGTTGTCGGCTGGATGTTCAAGACGGGTTACCGGCTGCGTAACTGACGGCGGGCTGGTTTCGGACCTGATTTGATCAGATTGACGCCCGGCTCTCGCCGGGCGTTTTTGTATTCACGACACAGGGTGTGCAGATCAGGCGACCTGCTTCTGCACCACGTCCTCAAGCTCCTCGCCCTTCAGATAGGCAACGAGGTCCTTGATGGTGACGATCAGCAGGCCGTGGCGTTCGGCGAAGACCCTGAGCTGGGGCAGGCGGGCCATGGTACCGTCATCATTGGCGATTTCGCAGATGGTGCCGCAGGGGAATTTCCCGGCAAGACGGCAGAGATCAACGGCCGCTTCGGTATGGCCGGTGCGGCCGAGAACGCCTTCCGGGTTGGCGCGCAGCGGGAAGATATGGCCGGGGCGGGCGAAATCGTCCGGGCGTGAGCTCTCCGATACCAGAGCGCGCACCGTGTTTGCCCGGTCGGCGGCAGAAATGCCTGTCGTGGTGCCGGGAATATAATCCACGGAGACGGTGAAGGCCGTTTTCATGGATTCGGTGTTGCGCGGCACCATCAGCGGAATATCGAGCGCATCGAGGCGCTCGCCCGGAATGGCGACGCAGATCAGGCCGCGCGCATGGTTCATCATGAAGGCGATCTGCTGCGGCGTGATGCTGTCGGAAGCGGCGATGATATCGCCTTCGTTTTCGCGATCCTCGTCGTCGACGACAATCACCATCTCGCCACGGGAAATGGCTTCGATGGCATCTTCAATTCTGGCAATAGTCATTTTCTTTCAAGCCTTTCAAGGGTTATGCCGTTTTGCGGCATTTTCGCGCTTCACGAAGCGCCAAATATCCCTTGGGCGAACAATGCAATGCGAGCCCGCTACGCGCGGGCGTCTTATGCCTTGTCCTCTTCCATCCGGACTATACCGTCGGCTCCGGCCTCTCACCGGATCTGCTGACCTTCCGGCTTTGGAGACCGGAAGCGCTCGCGGGCTCCGGGAAAATCCCGATACCGCCGGTGGGGAATTGCACCCCGCCCTGAGAACGGAACCAACATAAATTATCAAATGAGGGGGAATCAAGGGGCAATGGTTTGCCGGATTCTCAATAGGCGAAAAGAACGTCCCAAATATATTCGAAACGGGGCATTTCCTTTCCGGACCCATGGCGGCCCGGAGATCGGTCTGCCGGTGGTTGGCGTTACCGGTCGCGCAGCCGCAATTCGTCGGTCTGCATCTGCAGCGAGCCGAGTGTGGACAGGAAGCTCATGCCGAGCAGGCTCTGGCCCAATTGCCCGTCCTGCGCGACGAGGGCAGGGATGTTGCGCCGCACGATCGGGCCTATGCCGATCTCGGACAGGGTGACGGGCGCCGCCGACGTGCGGCCGTTCGCGGTCATGACGGGTACGGTGTAGCGCAGGCCCGTCGTGTCGATGCCGATTGCGGCTGCATCGGCATTGGCGAGCACCACCGAGCTTGCGCCGGTATCGACCAGCATATGAATGGTCTTGCCTTCGATGACGACATTCGCCTCAAAATGGCCGCTCATCGACTTGTGCAGCACGATTTCCTGCTCGCCGCCGGCCGTTGTCACCATCACGGCGCGGCCGGGCATCAGGCCACCCAGCAGCCGGTCGGCGAAGGATTGCAGGTCGTAGCGATAGAGGTAAAGCGAGACGAGGCCGAGGATGATGACGAGCCAGACCGCAAGCTGGCGGATGACGGTGCCGAAGCTGCCGCGCCTTCCCGCCAATATGCCGGCGGAGAGGAGACCGGCGATGGGCAGAAGATAAAGGACCTGCGCGAATTGATCATTGTCGATGCCGAGCGTTCGTCCGCCGTCATGATTGATGAGCAGCAGGCCAAGGCCGACGGCCAGCAGAAGGAGAACGATGGTCAGTCTGTTCATGCGGTATGTGTCTCCCTGGCGCTCTCGCTCAAATTTTCCAGTCTCTGCGGCAGCGCCCGCATGATCGTGCGGCGCTTCTCGTCGCTATACCCTGCCCAGCTGCCGATTTCATCCAGCGTGCGGCCGCAGCCGATGCAGAAACTATTGGTCGCGTCGAGGCGGCAGATATGGATGCAGGGTGTTTCCATGGCGTTCTATATCAGGCCGTCATGTCGCAAGGGCAAGGGCGACGAGAGTAACGATCTCCGTGATCTGCTGGCAGGCGCCGATGGTGTCACCGGTATGGCCGCCGATCTTCCTGTCACAGAGCCTGCCGAACAGCACCGCTGCAAGGACGGCGGCGGCCAGCACACATGCTATGGCGACAAGCGGCAGGGCGTGCAGCGTGAAGAGTATGAAGAGCAGCAAACCGCTCACCAGTGCGATGTTGCGTTCGCTTTCGCCCGGCTGGCCCGCATTTGCGGCAATGCCGGAGGTCTTGGCGGCGGGCAGGGCCTGCCAGTGCCACACCATCAGGGCGCGGCTGAGGACAAGGGCGGCGATCAGGCAGGCAGCGGCGGTTTTTCCTGGCAGGGTCTCGATCAGCGACGCAAGCGCTGTGGCACGCAGTGCAAAGGACAGAACCATGGCGATGGTGCCATAGCTGCCGATGCGGCTGTCCTTCATGATCTCCAGCATGCGGGCCTTGTCCCTGCCGCTGCCGAAACCGTCGGCCATGTCGGCCAGCCCGTCCTCATGCAATGCGCCGGTGATGAGCGCCGTCAGGCCGATGGCGAGCCAGCCCGTGAGCTGCGGCGAGGCGTCGAAGCCGGCGAAAATCACCACCAGGAAAGCGGCGGGCAGGGCGATCAGCAGGCCGGCGGCGGGAAAGGTCCGTGCAGTGCGACGCATGGAGGTGCCGTCGGTATCTTCGAAAAACCGGGAAGGAACCGGCAGGCGGCTGAGAAAGGCAACGGAATGCATGACATCTGTTATAAAATCCCCGGCCTTCATGCTCTCTCCGTTGCAGTCGCTGCATTTCCGGTTGTTCCGCGGCGCATCCGCGATTATGAGAGGCGCAACAAAGACCGATTTGCCGGAAAACACAAGTTCCGGACGCATGAGCCGATGCGAAAGCCAACCCGGCGATGAGAGAGACAGATATCATGAGCATGAGCGGATTGCCCTTCGATGATTTCCGCGCGCTGTTGCGCGAGCTTCCCGGCCCGGACACGCACGCGCTTGTGGCGGCCAAGGAGCGCAATGCGCAGCTGACCAAGCCTGCCGGCTCGCTCGGCCGTCTCGAGGAAATCGCCATGTGGCTGGCCGCCTGGTCCGGCCGTTCGCCCGCCGTCACCCGTCCGCTGGTGGCGATTTTCGCCGGCAATCACGGCGTTACCCGCCATGGCGTCACGCCTTATCCGACGTCGGTTACCCAGCAGATGGTGGAGAATTTTGCAGCAGGTGGCGCGGCGATCAACCAGATCTGTGTGGCCAATGATCTCGGCCTGAAAATCTTCGACCTGGCGCTCGATTATCCGACCGGCGACATCACCTGCGAGCCCGCCCTTTCGGAGCGTGACTGCGCCGCCACCATGGCCTTTGGCATGGAGGCGATTGCCGGCGGTACCGATCTTCTCTGCGTTGGTGAAATGGGCATTGGCAACACCACGATTGCCGCCGCGATTAATCTGGCGCTCTATGGCGGCACGGCGGAAGAATGGACCGGTCCCGGCACGGGTTCGGAAGGTGAGGTCATGGCCCGCAAGATCGCGGCGGTTAAGGCTGCGGTGGAATTCCACAAGGACCACCTGTCCGATCCGCTGGAAATCATGCGCCGTCTCGGCGGGCGTGAGATTGCGGCAATTGCCGGCGCCATTCTGGCCGCCCGCGTGCAGCGCATCCCGGTTCTGATTGACGGTTATGTGGCAACAGCCGCTGCCGCTCTCCTGAAGGCCGCCAATTCTTCGGCGCTGGACCATTGCCTCATCGGCCATGTCTCGGGTGAGCCGGGTCATCTTGCCGCCATCGAAAAGCTCGGCAAGACACCACTTCTGGCGCTTGGCATGCGGCTCGGTGAAGGCACCGGTGCAGCACTTGCCGCGGGCATCGTCAAGGCCGCTGCCGCCTGCCATTCCGGCATGGCGACCTTCGAAGCGGCGGGTGTGGACACCCGCATCAGCTCCCGCACCGACCATTGAGGCCGAAGATGGACGTGACGCCGCAAAAGAAGCAACCGGAACCCGCCTTTCGCAAGGAAAAAGGCTGGCGGCATCTTTTTGCCGCCGCCCGTTATTCCGTGCAGGGGCTTGGCCGGTTGTGGCAGGAAGCGGCGTTCCGCCACGAAGTTTTGGCCTTTGGCGTCGGGCTCGCCCTGCTTCTGGTGATCGGCGCGCCCTTTGCGCATCTTCTCACCTTCACGGTATTGATGCTGCTTCTGTTTTCGGTCGAGGCGCTGAATACCGCTATCGAGGAGCTGGTGGACCGCATTTCGCCGGAAATCTCCTCCGTCGGGCGGCATGCCAAGGACCTCGGCTCCTTCGCCGTCTTCTGCCTTTTGTTGGCCAACGGATTTTTCGTGCTCTATTCGCTGGTGGCGACGCTGTTCTTCTGATTTACGCGAAGGACCGGCGGCGCGGCTGGACGGCGTGGGTTTCTTCCACCGCCGGCAGGCTTTGCAGCACGCGCTTGGCCGGCAGGATGGCGATGCCTTCGGTGCCTTCGCGCAGCTTCGATTTCAGGATGAACTGGCCATCATGCTTGGCGAGGATGGCCTGAACGATGGGCAGGCCAAGGCCCGTTCCCTGTTCTGCGCTCTTGATCGCGATCGATCCCTGACCGAAGGCCGACAGCACCACGGGGATTTCGTCCTCGGGAATGCCGGGGCCATTATCCCTGATCGACACATATTGCCCGCCGCCCGCAGTCCAGCCCGCCTTCACCAGAATCTCGCCACCCTGCGGGGTGAATTTCACGGCATTGGAAAGCAGGTTGAGAATGACCTGACGGATGGATTTTTCATCGGCCCAGACCTGCGGCAGGCTGGTTTCGAACTGTTGGGAAATCCTGATGTTCTTGGCGCGGGCGCGCAGCTGGATCATGCCGATGCAATCCTCGGCGATTTCCAGCATGGAGATGGATTCCTCGTTGAGATCGTAGCGACCGGCCTCAATACGCGACAGGTCGAGGATTTCGTTGATGAGATCGAGCAGATGCTGGCCGGAGCGATGGATATCGCCGGAATATTCCTTGTAGAGCGGATTGTTGAGCGGGCCGAGCACCTCTGACGACATGACCTCGGAAAAGCCGAGAATAGCGTTGAGCGGGGTTCTGAGCTCATGCGACATGGAAGCGAGAAAACGTGATTTCGCCAGATTGGCCTCTTCGGCGCGCCGCCGCGCTTCGTCGGAAACGGAATTGGCGACTTCGAGTTCGGCGATCAGGTCGTCCTTCTCCGTCTGCGAGGAGAGGAGCTTGACGCTGGTCTGGTAAAGCCGGCTGGTGATGCGATGACAGAAGAGGATCGCCATGCCGAACATCAGCGCAAGACCGACATCGAAGGGATCGCGCGAGATGGCCGAGGTCATGCACAGGGCCGCCAGCACCGGCAGGAAGGTCACGAAGGTTGCGCGCCGCAGCATGAAACCGGCCATGGCGGTCAGCGAAAGCGCGATCAGCAGCGTCGAGCCCTTGAAGAAAAGCACGAGTGTCGGGTCGTTGCGCACCGGCTCGACCAGTGCGAACATGGCCCAGGCGCAGCCGATGAGGATCTGAACGCCGAGAAAGAGGTTTTTCCAATGCTGGAGATTTTCGGCCGTGATCTCCTGTTTCGCCGCCCGTTTGGCCAGCAGCAGGGATATGGCATGGAAGCTCAGCGCGATCAGCGACCAGAGGATCAAACCGATGTCGCGGGTGATATAGAGGCCGATGATGGAGGCAAGCACGATAAAAAGCGGCATGATCATCGCGCCCTGAAGGGTCTCGGCGATGTGCATGGTCAGCATTTCGCGTTCATAGGCGTCGCTAGCGCCGGCCCCCTGCTGCAGGCGTTCACGCGTCGTCTTCACCGTGTCGAAAACCGCCTTGTTACGGTGTTTTCTCGACCGGTCGACGATGATCTTGTCGGTGGACGTGCTGACGCTTTTACTCATTGTTACAACGCGAGTGACATGAACCCTTGCAGGCTACGCCCAAAATCTTAAGAAGATGCTGCCGTGAAAGGATTTGTTTGCCATTTCTGACAAGGGTTTGTTGTGACATGAGACGAAATGGAGGCAGGCGCGAGCGTTTTTCGGCCTTTCGCGATGGCGGGCTTTTTCTCGCCACGGTTTTTCTCGGCATTCTCATCGCCGCCAAGCTGGACCAGATCAATAGCGAAACCTATGTCGGCCGTTTCTTCGTGATCGATGGCGACACGCTGTCAAAGGGCGAAGACCGGTTCCGGCTGCTCGGCATCGATGCGCCGGAGCTTGCGCAGACGTGCCTGCGTGACGGTGGGACCTGGCCTTGTGGTGAAGAAGCGCGCCGTGTGCTGCAACGGCTGGCCGGCGCTCGGGATTTTTCCTGTTCCGGTAGCTCGAGGGACCGTTACGGACGGCTGCTGGTTTATTGTTCCGCGGGTGGTCAGGATGTTTCCTCGGAAATGGTGTCGGCGGGTTTTGCCGTTGCCTCCGGTTATTTCCAGTTTTCAAGCGAACAGGCGGCGGCCCGCCGGCAGGCGCGGGGCATCTGGGCGGGCGAATTCGAAAAGCCGTCGCAATGGCGGCGCGAGCATCGGGCGGCGGATATCGAGACACCGGCCGCGGGTTTCCTGACCATCATTCGCCATCTTCTGGGGTGGAACCATGGCTGAGCCGGATCTGCTGGATGATGGGCTTGATGACGGGCTGGATGGGCTGCGCGGCGAGATCGCCCGCTGCCGTCTCTGTCGTGACAAGCCGCTTAAGGGAATGGCCGATCGCTTGCCGCACGAACCGCGGCCGGTGGTCGTCATGTCGAAGAAGGCCCGCATCCTGATTGCCGGGCAGGCGCCAGGGTTGCGCGTGCACGAAACCGGGCTGCCCTTCAACGATGCTTCCGGCGACAGGTTGCGGCAGTGGCTGAATGTCGACCGGGAGACATTTTACGATCGCGATCGTTTTGCCATCGTGCCCATGGGGTTCTGTTTTCCCGGTTATGACGAAAGCGGCAGCGACCTGCCGCCACGGCGTGAATGTGCGCCGCACTGGCGGGTGCGGGTGATGGTGGCGATGCCGCAGGTGGAGCTGATCCTTGCCGTAGGCCAATATGCGCAGGCTTTTCACCTGGGCGAAAAACGACGCAAAACCATGACCGAAACCGTGCATGACTGGCGCAGCTACCTTCATGCCAATTCCGGCCCCGGCATTTTTCCCCTGCCGCATCCGAGCTGGCGCAACACCGGCTGGCTGAAAAAGAACCCGTGGTTCACCGAGGAATTGCTTCCGGTTCTGCGGCAACATGTGGAAATGCGGATTTAGTGAAACAATTTTCTGTTTTTCTGCAAAAATTAGTGTATTGAAAGGAAATTAATTCAGGAGGATAGACGCATTGGATCGCCTTGACCGTAAGATTTTGCGCATTTTGCAAGAGGATTCCACACTGGCCGTCGCTGACCTTGCGAAGAAGGTCGGCCTTTCCACGACGCCCTGTTGGCGGCGCATCCAGAAGATGGAAGAGGATGGCGTCATCCGTCGGCGTGTGGCGCTGCTCGATCCGGGCAAGGTCAACACCAAGGTCACGGTTTTCGTTTCCATCCGCACCGCCTCCCATTCCATCGAATGGCTGAAGCGTTTCTCCGAGGTGGTGTCCGAGTTTCCTGAAGTCGTGGAATTTTACCGCATGAGCGGCGATGTCGATTATCTGCTGCGCGTCGTCGTGCCGGATATTGCCGCCTATGACGCCTTCTACAAGCGGATGATCGCCAAGATCGAAATCCGCGACGTCTCGTCCGCCTTCGCGATGGAACAGATCAAATATACGACGGAACTACCGCTCGACTATATGCTGCTGGATAACCCGAAATCCGGCGAAGAGTGATCCGCCGCCAATCCGGTTTTTGAGCAATGCCCTTTCCGGTCGTCGGGAAGGGCATTTTTCGTTTTGTGGGTTTCGGTGACGGAAAGTCGAATCTCTTCAAGCCGCTGGGCGGAGTTGATGAGATGTTGATTCAGCAAAGCGGGTTCGTCGCATTGAAACGAGCGTCCGCCGCTTGTTTCTTCTCCCCGGCGGGGAGAAGAAAGATGCCGCGACGCCGCCTCAGCCCTTGAGCTTGGCGATAATCAGATGGCCCGGCGTGGGGTTGCCGTCCTGCATGCGCACATTGATGTCGGTGACCTCGACGACCTCGAAACCGGTCGCGGCCAGTCTTTCCCGGACATAGGTTTCCGCATGGGCGAAACGCTGGTGCGGGCCGACCATATAGGGGCGGCCGGCCATGATGTCTTCGGGCAGGGTTTCCGAGGAGAAGATCAAGAGACCGCCGGCATTGAGGTTTTCGGCGGCGCCGAAAAACAGCGGCTCCAGTGCGCCGAGATAGGGCAACACATCAGTGGCGGTGATGATGTCGAAGGGCTCGTCGTCGTTGTCCTCGAGGAAGTCCTCGGCTTCGGCGACATAGAGCGTCTCGTAGAGATCCTTCTCATGGGCGATCTCGACCATGTTTTCGGAAATATCGATGCCGGTGATGTCGTCAGCCATATCGCGCAGCGCCTCACCGGTGAGGCCGGTGCCGCAACCGAGATCGAGCAGGCGCTTGAAGGGGCCGAGGTTCAGTGTCTGCAGCCGCTGGCGCACCATCATCGGCACGGCGTAACCGAGCTGCTCGACAAGAATATCCTCGAAGGCTTCGGCGTGCTGGTCGAACAGGGTTTCGACGTAAGCGTCGGGCGCTTTCGACGGCTGTTCGCCCCGGCCCATGGCGGCGATGCGCACGGCCGCGCCGCCGTGGTCTTCCGGATCGATGGCCAGAACTTCCTCGTAGGCCTTCACCGCCGCGTCCACATCGCCGGCTTTTTCGAGCGCGAGTGCACGGTTATACGCCTCGGCAAGCGCCTCTTCGTCGATCTTCTGGTTCTTCGTCATCGTGCCTTATCCGTCAGCATCTTCAGTTGAGGTTTGCTGTAAGCCGCATCGGGGACGGGCGCAATGCTTATGTGGCGCGACGCATCAGTGGATGATGAACTCTCCTTTGAGCGCACGCCATTCCTGCGCCGAGATCACCTGCCGGTGCACGTAGCGGACGGAGTGCAAAGGCCCGTCGAGCTTTTCCTGCCAGAATTTGAGGAAGCCGTGCATTTCGGGGAAGTCCGGGGCGAGATCATAGTCCTGCCAGACATAGGTCTGGAGAACCAGCGGATGGTCCGGCAGGCGGTAAAATATCTGGGCGGTGGTGAGGCCGTAGCCTCTCAGCATCATTTCCATGTCCTTGTTCATGACGGCGGTTCCCGTATCCATGATTGCCGATCACAGCATTGCCGCTGTATCGAATATGGGAACACGACAGGGTTAATCCAAGCTTGCCAAAGGCGTGGACTGTCACAAAATATTTATATTTTTCAAAATGTTGGCAGCCGCTCTTGATGAGTGCTGCCAATGTTTCGCCTAGCGTTTGAGGTGGCGCGTCAGGCGTGCTTCCAGCCATGCCCAGACATGCCGCAGCGTTTCGACGATCGTCAGATAGAAGATCGCGGCCCAGAGATAGGCCTGATAATCGAAGGTGCGGGAAAAGGCGTAACGGGTCTGCCCCATCAGATCGAAGACCGTGACGATGGAGACCACCGCCGAACCCTTGATCATCAGGATGATCTCGTTGCCATAGGGGCGCAGCGCCACGATGAGCGCCTGCGGCAGGATGATCTTGCGGAAGGTGACGAGTTTCGACAGGCCGAGCGAGGCCGCACCCTCATGCTGGCCTCGCGGCACGCTGCGGATGGCGCCGCGCAGGATTTCCGCCTGATAGGCCGCCGTGTTGAGGGTGAGCGACAGCAGGCCGCAATACCAGGCCTCGCGGAAGAACCACCATAGGCTAACGGTCTCCAGCCCCTGGCGGAAGCTGCCGAGGCCGTAATAGATCAGGAAAAGCTGCGCCAGAAGCGGCGTGCTGCGGAAGACATAGACATAGGCATAGGCCAGCGCGCCGAGGACGCGATTTTCCGACATGCGGGCAAAGGCGATCGGCACGGAAAGAATGGCGCCGAGAATGATCGAACTGCCGACGAGGGTGATGGTGGTGATGAGACCATCGATATAGCGCGGCCCGTAACGCTCGAACTTGTCCCAGTCCCAGCCTTCGATCATGGCGAAGATCAGCCCTGCAGCGAGCAGCGCCCAGAGTGCGATGACGGCCATGCCGACGATGCGCGAAATATTGAGCGGCTTGTCCGCAACGACGGGCGCGGGGCGTGGCGGAATGAGTTCCTGAATATGGCTCATCGGCTCACCTCCGACTTGCGTGACCAGCGGTCGATGAAACCGATGCCGATGGACGAAAGCAGCGCGAGGATGAGGTAGAGCAGGCAGGCGATGCTGTAGAAAAAGAAGGCTTCCTTGCTGACGCGGGCGGCGATGCCGGTCTGGCGAATGATGTCGGCAAGGCCGATGATCGAGACGTAGGAGGTGTCCTTCAGCAGGATGACCCAGAGATTGGTCATGCCGGGCAGGGCGATCCGCACGAGCTGCGGGATGATGATGAGCACCATGGTGCGGCCGCGCGACAGGCCGAGCGCGTGGCCGGCCTCATATTGTCCCTTCGGTATGGCTTTGAAGGCGGAAAGCAGCACTTCAGACGCATAGGACGAGAACACCACGGAGAGTGCCACCATGCCCGCCACGAAGGCGTTGATTTCGACGGGACCGGTGATGCCCACATAACCGGCCACCGATTGCAGCAGCATCTGGATGCCGTAATAGACGATGAAGAGCGTCAGGAGTTCCGGCAGGCCGCGGAAAATGGTGGTGTAGATGCCGGTCGCCAGCCGCAGCGATTTTTCTTCCGATTGTGCGGCAAGCGCGATGAGGAAACCGATCAGCAGCCCGACGGGCAGGGTGGCGAGCGCCAGCGAGATGGTGACCTTGACGCCGAAGGCGATTTCATCGCCCCAACCCGCATCGCCGCAGGCGACGAGGGTGCCGTTTCCGAAAAGCGAGAAGAGACCGACCGGTCCGCAGAAAGGATCGAGAAGTGTCGAGACATAGGTCCAGAACGCACCTATGGCGGAAAATGCTCCGCTCATGCCAGTTTTCCCCCGCGGTCTTAAGCCGCCGTGATTGTTATGCTGACGTTTTCAAACAAAAATGGCGGAAGGGCAAGCCTTCCGCCACCAGATTTCAACAGATCGAACAGGCTCACTCGCCGTAAACGTCGAAATCGAAGTATTTTTTGTTGATCTCCTGATACTTGCCGCTGGCGCGAATACCGGCGATGGCGGCCGTGAACTTGTCGGCCAGCGCCGTGTCACCCTTGCGAACGGCGACGCCCGCGCCATTGCCGTTGATCTCGACGTCGACCTTGAGCGGCGTCAGGATCTTGCAGCAGGCGCCGGCATCCGTCTTCAGCCATTCCGAAAGCACGACGATATCGTCGATGACGGCGTCGATGCGGCCATTGGCAATGTCGAGCTTATATTCGTCGGCGGTCGGATACATCTTCACGTTGGCATCCGGAAAATGCTTTTCGGCATAGTTGGAGTGGGTGGTGGAACCCTGCGCGCCGAGCGACTTGCCCTTGAGATCGTCGAGCGACTTGATCGGCGAATCCTTCGGCACGGCGATGGCCGGCGGGGTGTTGTAATATTTCTTGGAGAAGTCGACCTTCTGGAGGCGTTCCGGCGTGATCGACATGGACGCGATGATGGCGTCGAACTTCTTGGCCTGCAGGGCGGGAATGATGCCGTCCCAGTCATTGGTGACGAAGGTGCATTCGGCCTTCATTTGTTCGCACAGCGCCTTGGCGATGTCGATGTCGAAGCCGGTCAGCGTGCCGTCGGCTTCGAGATTGTTGAAGGGCGGGTAGGCGCCTTCGGTGCCGATGACGATCTTGTCCTGCGCGAGGGCAGCGCCGGAAAACAGCGAGATGGCGGCAATCGATGCGGCTGCGAGCAGACGGGTGGAAATAGGCATTTCGATCCTCTCTTTTGGTCGTTCATCCGCAGTCTGTTGTTGTTTTCAGTGCGGACGCCAGGGGCGCTGGGCGCGGCAGAACGGATTATACCGCCTGTGGCCTTCAGCGCGGATCAGATTATTCGTCCGGTTGGTCAAAAAATGCAACTGCAATATTAGCGACCGCGTTTGTGCCGCAGAGCTTCCACGAAAACGCCTTGATCTGTTCATTTCCGGTACAGAAGGCTTTGTTCATCATGGGAACCGAAGCGTGTGCCGGGCGTTGACCAGCGCCTGCACGCGCAGCCGGATTCACGATGTCGCGGCACACGCGACGTAAAACGATGGCAGATGAGGAAGCACTGATGCTGAAGAAGAACACATTGCTGACGGGGGTGGTTTTCCCCCTCATGTCGCTGGCGATTGCGGTGGAGCCGGCAGCCGCCGGTTTTGCCGGCGCCGCGCGGGCGCAGACACAGATGCCCCATTCGCAGAGCCCGCTGATCCTGGCGCAGGCACAGCCGGAAGCGGAGAACCCGGAAGAGGAACTGCGCAAGAAGCACAAGCAGGCCGAGGAGGCGCAGCCGCAGGCCGAGCCTCAGAAACACGAACGCGCGCCGGAAGCCCCGCGTGAACGGCCGCCCGAACCGAAGGCCGAAGCACCCGCCGAACCACGCCCTGAACCCCAGCGGGAGCCCCAAAGGGAGCCCCAGCGCGAAGCGCAGCCCGAACCGCAGCGGGAACCCCAGCAGCGCGAGGCCCGCCCGGAACCCGCGCCGGCACCTGCCGAACAGCCGCAGGAGCGCCCGCGTAAACCCGAACGTGCGCAGGAGCCGCAGGGCGAGGGTGAACAGCGCCCGGCACGCCAGCGGGAGGCCGCGCCCGAAGCCGCACCGGCCGAGCAGCAGCCGCAGGAACGTCCGCGCAAGCCTCAACGGGCGGAACAACCCGCCGGCGAAGGCGAGCAACGCCCGGAACGTCCCCGCAAGGAGAAGGAACCCACGAAGGAGCCTGCGAAGGAACCCGCTGCCGAACAGCAGCCCGCCGCGCGCCCGGAAAGCTCCGAGCAGCCCGCCAAGCCCMGCGAACCGGCACCCGCGAAAAAACCGCAGGTAGAGGAAAAGGCCCCGGAACAGAAAGCCGAGCCGGCTGAAAAACCCGTTCCCGAGAAAAAGCCGGCAGCCCCCGAGCCCGCCGTGAAGGAAGCGCCGGTCCCGACCGAAGCGCCAACACCTGCGCGCCCACCGGCACCTGAGGTGCAACCCAACCCCGCACCCGGCCGCCAGCCTTCCGAGCAGCCGGCCGAAGGCCAGGGCAGGACGGAGCCCGCAGCGCCGCTGCCGGGTGCCCCGACACCTCCGCCGCCGAGCGGTGCGACGACCGGACAGGCGCCGGCCGGTGAGCCCGTGCCCAATCAGGTCGCCGTGCCGCAGACGGAAGCGCCGCCGATGACGAAGGAGGAACTGGACAAGGCCAAGGCAATCGCCAAGGATCCGTCCAAGACCGCTGACACCGTCATCCTGCCGGTCGACAAGGGCGCGGCCGTTCTTGACAGCGACAAGGAAGTGGAACGCTCGGGCAACCGCCAGACCCGCGAGGAACGTCGCCGCGAGCGCGAACAGGCCGGTGACGTCAAGGTTCCGACCTCCGACGCCGAAGCACAGCGCGCCGGTGCCGCCGAAGGCAAGGCCCCGCCGCCGCCCGTGAAGATGGAGGCGATCACCTCCCAGCAGGGCGAGCGCATCGACCGTCGTCCGCAATATGAGCGGCCGGAAGGCGTGCGTGAATGGCAGCCGCGCGAAGGCCGTCCGCGTGACCGGGATCGTGACGCACCGATCATCCTGCAGTTCGGCGACCGTGTCGTGGTGCGCGGTGACGACAACCAGCGTTTCATCCGTGATGGCGGCGAGCCCTATTACGAACGCCTGCCGGGTGGCCGTGTGCGCGAAACCGTCGAGCGCCGTGACGGCACGCAGGTGGTGACGATCCGCAACCGCTACGGCGACGTCATCCAGCGTTCGCGCATCGATGATCGCGGCCGGGAATATGTGCTGTTTTATGCACCGGAACTGATGGACGATCCGGACCGCGATTATGTCTATCGCGACCCGGGCCTTGACCTGCCGCCGATGCGCCTGCGCATTCCCGTGACCGACTACATCATCGACACCTCGAGCGATCCGGACCGCGATTATTACCGCTTCCTGGAGCAGCCGCCCGTCGAGCCTGTGGAGCGTGTCTATTCGCTGGACGAAGTGCGTTATTCGGCCCGTATCCGCGACAAGGTGCGCCGTATCGACCTCGATACCATCACCTTTGCCACCGGCAGCGCCGAAATCCCGATGACGCAGGCCCGCTCGCTGCGCAAGGTTGCGGATGCGATCAACAAGGCGC
This sequence comes from Rhizobium sp. BR 250, assembly GCF_047445855.1. NCBI lineage: Bacteria > Pseudomonadati > Pseudomonadota > Alphaproteobacteria > Hyphomicrobiales > Rhizobiaceae > Rhizobium > Rhizobium sp. BR 250. The sequence continues at coordinate 47,134 of NZ_JARWKW010000018.1, forward strand.
TGAACAAGAACCCGGCGGAAACCTTCCTGATCGAAGGCCATACCGATGCCGTCGGTTCGGATGAAAGCAACCTCGTCCTTTCCGATGAGCGCGCCGCCTCCGTCGCCAATGTGCTGACCGATGTTTACGGCATTCCGCCGGAAAACCTCGCGACGCAGGGTTATGGCGAGCGTTACCTGAAGGTGCAGACGCTCGGCCCTGAACAGCAGAACCGCCGCGTCACCATCCGCCGCGTGACGCCGCTGGTGAAGCCCGTCGCACAGAACTGATCGGGTTCTGGAAGAAAAACAAAGGCCCGGAAAGCGCAAGCTTTCCGGCCTTTTTGTTGTTGGCAACAGGTCTTTCCAGCAACTCGACGTCATCCTCGGGCTCGTCCCGAGGATCCAATCACGTCTCACCGGGCGAGGCGCCGCAGATGCTCGGGACAGGCCAGAGCATGACGGATGGGACGTTTGCGATGACCTCCCACGGCCGGGAAGTCAAAAGCTCCCCGGCTCCTCTCTATTTTGATGAAGACTCTCTGCTGTCGAACGGAACGAAGAGGGGGTGTATGGCCTCAGTTCAGCGCCACGGCGATTTCAGCCGCAAGCTGCGCATTGTTGCGCACCAGCGCAATATTGGTCTCGAGGCTGCGCCCATCCGTCAGGCGGAAGATATCGCCGAGCAGGTAAGGCGTGACCGCCTTGCCGGTGACTTCATCACGCTCGGCGTGGGAGATGGCGCGGTTGATGTAGATTTCCATCTCCTCGCGCGGAATTTCGTCGGCTTCCGGCACGGGATTGGCCACCAGCATGCCGCCATCGATGCCGAGCTGTTCGCGGGTCGCCTGGAAATTGGCGATTGCCGCCGGGCTGTTCAGCGAGAGCGGGCTCGCCAGGCCGGAGGAGCGCGACCAGAAGGCCGGGAACTCTTCAGACCCGAAGGTGACGACCGGCACGCCGTTGGTTTCGAGAACTTCCAGCGTCTTCGGAATATCGAGGATTGCCTTGGCGCCGGCGCAGACGACGATCACGCCGGTTCTGGCAAGCTCGGTCAGGTCTGCGGAAATATCGAAGGTTTCTTCCGCGCCCTTGTGCACGCCGCCAATGCCGCCGGTGGCGAAAACGCGGATGCCGGCGCGGGCGGCGGCGATCATGGTGGCGGCAACCGTGGTGGCGCCGGTGCGACGCTCGGCGATTGCAAAGGCGATATCGGCGCGCGAGACCTTCATGGCGTCGGTGGTCTGCGCAAGCGCCTCGAGCTGGTCTTTCTCAAGGCCGATATGCAAATTGCCGTGAATCACGGCGATGGTGGCCGGAACCGCACCCTGATCACGAATGATCTGTTCGACGCTTTCCGCCATCTCGATATTGCCGGGATAGGGCATACCATGGGTGATGATGGTCGATTCGAGCGCGACGATCGGCGCACCGCGCTGCTTGGCGGCGGCGACTTCCTGAGAATAGACGATGGGCAGGAGCGGGGAGATGGGGCGGGTCATTTTAGTTTGTTCCAATTTTCAAAAGCGGGTTCATGCCAGTATTTCAGCCTGGGGAACAAGCCCCAACATGGCGTCGACACTGTCTTTTGATAGTTCCTGGGCTGTGGCGAAGGGCGATTGCACGGTGATGGCGGCCGCGGCCGCCCCCTGTCTCAATGCTTCCGTAATCGTCTTTCCCTCGGCAATGGCGGCGAGATAACCCGACGCCATGGCATCACCGGCGCCGGTGACGTCCTTTACCTCACGGATGAGGGGCGGGTGGAGGATTGCTTTTTCCGTTCCGTTGAAAGCCACCACTTCGCTGGCGCCACGGGTGACGACGCCACCGGAAAGCCCGGCCTTGCGCAGAATATCCGGCCAGTCACGGACATTCTGTGCCGTCTCGCCGGTCAGCGCGCGGGCTTCCGCCTCGTTCATGAAGAGAATGCCGATATCACCGAGCGCCGCTTTCAGCTTCACCGCCTTGGCGGGCGAAATGGCGATGGCCGCAAGCGGCTTTTCGCAGGCCCGGGCAATGAGGCCGAGCGCCGTCAGCGTGTCTTCGGGCAGATTGGCGTCGCAGAGCAGGATATCGCTGGCGGTGATCGCCTCGCGCACGCCGCGTACCTTCAGGCGGCGCGGGGTGAAGAGCTTGTAGAGGTCCATGTCGGCAAGTGCGATGACCAGATTGCCGTCGCGCTCCAGAATGGCGGTGTAGCTCGGCGTGCGGCGGTCGAGGAAGACGAAGGGCGTGTCCTCCACCCCGGCCTGCCTTGCTGCCTCCGCCACGGCTTCTCCTGTCACATCGCCGCCGCGCGGGGCGATGATGCGGACCTTAAAACCGAGGCGGGAAAGATTGCGCGCGGCGTTAAAACCGCCGCCGCCGGCCTCTTCCATCCACGAGCCGGGATTGCTGGCGCCGGGCGCCGTCTCGGTCTCGATCATGCCACGCCGGTCGATATGCGCGCCGCCCAGAACGAGTATTTTCTTCACGCTTGCGTTTCCCTCTTTGGCGGATGGAAAGACCGGACGATTCGGCCTAAACTGATGTCTTCCTGACCTCGCATCCGGTTTGCGGCGATGGGCCGGGCACGGAAAAACGAAAGCAGAACAAACTACTTATCGCTATTTGTTTTCAATATGCTGGTTCAGCCTTGCGAAATGAGAACAAATAGAGTACATACCGTTTCCATACTGCTTCATTGCCTGTGCGGCTTCAATAACCTAAAGGTGGTTCGGATGGCACAAAATTCTTTGCGTCTCGTAGAGGATAAATCGGTGGATAAAAGCAAGGCACTGGAAGCGGCGCTCTCCCAGATCGAACGGTCGTTCGGCAAGGGATCGATCATGAAGCTCGGTTCCAATGAAAACGTGGTTGAGGTGGAGACCGTTTCGACGGGTTCGCTCAGCCTGGATATCGCGCTCGGCATCGGCGGTCTGCCGAAGGGGCGCATCATTGAAATTTATGGCCCGGAAAGCTCGGGTAAGACGACGCTGGCGCTGCAGACGATTGCGGAAGCCCAGAAGAAGGGCGGCATCTGCGCCTTCGTGGACGCCGAACATGCGCTCGATCCGGTCTATGCCCGCAAGCTCGGTGTGGATCTGCAGGGCCTTCTGATCTCGCAGCCGGATACGGGTGAGCAGGCGCTCGAAATCACCGATACGCTGGTGCGCTCCGGCGCGGTGGACGTGCTCGTGGTCGACTCCGTTGCGGCACTGACGCCGCGGGCGGAAATCGAGGGCGAAATGGGCGACAGCCTGCCGGGTCTTCAGGCCCGTCTGATGAGCCAGGCGCTGCGCAAGCTGACCGCTTCGATCTCCAAGTCCAAGTGCATGGTGATCTTCATCAACCAGATCCGCATGAAGATCGGCGTCATGTTTGGTTCGCCGGAAACGACGACGGGCGGTAATGCTCTCAAGTTCTACGCTTCCGTGCGCCTCGACATCCGCCGTATCGGCGCCGTCAAGGAGCGTGAAGAGGTTGTCGGCAACCAGACGCGCGTCAAGGTCGTCAAGAACAAGATGGCACCGCCCTTCAAGCAGGTGGAATTCGACATCATGTATGGCGAAGGCGTTTCCAAGACCGGTGAGCTGGTCGATCTCGGCGTGAAGGCCGGTATCGTCGAGAAATCCGGTGCCTGGTTCTCCTATAACAGCCAGCGTCTGGGGCAGGGGCGTGAAAACGCCAAGACCTTCCTGCGCGACAATCCGGATACGGCCAATGAGATCGAACTGGCGCTGCGCCAGAATGCCGGTCTGATCGCCGACCGCTTCCTGCAAAATGGTGGCCCGGACGCCGGCGAAGGTGACGACGGCAGCGACGAGGGCTGATACGGTCCGCGAAGGTCCAGGTATCGCAGCCCGGAGACTTTGCCGAACTGATATGGATAAAAAGGGTCGTGCGATTTTTCTTCGCGCGGCCCTTTTTCCTTGCCTATATGTCTTGCTTCGCCTCCATGGCTGGACAGGGCAGGATGCGGACGATAAAAGCCAGTGATTTTGCAATATAGCCATCTTCGGGATGGCGGTGATGGACTCCAGCTGTGAGCGGTGTGTGGGCATGAGCGGTGTGAATGAAATTCGGTCGACCTTTCTCGACTACTTCAAGAAGAACGGACACGAGATCGTGCCTTCCAGCCCGCTGGTGCCGCGCAACGATCCGACACTGATGTTCACCAATGCCGGCATGGTGCAGTTCAAGAACGTCTTCACCGGCCTTGAAAGCCGCCCCTATTCCACGGCCGCTTCGGCGCAGAAATGCGTGCGCGCTGGCGGCAAGCATAACGACCTCGACAATGTCGGTTATACCGCCCGTCACCACACCTTCTTCGAAATGCTCGGCAATTTTTCCTTCGGCGATTATTTCAAGGAAGAGGCGATCACCCATGCCTGGAACCTGATCACCAAGGAATTCGGCATTGACCGTAACCGTCTGCTGGTCACGGTCTATCATACCGATGACGAGGCCTTTAACCTCTGGAAGAAGATCGCCGGTTTCTCCGACGACCGTATCATCCGCATTCCGACCAGCGACAATTTCTGGGCGATGGGCGATACCGGTCCCTGCGGTCCCTGTTCGGAAATCTTCTACGATCACGGCGACCATATCTGGGGCGGCCCGCCCGGTTCGCCGGAAGAGGATGGCGATCGTTTCATTGAAATCTGGAACCTCGTCTTCATGCAATATGAGCAGCTGACGAAGGAAGAGCGCATCGACCTGCCGCGCCCGTCGATCGATACCGGCATGGGTCTGGAGCGTATTTCGGCGCTGCTGCAGGGCAAGCATGACAATTACGACACGGACCTGTTCCGTGCGCTGATCTCCGCTTCTGTCGAAGCAACCGGCGTTCCGGCCGAAGGCGAAAAGCGCGCCAGCCACCGGGTCATCGCCGACCATCTGCGCTCGTCGGCCTTCCTGATCGCCGATGGCGTCCTGCCTTCAAACGAAGGCCGTGGTTACGTTCTGCGTCGCATCATGCGCCGCGCCATGCGCCATGCCGAGCTTCTCGGCGCGCGCGAGCCGCTGATCTACAAGCTGCTTCCGGCACTGGTGCAGCAGATGGGCCGCGCCTATCCGGAACTCGTGCGCGCCGAAGCGCTGATTTCCGAGACGCTGAAGCTTGAGGAAACCCGTTTCCGCAAGACGCTGGAACGCGGCCTGTCGCTGCTCTCCGACGCTACCTCGACCCTGCACAAGGGCGATATGCTGGATGGCGAAACCGCCTTCAAGCTTTACGATACCTATGGTTTCCCGCTCGACCTGACGCAGGATGCGCTGCGCGCCCGCGAAATCGGCGTCGATATTTCCGGTTTCACTGATGCCATGGAGCGCCAGAAGGCGGAAGCCCGCTCGCATTGGGCCGGCTCCGGCGACAAGGCGACCGAGACAATCTGGTTCGAGCTCAAGGAAAAGCTCGGCGCGACCGAGTTCCTCGGTTACGACACCGAAACCGCCGAAGGCGTCGTCCTGGCGATCGTCAAGGACGGCAAGGCTGTCGAGAGCGCTGCCGATGGCGAGACCGTGCAGGTCGTCGTCAACCAGACGCCGTTCTACGGCGAGTCCGGCGGCCAGATGGGCGATACCGGTGTGATCTCCGGCGACAACGGCGCCTTTGCCGTTTCCGATACCCAGAAGAGGGGCGAAGGCCTGTTCGTGCATATGGGCACCGTCTCCAAGGGCGGCCTGAAAGTGGGCGATGCCGTTCAGCTGACGGTCGATCACGACCGCCGCTCGCGTCTGCGTGCCAACCACTCCGCCACTCACCTTCTGCACGAGGCGCTGCGCGAAGTGCTCGGCACCCATGTGGCCCAGAAGGGTTCGCTGGTTGCGCCCGAGCGCCTGCGTTTCGACGTTTCGCATCCGAAGCCGATGTCGGCCGAGGAGCTGAAGGTTGTCGAAGAGATGGCCAACGAAATCGTGCTGCAGAACTCGCCGGTCGTCACCCGCCTGATGAGCGTTGACGACGCCATTGCCGAAGGCGCCATGGCGCTGTTTGGTGAAAAATACGGCGATGAGGTTCGTGTTGTCTCCATGGGCACCGGCCTGCATGGCGCAAAAGCCAACCGTCCCTATTCAGTCGAGCTTTGCGGCGGCACCCATGTGGGCGCCACCGGCCAGATTGGCCTCATCCGCATTCTCGGCGAAAGCGCCGTTGGTGCCGGCGTGCGTCGTCTCGAAGCGGTCACCGGTCAGGGTGCGCTTGCCTATCTTTCCGAACAGGATGAGCGGGTGAAGGCGCTTGCGTCGTCGCTGAAGGTACAGCCGGGCGACGTTCTCTCGCGCGTCGAAGGGCTGCTGGACGAGCGTAAGAAGCTGGAGCGTGAACTTGCCGATGCGCGTCGGAAACTCGCCATGGGCGGCGGTTCTGCCGATGCCGGCGCAAGCGACGTCAAGCAGGTGGCCGGCGTCAATTTCCTGGCGAAGTCCATGTCCGGCATCGATGCCAAGGACCTCAAGGGTCTCGCTGATGAAGCCAAGGCCAACCTCGGCTCCGGCGTCGTGCTGCTGATCGCGGTTTCCGAAGACGGCAAGGCAAGCGCTGTTGCGGCCGTGACCGAAGACCTGACCGCGCGCTTCAGCGCCGTGGACATTGTTCGTACTGCTTCCGCCGCACTTGGCGGCAAGGGCGGCGGCGGTCGCCCTGACATGGCACAGGCCGGTGGCCCGGATGGCGCCAAGGCGCAGGAGGCCATCGAAGCGGTGGCCGCGGCACTGGCGGCCTGATCCTAAAACCACAGGGTTGGTCCGGTTTTCCGGGCCAACCACTTCCGTTTTCACCAATAAGGTGAGGACTGTCGGCTGCCGGCCTCGTTTGCCGGGCACCCAACTGAGCAGGATTTGTCAAATCGAGTTATGGTTCTATTGGCCATCGGATTTGCAAAGAGGCTCGATATGAACGGTGACACGGCTTGGGCAATCTATGAAACGCGTCTGAGGCGGGTTTCAGCCTATATTCACGACCATCTTGACGAGGAACTGGATATGGGCCGGCTGGCGGAAATCGCCTGCATGTCAAGCTATCACTGGCACAGAATTTATCGGGCAATCCATGGCGAAACGGCGGCCATGACTGTCAAGAGGCTGCGGTTGCACCGCGCGGCGGGCGAGATCGTCCGCGGCGATCTAGCCATCGGCGACATTGCAAAACGATCGGGCTACCCGAACCTCCAGTCCTTCAACCGCATTTTCAAAACGGCCTACGGCATGCCGCCGGCGCGTTACCGGAAAGAGGGGAGCCACAGTCTGTTCAACGCAGTTCCTTTGGAAAAGGCGACCGATATGTTTGATATTGCTGTGAAAACCGTTTCTCCCATGACGCTGACCGGGGTTCCGCATCGCGGCTCCTACATGCTGATCAGCAAGGCGTTCGAAACCCTGTTCGGGACGCTGTATGCGCGTGGACTGGCCGGACCGGACATGCGCATGATCGGGGTTTATTTCGACGATCCCGATATTGTGCCTGCCGACGACCTTCGTTCCATTGCCTGCGTCACCGGTGTTGTGACACCGATGGAGAGCGAGCCGTTGCAGCGGCAACCCATCGCAGGCGGCGAATATGCCGTGCTGCGTCACAAAGGCCCCTATGCGGATATGCACCGGGCTTATCGATGGCTTTACGCTGAATGGCTTCCCGCCTCCGGACGACAGATCGGCGATGGCGCGATGTTCGAGGAGTATCTGAATAGATGGCGTGGTTGCCGCTCTACCCACCCGGCACGTTCTGTCAGAGGATGGTCGGGTTAAATCCAACGGGTGGAAGGATGGCAGCATGACATACGACACGATGATTGGGATCGATCTGGCGAAGAACGTTTTTCAGGTTCACGGAGCTTTGCTTTCCGGAGAGGTGAAGTTCCGGCGGAAGCTACCCCGGCAGCATTTTCGAAGATTTATGGCCGGGCAAGGCGCTTCGATCGTCGTGATGGAG